>CAZHRU010000009.1:0-51906 GCA_964535015.1 uncultured Verrucomicrobiota bacterium | reverse complement strand
CCCATCCCCAACCGTGTATACTCGCCGCACGAGGGATAAAACGCTATTCGTTCGGCAAAGCAAAGAATAGATGATGACCATGGCGACAATGGGATTTGATGGAACCATGGCGGGTCTGGTTGCAGTCATGGCCGCTATCAGCACGTTGGCCTTGAACGTGTTCTGGGTCGTGGCAGGATGGCGCTACCGGGGGAATGGATCGAAGACGATTCGAGCACTGTGGATCGGCTACTTGGCCGCTCCAGTGTTGATGGCGAGTGCATTTATATGTTCGGTGCGTCTCAAGCCGCTGATTCACTGCCCGGAACCATTCGGCGGCGACGGCCGACCGATGGGATACATTCTGGGGTGGATGGTTCTGGGGTCGGTCATTTCTGTGATCGGGGTCATGGTCATGGCCGCGCAGGCCAAACGGAAAGAAGCCGAACCAGCAACACCACCCTATTCGGAGCCCGCTGCGCGGCCTCCTCAAGGGTGAGTTGCCACGTTCGGGAATATTGAATTGAACACCAGAATTCTTTGGCTATACTTTTAGGAAAAGGTGGTTTTCCATGCAAATTGCGCTTCCATTGAACAAAATGACGATAGCTGACAAGTTTCAGACCTTGGAGGCCATTTGGGATAGTCTGAAACATGATGCGGCCGACATCCCAATACCGGCGTGGCATGCAGATGTTCTAGATGCGCGACGTAACCGGATCAAGGAAGGATCCGCGACATACGGGGACTGGGGAGATGCTAAGCGCAGGCTGCGTGAGCGCGTCCGGTGAAAGTCCGCATCCTTAATGAAGCCGAGCAGGATCTGATTGACGGGATCCTTTTCTATGACGCCCAATCTCCCGGTTTGGGCGATTACTTTCTGGATTCGCTCTCAGCTGATATCGACTCGCTACACTGGTATGGCGGGATTCACCCTGTCCGCCTGGGTTATCATTACCTGCTGGCAGCCAAATTCCCTTACGCCATTTACTACCGGGTCGAGAGGCGGGTTGTGTATGTTGAGGCAGTCTTGGATTGTCGTCGAAATCCGGATTGGATCAAAAACAGATTGAAATAACCCGAACCATCCCTCGGAGGCGACTCGCTAAAGCTCGCGCCTCAAGGGTGCCGTTCTGGCAACACAGAGACGGGTATTGACGTGTAATCACAATGTGGTTACATTGCTGGCATGAAGACGACATTGATACCCATCGGGAACTCGCGTGGAGTTCGGATACCCAAGCCGTTCATAGAACAGTGCGGCCTTGCCGAGGAGGTGGAGATGGATGTGCAGGACTGCATGATCCTTATCCATTCTCCTCGACGCCCTCGATCCGGCTGGGGCGCAGCGTTCGAATTGATGGCTCGTGAAGGGGACGACAAGTTACTCGACCCAGTGCCTATACCCACACGATGGGATAGTGAGGAATGGCAATGGAAGTGAGTCGCTTCGATGTCTTCCTCGTAACGCTCGATCCAACAATTGGACACGAGATCAAGAAGACTCGTCCTTGTACGGTAATCTCGCCGGACGAGATGAACCATCATATCGGCACGGTAATCATCGCGCCCATGACGACGAAGGGACGTGATTACCCAACACGTGTGGCATGCACGTTCCAGGGCATCGAAGGTCAAGTTGTACTGGACCAGTTGAGAACCGTGGATAAGACACGGTTGGTCAAGAAGTTGGGGCGACTCTCTCCGTCGGCGGCACAACGTGTGCTCGATGTCCTGATCGAGATGTTCCAGAAATGAAGCCCCATCGATCCGGTGCTGGGTACGTCGCTAACGCGCCGCCCCAGACCGGTGACGTTCGACAAAACGAAAGTATAAGCAACGTGAAAGCGATAGTGACTACGACCTGCGCAGGACATGTGTGTGCCGTTTTTCTGATCACAGCTTCTGCGTTTGCGATGGAGTTCCATGTGTCGCCGACAGGGGACGACACCATGGCCGGAACCGCGCGCCGCTTAGGAACATACAAATAGACAGATCCCGACAGGACATCACCCTCATTCTCTTGGGTTACTCCTCCTGTTATCACCTGAACGGCAGGAGATCATTCCCACGCCACATCCGAGCCACCCAGGCCGCCCCCTTCACCGTATCGATCTCCGGGCGCAGGGAGGCGGGCGACTCACCGGCCATCAACAGGGCCCAGGTGATGTATGCGTTAGAGCAATCCTTGTCCTCAATCCAGGTGTGCAGCGCCCGCCGTTCCCGCTTGAACCCGCCCTTGCTGTCCCGGGCGGCCAGCAACCACTGGCGGGTACGCTGCAGCATGCCGCCGTCTACCGGGTGTACCCGTGCCATATCGCTAAACTCGAGCAACCCGTAGGCCGTCAGGGTCTCGTGCCCTGGATCCTCTCCAAACCATTCATACCCCTTTTGCTTGCACTCGAAACCGGCAAGTTTCTCATACCCCTTCTTGAGTAAATCCTTGCCGCGATCGGCCAGTTTGGGATCCACCCCTTGATGCGTCGTGAAATACTGCTGCGCCATGACCACCGGATAGGTGGTTGACGAGGTCTGCTCAAAACACCCGTAGGGTTCCTGCATCAGGCGCTCAAGGGCCTTGGTGAGGTTGGCCATGGGGGAAGGATAGATGGCGATGTCACTCCGGACACTGCCGGGAATCCGATTTACGGGAATACTGATCGTGAATGTCAAGGCACTGTCCGGTGCCAGCATGCCACCTCGGGCCTCGGTCACGGGAAAACCGCGCGGGACCACACGCAGTTTCCGGGTGACACGATCCGAGTAGGCCGCAGTGGCAACATCCACGGTAAAGTCGCTATCCCCGGCGATGTCACCCACAGCCAGGTCAACCAGGCGACGGATGCGGCTGTCGGCCTTAATGGCGAAAGAATCCACAGGCCCCACGCCGATTCCTTTGCCCGCAACGCACTTCACCGTCACGGGATCCAATGCATCGGAGGTCCCGTTGACCAATCCGAGCGGCAAGCGGATACGGTCACCCATGGTCACTTCCAGGGGCAGTTTGGGTTCGATATAGAACGGTTGAATGGACTCCACCAGTCCCGTTCCACTTCCAACCGCGCCACTCATGAAGGCGTCGGCGTGGATTCGGAAACTGCTGACGGCATCATTGAGGGCAAAGGCCAAGGTGGCCTGACCTGTCTTGGCGTCAGTCTTGACCCCGGCGTTCCAGAACAAGGTTTCGGTAAAATCACTGCGCTCATTGGCTTGCCGACCCGGCCGCACCGCATGGGCGTACTCGCGGATCGTAACCCATGCCCTGATGTTTCCGATTTCCTCAAAATCCGCCTCGCGGGCAAAGTCTCCTTTTGCCTCATCTCTTATCTTGCCGGCCCCGAGGCGGCGCAACACGGACGGGGCCGGAGCCGAGGCCGGGGGCGATGGTTTTGCGGCAGCAATTCGGTCATCCACGGGCAGGGCCTGCGGTGCCCTCGCTTGGACTTGGTGCTTGATCTTCTCTCCGCCGACGGCCATCCCCTCAAGCCGATCCATGCGGACCGCCTTCTCTCTGACTCGGGATTCCGGTGGCGGGAGAACCCGGACGGCCAAGGAGCGCCGGGCCGCATCACCATGTTCCTCGATAAACTTGACCCAATTAACGAGGGCGAAACGGCGCCAACCCTGGGTCCCCAGTAACAGGTCAACTGCGACAGGCGCCTTGGGATTGGCGCGGTCGAGATAGACATGGGCGTCGGCCAAATCGCGCACGTCACTCTCCAGGTAAACCATGACCGGCAGGCGGGGCGCCTGCCGGCGCTTCTCAATCATCTCCAGAACGCTGTCGTCGGTGACGGTGACACCCACGACCGCACTAAGTGGATCGCCGTGTTCATCGGTCGTGGTGACGGTAAGACTCGCCGCCGCGCCGGGAACATACCGGGACCGGTTGGCGGTGACGTTCACCCGGATGCTTTTGGCCGACTCCCGGAAGATCAACCTTTCGGCGACCGGTTCGTTCCGGTTGTTCCAGACGGTGATCATGAGGACCCCGTCGACACCAGAGGGCGGCGTGAGGGTGACGGTGGTTGTGGATTTCTCGCCCGCCTTGTCGGAGCCACGGATCTTGACTGCCGCCAGTTCGTTTTCCAATTGACGCAAGGTCACCGTGAACGGTCCGGGTTCCGTGGTCAGGATATGGAGGGTGACGGGTTCGCCCCGCGCATAGACGTCATCGGTGGCGCGCAGGAGGGTGCCGGTGTCGCGAACGACGGGAAGCGGCCACGTCTTTGCGATGCCGGAAGGTTCGAGCATCTTCAGTCGGTAGTCCGTCCCCCGTTCCGGCGTGAAACTGAACCGGCCGCGGCCTTCATGCTCGGTTCGGAACGTCGCCACCTGTTTGCCGTTGGAATCCAACACCGCGCCGACCATGTCGGCGGGGGTGTCGGCCGGCCTCCTGCCCTCGACATAGACACGGCAAGGCAACCCGGCCACCAGATCGCCTCCTTCGGGGTAGATCGACAGGTCGAGGGTCTGGAGAAGAATTGGTATTGTCTTACTGGCGGTTTCCACCACGCCGCCATCTTCAACCACGAAGGCCAACGAACCCTCGCCGCGTTCAATCTTCGCAGGTAACTTGAAGACCACCGTGCAACGCCCGCCATCATCCACCTCGCCGGTGGCGGTGTGGACCTCGACGCCGTCCACCCGGACGGAGATGCGGACCTTGGCATGATTTGGGATGCCGCCTTCTGCCCGGATGGTTTCCAGAGTGGCCTGGACCACATCACCCGGTCCGTACCCGTCGCGAAGGAACTTGATCTGCGTCTTCAGGCGCGGAGCGCGAAAGTCGCGGATGTCAAACTTGCGCACGGCCGGAGCGAACCCGAGTTGCGGACTGGTAACCGTCAGGTTGTACTCACCGCCAGCCTGACCGGGCGGGATATCCCACGACAGTCCGGCCACACTGTTCTCAACGGCGGCCTGACCCGAGGCCACTCGATCTCCTTTGGGACCGGTGATTTCAAACGTCACGAACGGTTGCCCGGCCAGAACCGCGTGCGAATCGGCCTCAAGAATTACGCAACGGCCATAAAGTCGCTCGTTGTCGCGATAGATAGGCTTATCGGTGCTTACATAACCGGCGAAGCGCTTTTTGCCACCCAAGTCTTCGCTTTTGGCCGACCTGGATTTGACAGTGGCACTCCCCTCTGAGGCGACGGTTATGACCGGATTGCTCGAAGCACCCAGCACACACATAAGGAGCAAAGAAAGCAGTTGTTGTTTCATCAGTATATTGTCCTTTCGTTAACCTTCACTCCACCATCAGGGCCGTGCCGTCTTCAAGCACCACAGTAACCTTGGTCCCAAGGGCAAACCAGTCCTTCAACTCCGGCTTCTCGCTCAGCAGTTTGAAGTACTCCTCGCTACCGAATTTGACGGTGGCAACCTTCATGCTGCTCTTGAAAGCCTGGTCAACCCACCGCCCATCCATCAGGATGAAGACCTTCTTACCCACATGCTTGACCGTCGCCAACTCCACCCCTGCGGAGTCCTGTTTCTTGTAGTCGTGAATCGCCTTGCTGACGGCAATCGCCTTGGCCCCGGATTCCTCGCGCATGACTGAACCGTTGGGCCTTGAGTAAACAGCCCCTTCCTTCCCGCGCATCTTCCTCGCGGGTTCGCGGTTCTCCGTATCAGCGGAAGATGCGGACTCACTCAAACTGTCCGCACCGAATACCGGAACCATCGTGCCCGGACGGCCCGGATTCATGAACCCAGCCGCCGGGATGGCAGAAGGCTTGGGGGCTTCCCCGCCACCCCTTTTGATCCCATGCTGCTGATAGGCCTGGTCATCCTCGAGCACAAGATAGGAGGTGTAGGGCGTCATGATGCCATACTCGCGGCTTAACCGAATGACTTCGTCCTTCAGTTCGACATTCTCGCCGCGCAGACGAATTTCATCCAGCAGGAACCCGACACGGCGGGTGGCCCATAACCGGGGAATGAAGGTGTTGTCGCCCTGCATCGCCGGGAACGTCCCCTCGTAAATGAACTCACGCCGGTGGCCGTTCACATCGCCCGTCAGACGGATGACTGAGTCACCGCTTCCGTCGTACCGGCCAAAAAGGGTAATCTGGTCTCCGCTGAACAGGTCAGGCAACGCGGAGGGATGGAGCATGGAGGTCTTGAGTTTGTCCACCTCCACGCGAACGTTCGCCAGCACCGGATTACTCATCTTGTCGGCAAGGCCGGATACCTTGACCTCGATATCCTCATCCGGTGCAACATATTGCGAAAGGCCACCATTCTGGTTGGCCGCCCGGTCCAGAAGGTGCGTGTTCACATCCTCTCCCACCCCGAATACAAAGACTCGGACTTTGGCCTTATTACCCTTGCTGACATTCGCCAGAATAGTCTCAGCCGTGGTTTCCCCAACCGTGGGACGTCCGTCCGTCAGAAAGAGAACAATCGCCGGCCGTTTGCCGTCGTAATTCATCTCCAGAGCGGCGGTCAGCGCGTCGTTGATCGCGGTGCCACCCCTTGCATCCATGCCGCGAATGAAACCCAACGCCGCCTCGCGGTTCGTGGCATTAACCTCGGCCAGGGATGGCCGGAATGGTTCAACATCGGTGCTGAAGCGGATAACGTTGAAACGGTCGCCTTCATGAAGGGTCTTTACACAATACTCCAGCGCCTTTCGCGTCTGCTCAATCTTGCCGCCCGCCATACTGCCGGAGGTGTCGACCACAAAGGTCACGTCCTTGGGCATGACCGATCCCGGAATCGCCACGGAGGGCGCCAGCATCATCATGAAGAACCCCTTGTCGCCTTTCGCCGCATGGGTAAGCAGGTTCAGGCCGAACTCCTTCTTTGATACGGCATAGTAGAGTACAAAGTCGCGATCGAGCAGCGCCTTGTCCTCCTCGAATCCAATAATAGCTTCATGGTCGCCTTTGCGCGAAACACCCACTTTGTGGGACGGAGAGTAGATGCTTTTGAGCGGCAATTTTGAGTTCAAACGGACGGACGCCGTGAAGTCCGCCAACGTGCGGGAAGCACGCTCACCGGTTTTCAGGGGATAGACCAACTTGTACAGACCGCTGTCGAACGCCAGAGTCTGTGAATATTCCAATTCGATCTTCTGCAGACCGTTGGCCGGCACCGGAAAGACGCTGACGCGGAAGAGATTTCCGCCAAGATGCTCCAGCAACCCGGGATCCTTCATGCGGCGCACGATGTCCTCGTAAATGCCCCGGGCCTTCCCCTTCTCAACCAGTTCACCACTCATGCGCTTTCCGTTGATCATCATGGCGAAGTCGGAAATGCTGGCATTCTCCGGCAACGGGAAAATATAGACTGCCTCCAGGTTGCGATTGACGCTGTTCCGGAAGACCTGCTCAATACGGGCCGTGGCGGTGCCATCCTTGATCTGAATGTCAACACGCTGGCTTTCGATGGCCAGTGGCGGGATGGACTCATCCTTGGGGATCAACAACCCCGACCCGAATGACTCCACTTGCATCAAAAACAGCACAACTACGACTGAACTTAGCAACCGTTTCATCTTCGCTCTCCTCTTATACTGAACCACACCTTCAAGCCATTATCGCATGGGCACAGGCCACGGTCCGGTCATGGGCGGCCGGGAATACCACTCCTTCACAGGGAATGCGGACGCGTGAACCAATCCATCGTTCCACACCAGCACATGCCCATCCACCCGCCCGCTTAAGACGAAGCATTCGCCCGCACCAGGCGTGGACTCCCGCCTCTGCCCCGTCCAGGACAACTCCTCAAGGAAACGCCGGACTACCGTGCTGGATCCATCGATCATTGTTTCCTTAACCCTCCGACCCGGTTCCCGCAACTCCCCGTCCGCCGCATGGGACCGGATAATCTTGTCCCACAGTCGCTCACAAAGGTCGGGGTCGCCGAAAAGATCCCCGCTAACCACCTGACCGGAAAAAAGAATAACCAACCCGACGGTACGCCGGGTTCTGACACCGTGAAAACAGTCAACCACCGCATCAATATGGCGGCGGGTGTCACGGTCACCGTAAAGCGACTGGTAACTGCGTGTTGGAGCCGACACCCCGGCCGACTTGAGCCGGTGGTCAATCTCTCCCCAAATCGCCTCCTGGGATTCTCCCCGGGCGGCCATGCTGCGCATCGCCTGGCCTGCCAGATAGGGAGCGCTGTCGAACGACTCCCGATCCCCCTTCCACCGGTTTTGCTCGCCGCAATAGACCGGCACGGTCACCGTTTCCCCGTTCGCCCGAACCAGTACGTCGTTCCGGATGATGCGATCCTGCCTGCCTCCACCCAACATCTCGCCGGCCATCATGAACACCGGATGCCTGGACTCATTCCTGACAACCACCTCCGATACGCGTGCCTGTTCCTGTTCCCGTATGGTGATCCAACCGCGACTCAACGCCTCGTCCAGTGTGCGTACCCCTCCCAGATCGCCCGAGTCCCGAAGCAGTATCGGAAAGACGCTCAACCCTCCCGAATGCTGGGGACGGCCGATTTCCACGCGTTGAAGCAGACGGCGGAGCGGGTTGCCCTCCCGCGGTTCCGGCATCGGATCGGGGATCCGGCCCAGCGGCACAAACTCCCGTATAGCCGGGGAGTCAGACTGGTTTTCAAGGTAGGCCGCCTGAACCATCCGGCACAGGGAGCCGCACAGCACCGCCCCCACCATCGCCCCCTTTGCTATCTGCCGGATATTCATGACTCTCCTTTCCTGCCACCTAATCGCTTAGACGGCGAAACCTGCGAAAAGGTTCCCGTGCATGGCGCACGGAAGTTACTTGGAGGGCGCGACAACAGTGATCCTGACGAAAATCAGGGCCTCTGCACCGATCTCGGCCCGGAACTGCCGTGATCGCTCACCGTTGCCAATGTCGGCGGATGTCGCCACCTTGACTGTTGTTTCCCCGGGTGGGTTCACAATTCCCAGCGCCTTTAAACTGTCCAGCAGTTGGCTATAGCGGCCCGCCGGGATCCAACCCTCAACCACATGCCCCGCCGCCTCTTTTTTATCCTCCCGGATCTCCGCAGTCTTCGCGCGGATTCCAGAAACCGCGTTGCTTTCCTTCTTCGCGGCAACGACATATCGGGCCAGAACGTTTCTGACGGCAGCGGCATCGCCGGTCGCCAGGATAATCTCACGGCCTACTCCTCGCGCATGCCCCCCCCTTTTTGTCGGCGCCTCGGAGGCAAGACCCGCTTGCTTTTCCAAGGCGAGAGACTCTCTCTCGACTTGCGGCACCGCAACCGACGGAGTTGCCATTGCCGGAGCGGTCCGGACAGTTACGCCGCCTGCACCCGCATCGGTCACCGCCGAATCGGCTTCCGCCTCGCCAACCACTGCCTCGCTACCGATGCTCAACCCCATTTTTACAGGTCCGGTCGCCTTGCCGGCAACCAACGCATCATCCCGTTTCCAGAGACACCCCTCGCCATCCCTTGCCGGTACGCTGGCGATGCTTTTCGCCTCGGGCTTGTCCACCCGTGCCAGACTGGCAGACGCAACGTCGCGACTCCTGACAAGACCTGCCGGCACCGGAGCATTCATCGGCGCGGGGCGGTGAAACACCGCCTCCTCACGCAAAACCTGCGCTGACTCGACCGCGGGAGAGGCGGCGGGATGGCGTGCAGACGCAACAACACGCGGCGGAGCGATATCAGATTGAACAAGGCCGGGCGGTACCGTCAAGGTACGCCATCCATATACACCCACTACAATAACGAGCGCCGCAGCGGCGGCCACACGGATCTGCGGCAGGCTGAGGACCCGCCAGAAACCAGCCAACGGCACTTCGCGTTCCTGGGCAAGGTGCCGGCGCACAGACGGAAGCAGGTCGGACGGAGGCGCGACCGGAGGCAGGGCCCGAAGCAACGCCAGCGTCTGCCGGAGTTCCTCCAACTCACGGCGACAAGACTCACAACCGGCAAGATGGTCATTCAACTCGCGGGTCCGATCAGCATCCAGGCACCCGTCGAGGTGTTCGCCCATCAACTGAATTATCTGTTCACACCGCATATCAATCCTTCCCTCCGAAGTTCATCCCTGACTTTTGCCCGCGCCCGCCAGAGGCGTGACTTGACCGTCCCTTCCGAGCAACCTGTCGCCCCGGCGATTTCCTCATAACTCAGGCCCTGCATGTCACGCATGACAATCACTTCACGGAATTCATCCGCCAGCGTCGCAATGGCACGCCCCACAATTTCCCGGGTTTCATGTTTTTCCATGGCCTGATCCGGAAGATCCCCGCTGTCGACAGGCTCACGGCACACATGCCCCTCCTCGGTGTCAACCGGCTTATCCAGCGACTGGGCCTCAAAGAACCCGATGCGCCGCAGGCGCTTCCTGCGACTGCGGCAGGTATTGAGCGCCAATGCGTAAAGCCACGTCGAGAATCGGGATTCCCCCTTGAACTTCCGGATGGCGCGATAGACCTTGATGAAGACCTCCTGGGTCAGATCAGCGGCATCCTCGTGCTGGTTCACCATCCGGTAAGCCAGATTGAAAATCGGCGTCTGATACGTCCGCACCAGTTCGTCGACGGCCTGCATGCTACCCCCTTGTGCCTGCTGGACAAGTCCGTTCACGCGAGCCTCTTCAGCCTCGCGCTCCTTGCCCTGCTCTTGGAGGTTAGACATGCTTAGGGTCCAATAAGTTCCCACCTGACCGACTTGACACGAAACAGGCGCTCCGCCAACAACGATCAGTCATGGGAGCGCCCGGAATCAACTTAACGCGACAATTCGTCCCGGTACGGAATCTTGATCCCGTAGTCCTTCCGGAGTTGCTTGAGTTCGGCCATCACCCCGTCCTTGCGGGTCTTGGTGTGTTCCCCGATCAACGAGTAGGCCTTCTGCCAAGCCCATTCAGTCCGAATACCCTTGTCACCGCCCATTGCCTGGGAAAGATCCAGGTCGAACACCATGTCGCACTCAATGTCATCCGCACGTCCCGTGGCCTGGAACACCAGGCGCCGCGCCTCACGCGGATACCGCCCCACCAACACCAGCGGCCGGTCCATGTAGAGATTGCTCGTCAAGGCCGGGTAGGCCTCACACCACACCTGCCCCGCGAAACGGAACCGGACATCCGACAACACCGGCCGACTCACCTCCCGCACCCGCCCCTCCAGTATCGCCGGAATATCCCACCGGCCTGTCCGCACAATCAACGTATCCCCGCGGTTCCGGTAACTCAACAGATCCAGCAAATACGCATTGGCCCCCGCATAGGTTCCCATCGTGAATACCGAGACACCTCCCAGGTTGGCCCGACTGAAGGTCTCTATAATCTGCGACCGGTCAGTCAACCCCACCGTCGCCACCCCGTCACCAACCACCATCGCCACCACAGGACGCCCCGACGTCCTCGGCAACTCCAGTAATTCCTTCAGGGATCCAAAGATATCCGTGTCTCCCACCGAAATCATCGCACCAATAAACTCCCTGGCTTTCTGCAGCGAGTCCGGATTGACAGGCGACCATTCAGGAAAACATCGTTTCGACACGTCGCGAAACTCAACCACGTTGAAACGATCCTCCGGCCCCAGAAGTTCCAGGGCCTTCAGCATCCCTTCCCGACAGAAGTACAACTTCTGCTCCGTAATGCTGGCCGAAGCGTCCTGCACCAACAGCAAGTCCTTCGCCAACACAGGCAACAAGTCACTCGTCCGGCGCTTGATCTCAATCCGGCAGTAGTTATACCGGGAGTCCAGCGCCGGCTGATAAACGTACACATCCGCCTTCAGGTATTGCTCCAACGCCTTAAGCACCGAAACCCGTTGCTTCTCATCAAACAGGCGCTTGGGTTCCTCAAGACTGATCTTCTCGGGAGTCGCTTTGCGGGAACCGCCATCGCCGCCCCCTCCTCCCCCAAAGGCCCGCCCCCACCCGAACTTGGCGGGATCATCAATCAGGTCATAAGTCACCCCCCCGCTTGCCATCTTGCCGATATCCGCGCGATCTGCCGGCGCGGCAATGTCCCCGGCCTTGGCCTGCCGGGGAATGGCATCCACATATCGCCGTGGCACCGCCGCCTTGTCATCCTGCACTACCTTGCGGCTGATCCCCAGCACTTCCTGCCGGGGTTCCCACACCGGCCGATCCACCGTTTCGGGGTCCACGAGACTCCGACTCTCACCGGCCAGGAGCCCCGCCCCAACACGCCGGGGCTCAACATCCGCCTGGTCAACCGGTTTCCGGAAAGCCATGGATTCCACCGCCGTGTCTCCCGCCACCGTTCCCCTCGCCGTCTCCGGACGGAACCGGGCCGGACGCCGGTCCACCTCCGCCGGTTCGGGTTGCATCCGAACATCACGCAACCGCACCGCCACATGCTTCTTCTCCGGCAAAGTCTCCTGGTTGAACCCGTAAACCTTCAACCCGGGAAAGAAAAGGATCACCAGCAGATGCAGGAGCACTGAGAGCGCCAGGGCCACCGTCGCCCACCGGAGATGGCGCCGGTGGAGTTGCCGCCAGATCATGAACGTACCCGGCGCCTCCGCTTGCTTCCGAAACCTGACTCGTTGTTCTGTCATGCGTTCAACCTGCCCTAGTGGGCCTTCAGGCGTTTCTTGGCCCAGTCGCTGTCCGGATACCGATCCAGCAGTTCCTTGACCACCTTGTCGCTTTCCTCTTTGCGCCCCGCCTTCGCAAAGGCCTCGGCCGCCTCATCCAGACACTCCGGCACCAGCACCGGATCATCAAACAATACCGCCACGCTCAGAAAATGCCGCGCCGCATCGCCCAGATTCCCCTGCGCCTTGAGCGCCTTTGCGATCCCGGCATACGCGTGTACCCGAACCGACAGAAGGGAATCTGCCGCCGCCATGCCCGCGGCTCGCTCATACTCCGCTTTGGCCTCCGTCACCTCACCGGCCGCCAGGCGCAGATCCCCCAACCTCAGTCGCGACTCGGCCGCCGCCCCCCCCTTGATCTCAATCCCCACCGCGCTCTCGAACGCCTCCCGCGCCAAGACCGGCCGCCCCTGCCCCAACGCCGCCTTCCCCTTGATCGCCCAAGCGATCTGTTTCCAGGAGTCCGTCCCGCCCCGCGCCATCAGGGCGTCGGCCACTTCGCCCGCCATCACAAACTGCTTCCGGCCCAGATGATACTCCGCCAGCCACTCCAGCAACTCGGGCGTAAACTGCGCCTTCAGCGACGTCTCCATCAACAACTGGAAAAGTCCGGCCGCCTCATCCACCATTCCCTTGCGTTGCAGGACCAACCCCAGCCGGAACCGCCCCTTCTGCTGCATCTCGGGCGATGGCTTGGATTCCAGCGATTTCCGGAACGCACGTTCGGCTTCATCCCACTTCCCCTGTTCCTCCAGCAGGACGCCCATCCAGAACTGCGCGTCCGCCAGAAACCGGGTGCCGGGAAACCTGGCCAACAACTCGCCCAAGGTCCCCCGCGCCTGTTCGTCGCGTCGCAAAAAGACCTCAACCATCGCCTTCTGATAGAGCGACTCCTCCACAAATTTACTGTCGGGATACTTCTCGATCACCTTGGCCCAGGCGACCACGGCATCCTCGTTCTGCTTCGCCCTGCCCAGGCAGGATGCTTCGGCGAAAAGCGCCTGCGGCGCCAGTTCATGCTTCGGATAGTCCGCCGCCAATTGCCCGAATACCTCCGCCGCCTGCCGCAGTTCACCCCGCTTCTGCATCAGGTGCCCCAACCGGTACAAGGCGTCCGCCGCCAACTCCGACGCCGGAAACTCGGTCGTCAGCAACCGGTAATACTGCACCGCCCCCGCCTCGTCCCCCAGCGCCGCATTGCCTTCCGCCAGCAACCAGTAGACGTCCTTCTTGATCCTCGGCGTCAGGTTCAACGACCGCGCCTGGCGCACGGCATTGCTGAAGTCTCCCATCTTGTAGAACGTCAGCGAACGCTCATAGGCCGCATAGTCGGCCATCTCGGCCTGCGGATACTTCTGGATCAACGCCGCATAGGTATTCACCGCCGCCTCATTCCGGACCAGTTGCCGCTCGCAGTTGGCCTTGATGTAAAGCCATTCCGCCGGATTCTTCACATCAGCCGAGGCCAGCGCCCGGTCGCAGACCGGCAAGGCATCGGCATACAACCCCGCATGATGAAACGCCCAGGCCATCTGCATTCGCGATTCAATCACCCGTTCGTCCGCCGGATAAAGCGCGGCCAGTTTCTCGTAGGCCCGCGCACTCTGCTCAAAACGCTTCCCGCGGAAATAGAAATCGCCAAGTTGAAACCACCCTTCGGCCCCCACCCTGGCCGATGCCGGATTCGATACCGCCACCAGATAGAGCGCCTCCAATCCGGCCTCCTGACCCGCGACCCCCTGCCGGAGACCCGCCAGCGCCAACGCCGCATACCCCGCATACGGACTTCCCGGATGCGCCTTTAACACCGCCGCGTACGTCTCCGCACCCTCCCCCTTCTGCCCCGCCTTGACCTGCGCGTTCCCCAGCGCATACCGGCAGGCCGCGTCAATGTCCGACGAAGGCCCCTGCGACACCATCGCCGTCAGCAGTTGCACCTCATCCTGAAGCCGGCCGGCCGCCTCCATCAATTCAGCCCGCCGTAACCCCGCCCGGAAATGATATTCACCCGCGGCCGACTCCGCATACGCCCGCGAATAGGCCGACTCCGCCTCATCCGCCTTGCCCAGTTGGCGCCAGCACTCGCCCATGCGGTAATGAACCGCCTCCACCATGGCGCCTTCGCCGCTCGGAGACGCCGCCAGGTAGGTCTGGTATTCCTTGAGCGCCACTTCCCACAGACCGCGCGAATACAACCCGTCGGCAAACTGGAGTTGCTCCTTCGGCTCCAACCCCCAGGCCAACCCGGCGGCCAACAGAACGCCAGCCGTTATGAGACTCATCCCGGACCGTTTCATGTGCCGGATTTCTTCTCGCCCATCCCCGCCGCGAATGAAATGTTCCAGATGTCCGCCTGCCGGCAGAGATCCAAGACCCGGATGACGTGCTCGTACGCCGTCTGCCGGTCCGCCCGGATCAGCACCGGTTGCCCCGGAAACAACGACACCAGCCGCCGCAGGAGGACTTCCAGTTCCGTCTCCCTCAACGTCCGCCCGTTCACCACCGTCGCCCCGTCCCGCATGACGTTGAGAATGATCTCGCCCGGCAGCCGTTGCTGCACTTCCGCCGTCGTCGCCGTCGGCAACTTGACGTCAATCTCCGCCTCCCACTGCGTAAATATCTGACTCATGATCGAGTAGCAGAGCAGCACGAGCAGAAAATCCACCATCGGCGCTATCTGGAACGCTATGGGATTGGAGTGGTGCTTGCCCCGGAAGTTCATTTGCCCCTCTTGCTCAACAGGATGTTCATGACTTGCCCGGACGCCACTTCAAGCCCGGCGATCAACCGCGCCGCCCGGTTCCGGAAATAGGCGTAGAACGCCATGGTCGGAATGCCGACAATCAACCCCGCCGCCGTGGCCACCAGCGCCTCACCCACCCCCGCCGCCAACAACATCGGCTTCGCTTTGGTCAAATCCAGGGCAACGGCGTTGAACGCGTGTATCATGCCAAACACCGTTCCCAATAACCCCACCATGGGCGCCAGAACCGCGAGGTCAAAAAGGTACTGGGTCTGCCCCTGGATAATCAGGGCCTGTCGCCCACCCTCGCCCTCTATTACATCCTTAAGCTGTCCCGCCGCCGGTTGCTCGGACGCCCGCGCGTAATCAATGGCCGCAATCGCGACTTCCGAAAAGGCGCAGGGCCTGTACCCGCAGGCGGACCGGGCATCGGCCCACTCACCCGCCTCCAGTTTGTCCAGCACGTCATCCTTCAACGTCGCCGGCACCACCTGACTGCTCCGAAGACTGGCAAACAGGTAGATCACGAGCGCCAGGCCGGCGACCGACATCAGTCCAAGCGCCACCATGACCACGCCTCCCCGGCTCAGCATCTCCATCAACGGCACCTGCTGGCTTGCGAGCAGATCATCCTTGGCCGCCGCCCCCTGGGCAACGACCGCCATCCCTCCCAGTACCACCCCAACCAACAGGTTTAACCCCATCTTGCGTCTCTGTGTCATCATGTTCTCCCGTTTTGGCTGCTCACCAACCACCATTTCCCACCCAGTTCAAATCACGTACTTTATCTTCATCAACTTCGTCACCGTCCGGACATGCCCCGCACGCCGGATTTCCTGCCAAACCCCTTCCCCCGCCAACCGCTTCCCGTATTCCTCAAAATCCAATCCCGCCGGGGCGCCCAGATGTGTCTTCTTCCCGATCGCTTTTTGCGCATTCATCGTCCGCAGTTCACCAAGGTGATCCTTCACATACTGGTAGGCATCCCGGAAGGGCATCCCGCGCCCCACCAATTCCAGCGCCTTGTCCGTGGCAAATACCCCGGCCGAAAACCCGCGGAGCAACGCCGCCTCGTTGACCGTCGTATGCGCCATCATCAACGCCATACTGCGCAAACAGGCCCGCGTGGTCGCCACCCCCTCCATGAACGGGCCTTTCGTGTCCTGCAGGTCGCGGTTGTATCCGCTCGGAAGGGACTTGCAGATATCCACCACCGCCAGCTCGCACGCCACCACCCGCGACACACGGGCACGCACCAGTTCAACCACGTCGGGATTGTTCTTCTGCGGCATGATGCTGCTCCCCGTCCCGAACTCCGCCGGCAACGAGAAATACCCGAACTCCGGCATCGTGTAGATCATCAGATCCTGCGCCAGCCGCGAGAGGGAAAGCATCACCTGCGAACAGGCGGCCAGGATCATCGCCTCCATCTTGCCCCGCGCGTTGTTGGCATAAAGCACGTTGTGGATCGGACGGCTGAATCCCAGCAGGCGCGCCGTCAAGTCCCGGTCCAGCGGCAGCGGCACCCCGTAACTGGCCGCCGACCCCAGCGGACACTGGTCATTGATCGCATAGACCGACTTCAATAAGGCCACATCATCCAACAGGCTTTCCGCATGCGCCGTCGCCCATAGGCCGACGGAACTGGGCATCGCCGGCTGCATGTGCGTCCGGCCAACCATCGGCACCTGCACATGCTCCCGCCCCAACCGCACCATCACCGTCGCCAGATCCAGCGCCTCGCCCACCATGGCCAGCAATTGCTCCCGGGCATAAAGGCGCAGATCCACCGCAACCTGGTCGTTGCGACTCCGACCCGTATGAATCTTCTTCCCCAGTTCACCCAACGTCGCCGTCAACTCCCGCTCGATCGCCAGATGCACATCCTGGTCGTCCAAAGCAATGACGAAATCCCCGGCCGCCGCCCGTTGCATGATCACCGCCAACTCACGGATCACCGCCTTGCACTCACTCCCCGAAACCACCTGCGGACGCACCGGCATCCGGGCAAGCATCGTCACATGGGCTGCCGATCCGATGCAGTCCACAGCCACCAGCGCCTGGTCAAGCCGCAAATCGCCGCCAGCCGTGAAATCCAGCACCATCGCGTCAATGGCGCCCACCGTTGTCTTCCGCGTCGTTGTCTTTGCTGTCATGACTAGTCCCGGCTCGTATCCTTTGGCCTATCACCGAATTTCATTTCTGCCTCGTCAACATACCGCTCAAATCGCCCTTTTTCAAGCACAGGCTCCCGCGCCGGCGCAGGGTCACGCCACTCCCCCGACCGGTCCCGCACCTCGCGCTCCAGCGCGTCCAGGTACGCTTCCCGCTTCCGGGTCAACTCGGCCAGCAATTCCAGCTTCTTTTCCGCCCGCCCCAGCGCACGACTCAGCGTGACCGTCCAGGCTCCCGAGGCAAGACGCTCATAGAACACCGCAAAGTCCTCGCCCACACTCGCCAGTTCTTCCGCCTTCCCCAGCGTCACCGACCGCAACCGCTGGGCTTTTTGCAGCGCCGCAAACGAAACCCCAGGTTCCCGGCGGCGGGCAATCGCCTCCCGCGGCGTCAACCACACCGGCACCGCACTATCCGGCCCCGATGACACCGCCAACGGCAACTCGGACTGCACCTGCCCGATCAACCTTGACGACACTTCACCAAACGAATGAATCAGGGTTCCCTGCCTCTGCAACCACTCTCTCCATGCCGGTTCCATCGCCGCCACGGTTCCCAACCCCGTCAACGTCTCCGCCAACCATTCCTCCCTCACCCCGCCGGTATCCGCCAAACGGTCCATAATCCTGACATAGGGCGACACACTCACCCCAAAGGTCCCCAGCCATTGCGTCACCATTCCGCAGACCGATCGATAGCGCGGCCACCCCTCCGGAATCGACTCCCACCTAAACACGTCCGCCAAGGTCGGAACTTCCGACTCCGGCCGCCACTCCGTGACCACATCCCGGTTCCGACCCCTGACCGCCGCGTCCAGATTCTGCGCCACCCCCATCGTCAACCATTGCGGAATGGCCGGCATCCGACTTCCCGCCACCCCGCGGCGCCGTTCCCGGATATACCCCGTCATCAACGCCCGGCAAAGAAGTTCATCCATCACCTCCGGATCCGGAGACACCGCCGTGTTCACCACGAGAACCCGCAAAAACAACCCGCTCTCCTCACGGCACACCAAGGAGGGCAGAAATGCCGCCTCACGACCGGACACCAGACGGATCTCTATCGCCTCCGACCGCCGGATCGGAAATTTCACCCCGAGAAAACGCTCCAGGTTGCCGGTGGTCTCTTCCGCCCAGCGCGTCTGCGCCATGCAGGTAAACACGTCGGGGCCGCGGGCCACAAACCGCCCGGTGGCACTGGTTGTGAAACTGCGATTGGTTTGCGGCACCACCTCGCCTGCCGCATGCCCTCCCCCCAACGCACCTACCGGCAGGCTGGCCAATAGAACGGCAACGGCACAACCAAGACCAGACCTCGGGATTACACAATTCATCGCCAGCATTCCATGACGCCTATTTCCCGAATTTGACGTGCGCCACATCCGGCTCAAGCACCACCTCGGTCAATGCGTCAACCACCTGCTTTTCGGAGACCACATCGGAAAAAACATCCTTGAAGAACCCCTTGCAGATTCCCGCCATCGGCCCAATCAACGGCAAATGACCGACCCGGCCTCCCGTGACCCGCATCTGGCCGTTGTCGAACGCCATCGTCATCTCCAGACTGATCGGCAGTGTGGTCATCTTCGCAGGCAACCAGGTCAGGTTGGTCGCCACACCCGGCCGCCACGTAAACCACGCCCCCACGTCCATGGCCCCGGAACGGACGTCCACCGCCAACGCCTTGAGACCCCGGGCTCCCGCACGCCCCGCCAGGTACCCGTTGATCTCCATCGCCGTGAAATCCACCGACGCCTTCTGTCCGGCCACGATTGCCTTCTTGACCGCCCGCGTCTTGAGCACCACCTGCTGCCCGCCGGCGGCATCACGCTGCACCACCGCCAATTTCACAGGCCACAATCCAAGCCCCAGGCCGCCAAGAACGCCCAACGTCAGCAACCCGCCGATGATCTTCCCGATGATCGCCCCGTATCGCACATCCCTCCGCTCCTCGAGATCCGATGACGCCGTACGCTTCAGATCAAGCTTCACACCGCACTGCGTGCAGAAAACCCGCCCCAGATCATTCCTGAATCCGCAGGCCGAACACTCAATTTTGATCCCCATGCAATGCCTCTTTCAGTCTTTCTTCGCTGGCGCGACACTGCTCGCCGAACCGGAGTCCGACTTGGCCCCCTTGCGATAACTGTCGCTCCGATAGTCCGTCTGATAAAACCCCGTTCCTTTGAAAAGAATCCCCGCCCCCGATCCGAGCAACCGCTTGACCGGCCCGTTGCAGGTGGGACACCGTTTCAACTTCGCATCGGTAATACGCTGAAACTGCTCGAATCGCCCGCATTTCTTACATTCATAGTCGTACGTCGGCATAACCTCTCATCCTCCACGTCTTCACTGATCGAATCATGGTAGTCGGAGCCCTCCCCACTGTCAACCACCGCGGGGCACCTATGCTTTTAGGGTGGACAACCCCGCGCCGGAAGCCATATAAGGACACTCATTCCTTATGAAAACCGCACCCATCAGCCTGTTACTCGCCGCCTCCCTGCTCTCTGGGGGTGGCTGCCGGAATCTGCCGCCGCCGGCAATCCCATCAACCCCACCCTCATCATCCACTAACGCTCCGGCACCGAAGGCGCCCGTCTCGACCAACCCGAAACCCACCGAAGACGAGGAAGCCTACCGCCAGATCCGCCTCCTGACTCGCTCCCTGCTCCTGATCAGGCATAACTACGTGGATGAAACCAAAGTCAGTTATTCCAACCTGATAACCTCGGCCCTGAACGGCATGCTGACCTCTCTCGACCCCTACAGCCAGTTTCTGGAACCCACCGAATACCGCGACCTCAAGGAGGATACCCAGGGCGCTTTTGGCGGCATCGGCATCCAGATCGGCGTCAAGGATAACCTCCTGACCGTCATCGCCCCCATCGAGGATACACCGGCCGCCCGGGCCGGACTCCTGAGCGGCGACCGCATCATTGAAATCAACGGCCAACGCACGGAATCCCTTGCCTTGCGGGACGCCGTCCAGAAACTCAGGGGCGACCCGGGCACCAAGGCAACCCTTAAGATTCTCAGGGGACGCGATATCAAGGACTTCACACTCGTCCGCGAAGTCATCCGCGTCACCAGCATCAAGGGAGTCCGTTTCATCACCGAGGGAATCGGCTACCTCCGCATAACCGAGTTCAGCGAACCGACTGCCCCCGCCCTGCTGGAGGCCATCCGGAAACTCAAGTCCCAGCATCCCCTGAACGCCTTGGTGCTTGACCTGCGCAACAACCCCGGCGGCCTTCTGGTGTCGGCCATCGACACCAGCGAACTCTTCCTCAAGACAGGCACCCTGGTCGTCTCCACCCGCGGACGCGGCGATAACCCGCGCCAAATCCCCTCCTATTCCTCGGGCCGTACCCATTTCACTGACTTCCCAATGGCCGTCCTCGTCAATGGCGGTTCCGCCAGCGCCGCCGAAATCGTCGCCGGCGCGCTCCAGGACAACAAACGGGCCGTCCTCGTTGGTGAACCGACCTTCGGCAAGGGTTCCGTCCAGAATGTCATTCAACTCGAGGACGGCTTCGGCCTCCGCCTTACCACCGCCCACTACTACACCCCCAGCGGCCGCTGTATCCATGAAAAGGGCATCGAACCGGATATCGTCGTCCCCATCGCCATGGAGGAGTGGCCGAACATTCTCATGAAACGCGCCTACACCGAAACCCCCGGCCTGCTGCCTGAGTCCGGAAAACCCGCCCACTTCGACCAGATCACCGATCGCCAACTCGACCGGGCCGTGGACCTGCTCAAGGGGATCCTGATATTCCAGGGACACAAGTAACCGACATCCCTACCGCCCTATGAATATCCTCGGCATCGAAACTTCCTGCGATGAAACCGCCGCCGCCATCGTGCGTGACGGCCGCGAGGTCCTCTCCAATGTCGTCTATACCCAGATCGCCCACCATCGCCCCTATGGCGGGGTGGTCCCCGAAATCGCCTCCCGACAGCATGTCGAACACCTTCCCGAAGTCATCCACGAAGCACTCTCCACCGCCGGACTCTCATGGACCGCCATTGATGCCGTGGCCGTCACCACCGGCCCCGGCCTGGCCAGTTCACTCCTCGTCGGACTCGCCTCCGCCAAGGCGCTCGCCCTGCGCCTGAATAAACCCCTGATTGCCATCAACCACCTGGAGGCCCACATCTATTCCGCCTTCCTCACGCCAGCCTCGCCCGACCCCCTCACCCTGGGCCCCTTTCTCGCCCTGATCGTTTCAGGCGGCCATACTAGTTTTGTCCGCGTGGACGGCATCGGCCGCTACCTCCTGCTGGGCCGTACCGTGGACGACGCCGCCGGCGAGGCGTTTGACAAAGGCGCCAACCTCCTGCAACTGGGCTACCCCGGCGGCCCGGTCATCGACAAAACCGCCCGCGACGGCAACCCCGCCTTCGTCTCCTTCCCGCGCGGATTCGTCAAGAAACTCCACCCCCGCATCCAGCACATCAGTCCAAAATACTGCGTCAGTTTCAGCGGCCTGAAGACCTCCCTCCTGTATTACCTGCGCGAACATCCCATCGGATCCGCTCCCGACATCACCGTCCCCAATATCGCCGCCAGTTACCAGGAGGCGATCATCGACACGCTGATCCAACGTGCCCGCCATGCCATCGAAGGGGCCCCGATCCTGGCCGTGGTCGGCGGAGTTTCCCTCAACCGCCGCCTGCGCCAGAAACTGGAGATCCTCGCCACGCTGAAGCGCATGCGCCTCCTGCTCGCCCCACCTCAGTTCTGCACCGACAACGCCGCCATGGTGGCCGGACTCGCCGCCCACAAAATGGCAGGGGCCCCGCCCCTGCAGGACGCCATGCGCCTCGATGTCGATCCCAACCTCGGCATCGGCGAGTAACGCTTGCTTGAAAAGCACGCCGCCGGGGGCTACAGTCTTGCCCAATGCGCACACGAGACACCATGGATGCCCTGACCAGCGGAATGGCGGCCGCCGCCGACGCCGTCGTCATTCTGGCCGGTTTCCTGGCCGCCACCTGGATCCGGTTCGATAGCGGCCTCATTCCAGTCAAGAGTTGGCCTCCCAACCTGTGGTTCATGTACGGGTGGGGCTCCGTGGCGGCCACCGGCCTGCTCCTCGTCCTCTTCCGCCAACTGGGCCTCTATATCCGCCCCCAACTCGGCGGCTTCTCCAGCAAAATCCCGCGCCTCATCCGCGCCACCGCCCTGGGCATCCTCTGCACCACCGCCCTCGCGTTTGCCGTCCAACACGACCCGCCTTTCTCTCGTCTCACCGTCCTGATTTCACTCCCCCTGGTCTGCCTCGCCGTCATCCTCGAACGCTACCTGCTTTTCCGCTACGAAATTCACCTCGCCCGGCGAACCACCCAGGCCAACCGGGTCATCATCGTCGGCACCGGGGATGTCGCCGCCCACCTTCAACGGAGCCTGGAACATGAACCCCGCCTGCGCTCCAAGGTCATCGGATTCATCAACTCCGGCGAAACCACCCTCCCCTCCGCCGTTCCTGCCCACCTGGTTTGCGGCACCATTGACCAACTTGAAGCCATGCTCGACGCCCAACCACCGGACCAACTGATCGTCACCGACAGCCAACTCGATCATCATCGCCTCGTCGGCATCATCCTCGCCTGCGAACGGAACATGGTCACCTTTAACATGGTTCCCGATATGTTCCGCATCATGACCGGCAGCATGGATATGCGCGTGGTGGACGACATCCCGCTTCTCGGCATCAGCCGCTGGCCGCTGGATTATTTCGCGAACCGCTTCCTCAAACGCACCGAGGACATCATCGGCTCCGCCATCGGCCTGCTCCTCGTCGCGCCAGTCCTGGCCATAGCCGCCATCCTGATCAAACGCGCTTCGCCCGGCCCCGTCTTCTACCGCCAGGAACGCTGCGGCGAAAACGGCAAGGCGTTTACCATCTATAAACTCCGCACCATGCACACCGACGCCGAGAGCCAGACCGGCCCCGTATGGGCCGTGGAGGATGACCCGCGCCGGACCCCCGTGGGCGCCTTCATGCGGCGACATAACATTGATGAACTTCCCCAACTCTGGAATGTCCTCTCCGGCGACATGAGCCTCGTCGGGCCCCGCCCCGAACGCCCGCATTTCGTCGAGAAATTCAAGGAAGACATCAGTCGCTACATGTGGCGCCATGTCTCCAAACCCGGCATGACCGGCTGGGCCCAGGTCAATGGCTTGCGGGGCAATACCAGCATCGAGGAACGCATCCGCTACGATCTCTACTACCTTGAGAATTGGTCGCTCACCTTCGACTTCAAAATTCTCCTGCGAACCTTTACCTCCAACAAGAACGCCTACTGAAAACTCATCACCGGCGATGGTCGGTGGTCAGTTCAATGGTCACGGGCCCGTCGTTCACAAGTTCCACCTGCATGGCCGCCCTGAATAACCCCGTGGCCACCCGTTCCCTCCCCAGAATGGCCCGCAAGGATTCCACATAGGACTCGTAAAGACGCTCCGCCTCACCGGGCTCCGCCGCCTCCGTGAAACCGGGGCGATTGCCCTTGCGGGTATCCGCATACAACGTGAATTGCGAAATCACCAGAATCCCGCCGCCAACATCAATAACCGAGAGATTCATCCGTCCCTGCGGATCCGGGAACACACGTAATCCCGCCGTCTTCTCAGCCAACTGCCTGGCATCGCCTTCCGTGTCCCCCCGCCGCACCCCCAGCAACACCACATACCCTTGCTGAACGGCACCTATCGTCCGCCCATCCACACTGACCGATCCGCGTGTTACCCGTTGTAGTAGCGCCTTCATCTAAGAACGCAACATGCCGCGCGCCTCCTCCAAAGTCCAGCACAAATGGACGCTCAAAAACCGCTCAAAACAACTCACGAAACGGCGCATAGAATTCTATGCTGTTGCCAGAACCACCGGTTGTCGGCTATTATTGCATCCTTTGTTGAAAGATCCGTCATGCCATCGAATGCCAGCAACTGCGCTTTGGTTTGTTCATGTTCTCAACGAGGTCTGATCCCACCCGCCTCGGTCGCCGCCGTGTGCTCCGAACTTGCGGCCCAGGGTTGGCAGACCAAGGTTGTCCCCGATCTGTGCGAAATGGCCACGCAAACGCCAACAGCCCTCCGGAAAATGGCGGAAAACCATGATTTCCTTGTGGCCGCCTGCCGGCCACGCGCCGCCCGCTGGCTCCTCCATCGTGCGGGCGTCCAACGGCCTGTTTCCCAGATTCAGTTTCAGGACCTTCGCCCCCGCTCCGCCGATCCAGAACCCGCCGGATCCCAACCCGGTCCATCATCCCACGACACCTCAACCGAGGTCTGGCCTGCCTGGTTCCCGGTGATTGACTATGAACGCTGCACCGGTTGCCGACAGTGTGTCAGTTTTTGCGCCTTTGGGGTGTTTTCCGTCGCCGGAAAGGAAATCCTGGTCACTGCGCCATCCAACTGCAAGGATAACTGTCCCGCCTGTGCCCGTGTCTGCCCAACCCTGGCCATCATGTTTCCCAAAGTGGCCGATACTCCAATCAATGGCGATGAGGTAACCGCCGCCCATGTGGCCGCCATGAAGGACGCCGCCGCTGACGCCAAGCGCGCAAAGGGTGGCGGCACCCTTCAATCAGTCCTCGCCGCGCGCCGGGCGCGCCAAGCCGATACACAGCACCATCCTAAACCGCCGCCTCACCCATGACTGCTGCAACAACAACTTCGCTTCCAGTCAATACGCCACCCGCTTCCGCGAAACAATCTGTCCTGCCCATGAAGGTTCCTCCCGCCGCCGAATGGAAGGATTTTACCGATCGAGTCCATGAGTTCCTCGCCGCCCATCCACAGGTCCCGCCCCTCTCCCTGACTGATTTGCGTGAATGCGCGGATCAGCTCCTCCGCACAACGTCTCTGGACCCCGCTTACCGCGACTTCCTGATTGTCCAACTGAACAATGCCGTCTGGGAACCCGTCGTCGCCTCCATCCCCTTCGAACGCCGGGTCCTGATGCTCCCCCCCTGCCTGCGGTCCAGCACCGATTGCCCCGCCACCTTCGACTCCTACGGCCTCCTGTGCGCCAACTGCGGACGCTGCTGCATCGGATCCATCTCCCAGGAGGCCGAATCCCTTGGCTACGCCGTTCTGGTCGTGGAAAGCACCAGCCTGGTTCAGCCTTTTCTGGATAAGGGCGACGCCGATGCCGTCATTGGCATCGGGTGCATGGCATCCCTGGAACGCTCATTCGACCATATCGTGACGGGCGCCATACCGGGTCTCGCCATCCCCCTCCTGCGGGATGGATGCAAGGATACAACCGTCTCCGATGACCAGGTCCGGTCACTGCTCCACATGGAAAATCGGAACGCCACCCTGACCTACCCCGACTATCAGGCCCTGCGCCAACAGGTGGATTCCTGGTTCGAACCCGGCGCCCTACAGTCGCTCGGCATCACCCCCTCCTCCCAAGCCGAACAGATCGGCATCGATTGGCTGGCCAAGGCCGGCAAACGCTGGCGCCCCTTCCTCACCGCCGCCACCTATGCCGCCTTGACCGATTGCCCGGCTTCCGCCCTGCCCGATTCCGTGCGGCGCACCGCCATCGCCGTCGAATGCCTGCACAAGTCCTCTCTCGTCTTTGACGACATCCAGGATGACGACGCCCTTCGCTATGGCGAACAGACACTCCACCATTTGCACGGCGTCCCCTTGGCGTTGACCGCCGGATTACACCTGCTCGGCCTCGGTTATCGCCTGATTGCCGACAGTGGCGCGCCAGCACCCACCATCTCCGCCATGATGAGCCTGATCAGTCATGCCCATCTTCGTCTCTGTTCAGGGCAGGGCGCTGAACTTTGGGCCGTCCGTCATCCCACCCTCCCGTCCACGGCCGACATTCTGGATATCTTCCGGAAGAAGACCGCTCCCGCCTTTGACGTGGGACTGCGTCTCGGCGCCATCCTTGCCAATGCCACGCAGTTGGACCCCATACTACTGGAGTTCGGCGAGGCCCTCGGAACGGCCTACCAGATTCGCGATGATATTGACGACAACCGCGAAGATACACCCGACAACGATATTACCGCCGGGCGCCCTTCCATCCTCGTGACACTCGCCGCCGAACACGCCCCGGCACCGCTTAGGGAACGCATGAGACTTGCCACAGAGGGCAATACAGCCGACCGCGTCAGCCTGTACAGGGAGGCCATTGCCTTGACCGACAGCGAAGCACTGGCCAAACGGGAGTTGGAAGGGTACAAACATGCCGCCCTCAAGGCCCTGCGTCCTCTGCAAAACAGCAACCTGAAAATCCTCATGCACCGCGTCATCGCCAAGGCCCTGTGACGCCTCTCCTCACGGGACGAAGCAACCCCACGCCACTCTGGATCACCCGAATCCCGCCGCCGCCAACTTCTCCAGGGTAATACGTCCCGCCACCTTACGCCGCACAGCATTCTGGACGTATTTCCCCAGAATGTCGGCCTCAAGGTTTACCGTGGCGCCCCGCTTCAACACCCGTAACGACGTGTTCTGCCAGGTGTGTGGAATCAAATGCACGGTGAACGTCTTCGATCGCAACTCCGCCAGCGTCAAACTCACACCGTCCACCGTGATGGACCCCTTCGGAACCAGTTGCTCCATGAGTCCGGCCGTCCCCCCAACTTCCAGAATCCAGTCGGCACCCCTGGCCGTCACTCCCACCACCTCACCCACCTCATCAATATGCCCCGTCACAAAATGCCCGCCCAACCGGTCACCGGCCCGCAATGCCCGCTCAAGATTGACGAGTGATCCCGTTTTCTTTCCCGCCAGATTGGTTCTGCTGACCGTCTCACTCAGAACATCACAGGAGAATCCATCCGAAGCCAGCGATGTCACCGTCAGGCACGTTCCCTGTACCGCCACACTTTCCCCAACAACCAACGCATCCTTCCAGGGGTCATGCCGGATGACAAACCGCATTCCATCACCCCGCGCCGTGGCCGATGCCAGCGTCCCTACCTTCTCTATGAGTCCCGTAAACATGATTCCCTCACTCCTCGACCGTTGCGCGAATCATTACATCACCCCCGGAACGGCGGACATCCTGCACACGCAGGCGGGGCGCCTTGTTCAAAACCCATCCCTGACCGCCGACCGCTCCAACACCGCCGCCCCCGATCACCAGCGGAGCAACAAACATAATCACTTCATCTACCAAACGTGCCTTCAGCAACGACTCGGCCAAGGCCCCGCCCCCCTCCACCAGAACCCTCATTACACCGAGTCCCGCCAGCCGCCGCATCAACGCCGGCAACGACACACCGCTCCTCGTCTCCGGCAGAATCCAAACCTCGCCCCCTGCTTCGACATACGCCCTGCGCCGCGCGTCCCCGCATTGACGGGTTGTCGCCACCACCGTCGCCGGTTCACCATGACCTTGAAACACCTTTGCCGTTGGCGGCATACGCCCGCAGGAATCCACAATCACCCGGTACGGCCGGCGCCCCCGCGCCGGTCTCGGCAGGAGTAAAGGATCATCCGCCGCCACCGTTCCAGCACCCACCACAACGGCATCACTCTGCCGCCGCAGGGACTGCACAACGCCCCTTGAGACGGACCCGCTGATCCACTTTGACCGCCCCGCGGCATCGGCAATCCGCCCATCCAGCGAGGTGGCCATCTTCAAGATCACCCAGGGTCGCTTCCTCCGCATGAGCGACCCAAAGGGCTGGATCAACTCACCGGCCTCGCCGGCACACACCTGCTCATCCACTTGGATCCCGGCACGTCTCAACACCCGCAGTCCACGCCCGGCATGACGCGGATTGGGATCCCTGACTCCAACCACCACCCGCCGGATGCCTGCCGCCACGACCGCGTCCGTGCAGGGCGGGGTTCGCCCCCACGTACTGCACGGTTCCAAGGTCACATACAGCGTGGATCCACGCGCCCTCCCGCCCGCCTGCCGCAACGCATACACCTCGGCATGCGGCCCGCCTGCCTTCCGGTGATACCCACACCCCACCACACGCCCCCCCCGCACCACCACCGCCCCCACCGGCGGGTTCGGACGCGTCAACCCCTCGCCCAGCCGGGCAAGTCGCACGGCCTCCCGCATCCACCGTTCATCCTGTGCATCACCCTTCACTCACACCTACTCCTGGATTCCCAGAAAACCATCGACAAACGCTTCCCTCGAAAACGGCTCAAGGTCATCCGCTTGCTCACCCAGTCCCACGAAATAAACCGGCAACCCCAACTCGCGCCGGACCGAAAACAGGAAACCACCCTTGGATGACCCGTCAAGTTTGGCCACCACCACACCCGTCAGATCAATGCAATCCTTGAAGGTCCGGGCCTGGACCACCGCATTATGCCCCAACGTCGCATCCAGCACGATCCAGCACTCATGCGGGGCCCCCAGCAAAGCTTTTGCCGCCGACCGCCGCACCTTTTGAAGTTCATCCATCAGCGGCTGTTTCGTGTGCATCCGGCCCGCCGTGTCGATCAGCACCACGTCCGCCTTGCGCGCCACCCCGGCCCGAACCGAATCAAAGACCACCGCCGCCGCATCAGCCCCATGGGCCCCCACCACCGCATCCACCCCGAGCCGCTCCGCCCACATCTTAAGTTGATGGGCCCCCGCCGCCCGGAACGTGTCCGCCGCCGCCAGCAACGGCACATATCCATCCCGCTTGAACCGGTGCCCCAGTTTCGCGGCCGTGGTCGTCTTTCCCGACCCGTTCACTCCAGTAATCAAAACCACCCTCGGCCCCCCACCCCCCCTGGGATTGAACTCCGCCGACTCGGGAAAGACTTCCAACATCAGGCGCCGGATCACACCCCGGATATCCTCGCGCCCCGCACGCCGACGCACCTGCTCAATCCACTCGCCCACCAGCTTCGGGGTAATGTCCGCCTGGATCAACCCCCGTTCCCACTCCTCCAACGCGGCCGGGTCCGCCTTGGCCAGCCCAGGAATAAGCCGCGCCAACCCGCCGGCGATCTTGTCCCGCGTCTTTGCCAGGGCACTCAGCCAGGACTTCACAACGGCTTCTTCCTCTCCGGTGACGGCTCCGTCACATCGCGCTTCAACTCCCGCCGCACCTTGTCGAGGATCCCGTTCACAAATCGCGAGGACCCCACATCCCCCATCGATTTCACAATCTCCACCGCCTCATTGATCGATACCGCCGCCGGAATCTCAGCCCGGTACATCATCTCGTAAATGGCCAGTCGGATGACATTCCGATCCACACCCGCCATCCGCGACAGATGCCAGTTCTCCGCCGTCTTCTGGATGACGGCGTCAATCTCCGCGCGATGGTCATTCACCCCGCGGACCAGTTCCTCCACAAAAGCACGCGATTTGGGCTTGGCGTCGCGCTCAGCCCAAAACGCATTGAAGGCGACGTCCATGTCGCCCGGATTGTAATCCATCTGAAACAACAACTGAACCGCCCATTCCCGGGCTTCCCGTCTGGAACCCATCCGTCTACGCTCCCATCTGTTGGTAGAGATTCGCCATCTCGATGGCGGCAAGCGCTCCATTCCACCCCTTGTTCCCCGCTTTCGTTCCGCACCGCTCGATGGCTTGTTCAATGCTGTCCGCACACACCACGGAATTGATCACCGGCACCTCGCAGTCCAGGGCAATGCCAGCCAGGGACCTCGATACCTGCGAATTGATCAATTCCGCATGCGGCGTCGCCCCCTGGATAACCACCCCCAGCGCCACGATGGCATTCAGTTCGCCTTTCACCGCAATCTTCTTAACGGCCAACGGGAGTTCATTCGCCCCGGGCACCCATACCAGTGTGACGTCCTTCTCACTCACGCCGTGTCGAACCAGGCAGTCCACCGCCCCGGACACCAATTCCTTGGTGAACAGATCGTTAAACCGGCTGACCACGATGCCGACCTTGAGTCCCTTCCCAATCAATCCACCCGATAGTTCTTTCACATTCACGATCCTTTCCTTATGCGTTCATTTCTTCTTCGTTGCGGTCAACTCCGACCTCAAAGCAAGTGCCCCATCTTCTTGCGCTTGGTTTCCAGATACCGACGGCTGTGCTCCGTCGCCGGCAGTATCAACGGAATGCGCTTGGCAATCTTCAACCCGTGGGCCTGCAATCCCACCATCTTGCGCGGATTGTTCGTGATCAGGCGAATGGTGGACAACCCCAGACTCGACAGGATTTGGGCCCCAACCCCGTAATCCCGCAAATCCGCCTTGAATCCGAGTTCCACGTTGGCCTCCACCGTATCCAGCCCCTTCTCCTGCAGGGCATAGGCATGAATCTTGTTGGCCAACCCGATCCCGCGACCTTCCTGGCGCATGTACAGGACCACACCGACCCCCTCGCGGGCCACCATCGCCATCGCCTTGTGCAGTTGCGCCCCGCAATCACACCGCTCCGACCCGAACACGTCGCCGGTCAGACACTCGCTATGCACTCGCACCAGAGGCGCCCGCACCTTCCGGGGATCCCCCATCACCAGCGCCACATGCAACTGATCATCAACAATCGACCGGAATAAATGGAGTTTGAACATCCCGGCATGCGTCGGCATCTCGACTTTGCGCACAAACTCAACGAGTTTCTCCTGCACCCGCCGGTGGGCAATCAGGTTCTCCACCGAGGTGATCTTGAGCTTGTGCCGCGCGGCAAAACGCAATAGTTCCGGCAACCGCGCCATGCTGCCGTCCTCCCGCAAAATCTCGCAGATCACACCGGCGGGCTTGCGGCCCGCCAGTCGCGCCAGATCCACTGACGCCTCCGTATGACCGGCCCGCCTCAGCACCCCGCCATCTTTTGCCTGCAACGGAAACACATGCCCGGGACTCACCAAATCCTCACGGCCTGCCCCCGTCCGTATCAGCACCCGGATGGTCTCAGCCCGGTCATGGGCGCTAATCCCCGTGGAAACCCCGCGCCTGGCATCCACCGATTCCATGAAGGCCGTGCCAAAGTGATCCCCACCCTCCCGGTTGACCATGCGCTGGATCCCCAACTCCTCCAGCCGATCCTTGGTCATCGCCACACAGATCAGGCCCCGCCCGTATCGCGCCATGAAATTAATGGCCTTGTGCGTCACCCGGTCGGCCGCCATCACCAAATCCCCCTCATTCTCCCGGTTCTCATCATCCGCAATGACAACCAGTTCCCCGGCCCGAACCGCCGCAATCACATCCTCAACCGGATCAAAAATAGCCTTATGCTTCTTCATGCTTTGCGCTTTCATGGCAACGATCACCCTCATCCCCATAAAAAAACCGAAGCTGGAAGGCTTCGGGTGAACAGCGCAGCCAAACGCTACGCCTTTGCCTTCTCCCATCCAGACTCGGAGACCCATCGGTCTCATCACTGTCGGCCATGGCATTTCACCATGTCTGCCCCGCTTACGCGGGACTCGCGGGCTTTCACCGCCGGCTGGGAATTTCCGCCGCAAGGCGGAGCACCCGTTCCCGAAGACAACTATTACGTTATACAAATTCCGTGACATTTCTCCGTCACGTTCGGGCCATACCTTAGCGGATCACCCCCCCGCTTTCAATCTGTTTGTGCCTTCCGCCAGTTCACCACTTGCTCCGCCAGTTTCGGACCCACCCCGGCCACCCCGGCAATTTCCTCGGGCGTGGCCCGCATCAACCTGAGTACCGACCCGAAATGTAGCAACAAATCCTGCTTGCGCCGCTTACCGATTCCCGGAATCTCATCGATCGCCGATTCCCGGATCCGCTTCGCCCGCAAACGCCGGTGGTGCCCCAACGCGAAACGATGCGCCTCGTCCCGCGCCCGCTGTAACAGGTGCAGTGCGCTCGATCCCTGCGGCAATCGCACCGGCTCCCGCTGGCCCGGCAGATAAACCTCCTCAAACCGCTTTGCCAACCCCACCACGGCCGGACCCGTGACTCCAACCTCCATCAAAACGCCGCACGCCGCATTCAATTGCGCCACCCCGCCATCCACCACCACAAGATCCGGCAACACGTCTCCATCATCCAGCGCCTGCCGGAAACGCCGCCTGATCACCTCGGCCATCATCCCCGGATCATCCGCCTGCTCAATCGTCCTGATCTTGAAATGACGGTACCGCGACGGCGCCGGCCGCCCCTCAACCAGGCAAACCAGACTGCCCACCGCCAGGGTCCCTGAAATCGTGGAGATGTCGTAACACTCGATGACCTTCGGTTCGGCCGCAAGATGCAACACCTGCTGCAACTCACGCAACCCCGCCTTCGCGTCTTCCCGCCGGTTCAGGACCGGCATGGCCGCCCGCGCCCGCTGATGCACAATATCCCGCAACATGAACCAGGTGTCACGCAACGACGCCGCCTCCTCAAATCTGGACTCCCCCGCCGCCTGCCCCATCGCCGCACGCACCTCCTCCAGCAACGCCGGTCGCTCGCCTCTCAGGAATGCACAGGCCTCGCCCGCCCGCTCCAGGTAGGCATCCCGGCCAATCCGCCCGACACAGGGCGCCGTGCAGAACCGCACAATATCGTTGATGCAATGCCGGTGGTCCGCCGGACCGGGTTCCCGCAGCTTGCACTTCCGCAACCCGAACTTCTTTTCAACAAACGCCATGGCGGCATACGTCGCCGCCGATGAGATGTAGGGCCCCAAATAAACAGCCCCGTCCTCACGCCGAATCCGGACCGCCTTGAACATCGGCCACGGCTCCTTCAAGTCAATCCTCAGCATCAGGAAGCGCTTGTCGTCCTTGAAATCCACGTTGTAACGCGGTTTGTAATCCTTGATCAGCCGGCTCTCGGTCAGCAAGGCCTCGGCTTCATTGCGAAGCACCACAATGTCAAAATCATCCACACTGCGCACCAGCCCGCGTAATTTCGGATCCGCCCGCCGCCAGGTTCCTTCACGGAAGTAGGATTGAACGCGTTTGCGGAGCGAAACCGCCTTGCCCACGTAGATAATCTTGCCCCGCCGGTCGCGCATGAGATAGCAACCGGGCCGGTCAGGCAAGTCCACCAGTTTCGCCCGAACCTTTTCGGATAGTTTGAGTGTCGCCATCGCTCAATCCGGAGTGCCCACACCTGCCCGCGCTCACCCGCCCAGGACCCGGAGGACCTTGTCCGCCAGCCCCTCGGGCGTCATGCCATATTTCTTCGCCAGAATGGCCGGGGCCCCGTGGGGAATGAATTCCCGCGGCCACCCCGCGCGCACCACCCCACCCTTGTACCCGCGACTGATCAGGAATTCTTCCACAGCGGAACCAAACCCGCCTGCCGCCATCCCGTTTTCGAGCGTCAAAAAGCATTTTGCCAACCCGCTCTGGGCCGCAAGACACTCCTCATCCAACGGCGCCACAAACCGCGCGTCCACAATCCCCACCGAACAGCCGTGGGCGGCCAGCAGATCCGCAACCCCTGACGCCAGCGGCAAGGTGTCGCCCAGCGCCCACAGTTGCACTTCCCACCCCTCGCGTACCACTCGGGCTTTGCCGCATTCAACCAGTTCAAACCGGTCCGGCATTGCAAACCCCGGACACACCCCCCGCGGATAGCGGATCACGGTGGGCCGCTTCCATTGCGTAGCCGAATAGAGCATGTTCACCAGTTCCTCGCCATCCGCGGGCTGCATGATCACCAGATTGGGAATCCCCCTCAACAACACCAGGTCAAACACACCATGGTGTGTCGGCCCGTCATCCCCCACAATCCCCGCCCGATCAAGACAGAAAATCACTGGCAACTGCTGGAGACATACGTCGTGAATAATGCAATCCACCGCCCGCTGCGCAAACGTGGAATACACGGCAAAGACCGGCACAAACCCCTGCGTCGCCAATCCGGCGGCAAAAACCACCGCGTGCTCCTCGCAAATGCCCACATCAAAGAACCGCTCCGGAAACCGCTGGGCAAACGACGCCAGACCCGTCCCTGTCTTCATCGCCGCCGTAATGCCCATCACCGACCGATCCTGAGCCGCGATAATCTCCATCGCCGACCCGAAGATCTGCGAATAGGATGGCGCGCCACTGTTGGACAACGGCGTCCCGGACTCCACATCAAAACTGCCCGTGCCATGCCACGTCTCCGGACAGGCTTCGGCATAGGCATAACCCCGCCCTTTCTGGGTGGAAACATGCAGCAAGATCGGCCGGTCGTAGTCGCGCGCAATCTCCATGGCCGCCATCAGACGCGGCAGGTCATGTCCGTCAATGGGCCCCACATAGCGAAGCCCCAACTCCTCAAACAGCACGCTATGGAGGAACATGCTCTTGATGGCCTCCTCCATTCGCCAGTAGATCCGCCGCAGGAATTTCGACTCCCCCGATACCCGGACCACCGCGTTCTCAATCGCGGATTTCAGATGGTTGTACCGCGGATTCGCGAGCAATTCCCCCAGGTAGCGCGAAACGGCACCCACATTGGCCGAAATGGACATCTCGTTGTCATTCAGAATCACAATGAGACGCCGGGCCGTCGTCGCAATGTTGTTCATCGCTTCCAGGGAAATCCCGCATCCCAAGGCGGCGTCCCCAACCACGGCGACCACATGCTCCTGCCCCCCGTTCCGATCCCGGGCCACCGCCATGCCCAGCGCCGCCGAGAGCGCCGTACCGGAGTGCCCGGCTCCAAACGCATCGCAGGGACTCTCCTGACGGTTCAGAAACCCCGACACCCCCTCAAACTGACGAAGCGTCCCGAACCGGTCCCGGCGCCCCGTCAGGATCTTGTAGGCATAGGCCTGGTGGCTGACATCCCAAACGATCTTGTCCGCAGGCGGCTGGAACACCCTCAGCAGGGCTATCGTCAGTTCCACCACACCCAGATTCGGCGCCAAGTGTCCACCCGTCCGGCTTACCGTCTCGATGATTAACGAGCGGATCTCGGATGCCAACGACTCCATCTGGTCCTGAGTAAGCCCCTTCAGGTCACCCGGCCCGTTGATCGTGTTCAGTAGTTCACTCATCGTTTCTTGATCCACACTTCCTACGGCACTTGCCAACCGCCATAAAATGACACATTCCTCCCCCCCCCATCAAGCGCACTCACAAACCGCTCCCTTTATGACAGGGGAGACAGCAACTGGGAGGTCGGTGAGTATCAGGGCCACCTGCTCAAAGCGTCATACTGGCGCTGGCCGGAAAGACATCTGGCCGGAAACACCACCACGTGAGTCGCGTTCCACGTAACTCTAAACCAAGCCCTTGAACCCGGGATTCATACCAATCGCAGGCATCACGCAGTTCTGCCTCAGCCTCTGGCTGGATGATCAACTCGCGAGGCACATCCGGCTCCTGATGCGTGCTCTTACGTCACTCCAAGGGGATCCCTCACTGGGATTCTTGTGGTAAGCATCGAGCCGACGATCAAGTTCAGCTTTCTGTTCTTCCGTGAGAATGACGGCGTCAGGCACTTCAGAGACACTATCCCAGATATCCTCGACCAGAATAATGCGTTCAGGCACGCTCAAGCTCAATATGTCTGCTTTCGTTAATGTGCTCATGCGGTCACTATACTCAATTCCTTTTAGGGTCTCCAATCATTTCACTATTCAAACGCCCGGCTCCACTTTCGGCGCGATTTAACGACGTAAAGTGCGAGGCGTGGTTGGAGCCGGTTTTCCGTATGTTTCGGCATACGAGTCGAGGAGCCGCCGGATCATGGTCTGATAGGGAGTGCCGTATTGGCTTGCCGCCTCCTTGAAGAAGGCAATACTGCGCCGACTCAAGCCGATGGTCACTTTCTGGCTGTCTTCTTTGAATGCCAACTGGTCCGGGGACGGCAAGAAGTCCGTGATGATCTTGATGGGACCAATGGGTTCAGCGGTGTACTGTGTTTTCCTGCTCATAGATTGCCTTACCTTTCCGCCAATAGCCTGCGCCGATGATCCGGATCACGTCATGGCGATACGTGAACCTGACCGTCATAATCCCGTCGTCAACCTGGCCGAAGCAGTAAAACCTCTGTTCCGATTGGCTGTGTGCCACATCCTGGGCAATTACACGCTTCGGGTCAGTAAAGGCAAACTGTGCCCTCAAAATGGAACACCATGCTTTTGCAGGTTCTCCCTGTCCTTGGCATCATCCCATTCGAATCTGACCTTTGCCATGGTTATATCCTATAATTATCCGCGTATGACGGCAATACTAATATACATATTCTTATATTGCTCCAACGTCCGGCGTCTGGTTCGCGAGCTTGCGAGCGTAACCAGCACGCCGTGGTTCGCAGTTCCTATTCCTTGATGAGTTTCTCAAGCAGGTCACTTTGCGGGAACAACGAACGACAATCGCTGAGGATCGAAACTTACCTCAACAGACGTACTCTGACATGCCGGACACCAACCCTTGAAAGTTGCGGCCACGTTTGGTCCGGCGAAGATAGGCGACAGTCCTGGATTCATCTCCTGCACCCACTTAGCGGAAACTGCCAGTGCGAACATCTCGGGGTTTAACGGCCCGCAATTGGGGCACGCAAAAGCGGTCGCGCTCATTGATTCTCGCACTATGTCTGATAGGTCCGTGTTCGGATACTTCTGGCGAAGTGTATCCATGATTGCGCGGATGACAGAACTTACCATGAAGAACGGGACCTTCCCCTTTGTTGGTCTAAGAACAGCAGTTGCTGCAAAGTCGTGCGGTGTTGGGGCATTGGTACAAGCCTCAAGGGTGGATTGCATTAGTTGCGCCGCCTGAAGATTCCCGCCGATGCTAGATATGGTTGCCGCCTTAGACTTTTCCGTCCCTCCATCGAAGGTTGAGGCGAACTGTGCAGCGCCACCCAATTCTGACGGGGCCTTGCGAATAATGTCCAGGGGGGTCTTACCATTTGCATCTTTGACATGCGGATCGGCGCCTGCTTCCAACAGGATGCATAGGACCTCGACCGGATTCCCTCCACACATCATCGCCCCCATGCAGAATGATGCGCAGGCAACGGTATGCAACGGTGTTTTGCCTTCGGCATTCGAGACGTTTGGGTTTGCCCCCTGATGCAGCAACCAACGCACACCATCGGCATTCCGAAGGAATGAGAACGCGAGAAGAGGACTGTCCTTGCCATTTAGCAGATGATTCTTGCACCAATCCAAGACAGTAGGATCACCCGTACTGGAAAGTAATTGCGTTGCGAGGTCAAATTTCTGCTCCTTGATTGCGGTAGTGATTTGCCGTTGAATCGTTACCCTCTTCTCGGCGGCTTGGCGTTTCTCCTCGGTGGTACGGCGTTTCTCCTTGATCCAATTGATGATGTTCATGACTGCGATTCCTTTCTCTCTTCCTCCTGCGAACATTCTATATGTTCTCAATCACATTTCCTGTCCGGGAGGGTATTCTTAGTAGCTTAACCCGAGCAAGCCTTTTGTGAGGCGATATAATCAGAGATTGGAAGCACCGAGCAAACCCTCTGGTAGTCCTCAACGCAACCTGTTCGCCTGCTTTATGTTGGGCGTTGTTCATGGCAAACAGGACTCCTTCTCGCGTAACAACACATGCTTTTTCGCAATCGCCTAACACAATGATCCTGTTAACCTTTAGTTACAATAAACCATGCTATGTACTCGTTCACATAGCATGGAGATCATGTGGTGCCGGCGGGAAACATAATGGGTTTTTCTGTTCACCTTTGACGGGTTTTATCAGTGCTAAGTGATGAGTCACATAGCATGATACTGAGAGGTCCCGCATGGATATCGTATTGGCAAGTCAAGACTTACAACTTTCGAACTTTGGCGCTTTCCTCCTCAAGCAGCGATTTGTAAAGGAAGGTATCGAACGCTATCTCGTGTTTTGGGCCAGAAAGCTTCGGGAGGACTGCCGGGGTCAGAGAAGACTGTAACGAGTAACTTCTCTGGAATGAACCACCATGCGCCTCCTCAGTTCCCCGCCCGGATCAACTCCTCCAATCGCTCCACCCCTCTCACATATTCCTCATCTCCCACCGCATACCCACTCCCCCCCAGTGCCCACACCATGTCACTTTCGCGCCCCGTGCACCCCTCATGGGGGGCGCATCTCTGAGTTTTGCCATACTCAACCCTGTCTCCCCGAGGACGCCACATTGCGTTCAGACAGTTCTCTTTCCCTCCGCCCTTCGCTTGCCCCGCCGTCGGCAGGGTGACCTCTGCGCCTTGAGCCTGGCGTGCCCTCCGTAGCCTTTGGCGAAGGAGGGTACTCCAGGGCACGTCTCTTCCCTGGGCTTGTCCGCCGGAGCCTTGGCGTAGGCGGATGGTGTATCATCTTCCCCTTGCGTGAACGCCATAACTCGCAGACGCGCCCCCTCATGGGTGTTTCACTCATGGGTGTTTCCTTCTTTATCTATGGCGGCGGAAGTATACACTTCCTTCGTGACCCGTCTAAAACACATACACGGCGAAGGGACACAAATGGTTCGGTTGTCACAATCATGTCCCGGAGGAACGACGGCGTCTGTCTCGCGTTCCCGGGTGAGCGAACTCCTGCCGGTTCTGCTGTCCCTGCTCGCGGTCTCCGGACAGGCGTCTTCCGACCTGCGGCCACCAGCCGTTGCCGGTTCGTTTTACGAACGGTCTCCCTTTGCCCTCGACCGGCAGGTTGAGGACTATCTGGGACAGGCCGTCCGCCCCGGAACGACGGGCCGTCTGGTTGCCGCTGTGGTGCCTCATGCCGGCTACCTGTATTCCGGCCGCTGTGCGGCCGGTGTGTACTCTCTGATTTCCACCGGCCAGTATGATCGGATCTTCATCCTGGCCCCGGCCCACCTTGTGTATGTGGACGGCGTCTCCTTGCCCGACCCGACTCTGAAAGCCTATGCCACACCCCTCGGCAACGTCGACATCGATCGGGAGGTATGCGAGTCCCTGAAGGGCAGAAAAGGATTCGTCTGCAGGCCTGCGGCGGCGGCCCAGGAGCATGCCATCGAGGTGCAATTGCCCTTTCTCCAGAAAACGGCGCGTTCCTTCAAAGTGGTCCCCTTGATCTGTGGTCCGGCCGGAACCATCGATGTACAGGCCGTCAGTCAGGCACTGGCACCCCATGCCGGGGCCCGGACCCTCTGGGTGGCCTCCTCGGATTTCACCCATTATGGGCCGAATTACCGGTTCGAACCTTTTGCCGATCAGGTTCCCGTGCGACTCCGGGAGTGGTTGAAGCAGGCCAGCGACCGGATCGCCGCCCTCGATGAAAAGGGGTTTGCCTCCCACTGTGACTTAACCCATGACTCCATTTGCGGGGACGTCCCGATCCGGATCCTGATGGCGACGTTGAATCGCTCCGGCCAGAACCCCGTCGGTCAGGTTCTTTCACTGGCCTCCTCCAGCGAGGTGACGGGCGATGCACGGAATTCAGTGTCGTATGCGGCGATCGGGTTCTTTGCCGGTCCCCCCTCCGCCGCAACTTCAGAAATAACCCGGGCCGGAGTGAAGAAAGGATCCATCGTGAAAGAACATAAGACGGGCAGTTGGACCCCGGGGCTTAGCGAGGCCGAAAAGGCGACGCTTTTTGCCATCGCGCGCGACACCCTGAAATGGTGTGTCGGGGGGGCGGGAGAACCGTTTGATTTCAGCCCATACCTGCTCACACCTCTGATGAAGGTGGATCGGGCGACGTTTGTGACACTCAAGATCCAGGGTGGGTTACGGGGGTGCATCGGTTCTCTGGCGCCAGTGGAACCGCTCTACCGATCCGTCCACAACAACGCCGTCAATGCGGCCCTGCGCGACCCCCGTTTCCGTCCGGTTCAAGCCAGTGAACTGGCCCGCCTCACCGTGGATGTGTCGATCCTGAGTCCCATCACGGATATCGGGTCGGTGTCCGAGTTCAAACTCGGGCAGCAGGGCATTATTCTGGAGAAGGGACGATACCGCGCCGTGTATCTTCCGGAAGTGGCGACGGAACAGGGGTGGACCGTGGAGGAAACCCTGGCCTCGCTCAGCAAAAAGGCGGGACTGCCGCCCGATGCCTGGCGTGAAGGCGCCCGCTTTAAGGTATTTGAAAGCGTTGTCCTGTCGGAGTAAGTCCTGCGGTTCGTCTTCAGGGCCGTCTCCCGAATTCCAGATTCCGAACACTGAACTCAACACGGATTCAGGCGCGATGAATACTTTGGCCTCCATGTTTTGCCTGGGAGTCTACACGCTTCTGGCTCAGATGATCATCACCCGTGAACTGGCCATCCTGTGCCTGGGGAACGAATTGATCATCGGGGTTGTCTTCTCGTCCTGGTTGCTACTGATCGGCGCCGGGGCACGGGGAGTGCGGAGTCCCCATGGCCCCGACCGGAATTTGGAACCCGGACTGATTGCGGAACTGGAGATCCGCCATGAGGGGCCTGTCCCTAAACCCGACACTCCACACGTCTCACTCGTGGCGGCATTCCTTTTCCTGGCCGCCGCCTTACCCATGGTTCTGCTGGGGTTGAGACTGGCTGCGGGAGTGGTGAGGCCGACGGGAGATATGGTATCCCTGTCGCGGGTATTCCTGGTCACATTACTGGCGTTTGCCCCGATCTGCCTGCCGGCGGGCGGGGTATTCCCCGCCGCCTGTCAGGCGATGTCGCGTCGACGCGGGCAAAACGCCGTGCGGACTGTCTATGCGGTTGAGGCGTTCGGAAGTTTTGCGGCGGGCGTGGTGTTCTCCTTTTGTCTGATCGGGCGTTTCAATGCCCTTCAAATTGTCGGGATGGCCATGGCCGCCAGTCTTGCCGGGGCCGCCTGCCTGACCGGCGCCGGAACGTGGCGGCGGGGGCTGGCCTCCGGCGCAATCGTCCTGCTCCTGTGCAGTGTTCATCCTGGACTATTGAGCCGAATCAACTGGCGCACCGCCGAATGGCGATGGTCGGCCATGGGGGTGACGTGTGATGGCGCAGCGGGACGGTCCGTCGCTGTCCTGCGGGGCGGGGCCGATACCCGATACCAGAATCTGGCACTGATCGAGTCGGGCGGACTGTGGACGCTGTATTCCGACGGACAGGTGATGTTTTCATTTCCGGATGAAATCACCTCGGAGCGGACGGTCCGGTTTGTTCTGGCGCAACACCCGGGCGCGAAACGGGTGCTTCTTCTCGGAGGGAATCCGGCGGGTGAGTTGCCGTGTCTCTTGAACTTACCCGTCGACGAAGTGGTCTGGGTGGAGCGTGACAACGCCGTTCGGGCCCTGGTCCTGTCCAGCGTGTCGGGACTTTCCGAAAAACTGAACCGGGAGTCCCGCCTGAAGATGGTGTGTGATGATGGCCCCCGGTTCGTCAAACAGTGCCGGTCAACCTTTGATGTCGTCCTGGTTCATGTTCCCGAACCGGTCAGCACGGGACTGAACCGGTATTTCACGCGCGAGTTTTACGGAGATGTGCGGCGGATCCTTTCGCCGGGCGGGTTCATGCACACCGCCGTGGAGGGGACCGAGTATCTCGGGGAGGACTCCGCCCGGATGGCCGGTTCGATTGACCGGACCTTGCGGGAGGTGTTTCCCGTAGTCCAGGTCACCGGGGGGACGCCGATCCAGTTTTTCGCCTCGGAGAAGGACGGTCCGCTGTCCTTGAGCCGGGAGACGCTATACCGGCGGGGGCGGTCGTTGCCGGGCCCCTGCCAGTCCTTCAATCCTGTGTATTTCCTGAGCGCCGAGGAATTGGATCCCGAGAAGATCGAATTCACCCGTCAACGGCTTCTGTCTGCTGCCGCGCCCGTCAATACGATCATGCGCCCCGCGACATGGCGCTACTCCCTGATCCTGTGGGACCGGTACAGTGATTCGCGCATAGGCGGGTTACTGGGGCGCATGGAACGGATGCGGCCGGACACCCTGGCCGGGTGCCTGGCCGCGTTCGGGGCAATAGCATGGCTGGGCATTCTTATCCTTGGCCGCCGGGCGGGAAGGCGAGTGGCCCGAGTGATGGCCTGCCAGGTGATGGCGGTGACGGGGTTCTGTGGAGTCGCCCTGGAACTCATTCTCCTCTACGCCTATCAGGGATTTCACGGGTATGTGTATGACCGGATGAGTTTCATGGTCGGCCTCTTTATGCTGGGTACGGTGGCGGGGGCAGGGTCGGCCCGTTATGGTGCGGGAGGGCTGGCGCGCACCGCCGTTTCCCGGGGCCTCGTCGCAATGATGGCGGTGGTGCTCGCGACCTGGTGGAGTCTGACGCGGGGCATCCCGCCGGAGTGGCTCCTGTATGGTCTGACCGCCGCCGCGGGTGCGGTTGCAGGGATGCAGTTTGTCACGGTCACCCGGGCGCTGGAACAGATGGGGATGCCGGAAGTGCGCGCGGCGGGTCGCACCTGGTTCTGGGACTACTGGGGATCCGCCACCGGTGGTGTCCTGGCCGGTGTCCTGCTCCCCGCCGTCTTCGGGATCCCGGCCACCTGTCTCCTCCTGGCCGTTCTCCTTGTGCTTTGCCTGCTTCTCTTCATCGCCGTCCCCGCACCCCCACGCCTTCCCGGAGCATCCTGAAATGCGGATCCCTGACTCCGGCGGCGGATGACGGATCACTCACCCCCATACACCGGGGATCGCCGTGCCGCAGAAATTGCATTTGCCCCGGGTCAGGTTGTTCTGGAGGATGCTGAACCCATACCGCCTGATCGCGGGTTTCCGACAGGAGGAACAAAAGGTGTCCTCGCCTTTCAGGCCGGGTTGATTGCCCGTGTACACAAAATGGCAGCCTTCCGACAAGGCGATTTCGCGGGCTGCCAGGAGTGTTTCGGACGGGGTAGGCGGCAGGTTTCGCAACCGGTACAGCGGGGTAAAGCGCGTGAAGTGAAGGGGGACATCCGGACCGAGTTCCCGGACAATCCAGGCGGCCATGCGCTTAACCTCATCGCGGTTGTCGTTCAGGGTCGGGATCAGCAGGTTCACGATCTCATACCAGACTCCCGACCGGGACAGCCTTTTGAGGGTGTCGAGGACAGGACGGAGCGAGCCATCGCAAATGCGGCTGTAAAAGGACTCGGTATAGGCCTTGAGATCGATCTTGATGGCCTTGACCAACGGGAAGAGTTGCTTCTGGGGCGCGTCCTGAATGAATCCGTTGCTGATGATGAGGCTCTCGATGCCCCTCTCCCCGGCGGCCCTGGCGCAGTCGGCCATGAATTCGAACATCACCGTCGGTTCGTTATAGGTGAAGGCCAGCAGTTTGCACCCCTGTGCGGCGGCCAGCCCGGCAATGCGGTCAGGACTGAGGAACGGCGACTGCACCTCCTCCGGCCTGGCCTGGGAGATGTCGAAGTTCTGGCAGAACTTGCAGTGCAGGTTGCACCCCACTGCGGCAATGGAGAATGCCTTGCTGCCCGGGTAGACATGATAGAACGGCTTCTTCTCGATCGGATCGACATGCCGGGCGCTGACCAATCCATACACGAGAGTGTAGTAGTTTCCGCCCCGGTTTTCGCGGACCCCGCAATACCCGCGGTCTCCGTCCGGCACGGTGCAACTCCGGGGGCAGAGATCACAGCGGACTCCTTGATCGGGCAGGCGGGAATAGAAGCGCGCCTCATGCAGAGCGGGATACGGCACCTGACCCGTTACGGGTGGCGCAGTGGCGCCTCCGGCCATCCGGCCCAGGGCGCAAACGGCCGAGGTGGCTCCCAGTGTTTCAAGGAAGTGTCGCCGACTCATGCGCTGTTTGGCAGGCGATTTCATCATTGACAGTATAGCGCCTTTAGACGGGGATAACTCAAGTGAAGAATACGGGACAAGCGACTCAGACAGGACCACGGTTGCCACCGTGGATCCGCATCCGCTATCGCTTGACGCTCCGCTTCACCCACTGTAGTTTCCCTTCGTCCTGTAAACCGGGGGATGGCACACTAATGAAATGCATTTTTCTCAATCCGACGAAGACCGACAAGTGGGGCGGCATGGAGAACTGGATGCTCAAACTCTGCTCCAGCCTCCCGACGTTCGGAGATGAATGCCTCGTCGTGGGCAGATCCTCCAGCCGCTGGCCCGCCGTCTGCCGCGAACACCACATCGCCTTTGAACCCTGCGCCTTCGCCGGCGACCTGGCACCCTGGGTCGTCCCGCGGCTCCGCGCCATTTGCCGCGCTTTTCAACCGGATGCCGCCATCGTAAAAGGGTTTCGCCAGGCACGGTTCATGCGCCTCGCCCGACCCTCGGCCACCATCGCCGTCAAACTTCCCGCCAGAAATGAGCTGACGGCGGCCCTTTTCAACCGCCTCACTTTTCGATATTGCGTCGACCGCGTGTTGACGGACAGCGAAGACACCCGTAATGCCTTCCTCAGGTTCCCATGGGTCCCCGCTCATAAGATTGCCGCCGTCCACAACGGGGTGCTTGTTCCAGACGCTCCAGCCATCCCCGACGCCCGGATTCGCCTGCGGGAGTTCATGGGACTGCCCCCCGATACACTCATTGTCGGCGCCTCCGGACGCATGAGTACCGCCAAGGCATTCAAGGACGCCATCCAGTCCTTCGCGGGCGTCCACGACAGGGCCGTCCATCTCATCCTCTTTGGCAACGGCCCGGAGGAACCCGCTCTTAAACAGTTGAGCGCTCAACTCGGACTTGCCAACCGCGTTCATTTTCCAGGCTGGCATGACGATGCCCGGCGCCTTCTTTGGGGCGCCGATGTGTTTATTCATCCAAGCCTGGCAGAAGGTTTGCCAAATACCGTCCTCGAATCCATGGCCGGAGGAGTGCCCACCGTGGCTACAAAGGCGGGCGGTACGGCCGAAATACTCGAAGGCCCCTTAAGCGACTACCTCGTTGATCTCCACAATGTGGAAGGCATGACCAACCTCCTCAACCGCCTCCTGGAAACCCCCACCTTACGCCTAAACGTTGGCCAATTGGCCCGCGACCGGGTGCAAACCCATTTCTCCATTCCGGCCATGACTGGCAGCATCCGCACAATCCTCCTCGCCGCCAAACAGGCCTGACGAACCCGACCTCCCTGCTCCCCCGTTAACCCACGGGCTTTGGCAGGAAGATCTCCTGAAAGAAGTTGCGGGCATACCGGTCCGTCATCAGCGAAATATGGTCGACAACGATCTGGCTAAGCGAGGGCCGGTTCCCCTTGGGGTACACCTTCTGGATAAAATGGTGCAGCTCGCGCACCGGCAAGGGGTCCGCCTCACGCACAAGGCCCCATTGCCGTTGCGGCCGACTGACGAGTTCACGCTGCTCAAAATCAAATATCACCCCCAGCATGTTCTCAGCCCGGCTTGCGTACTCCACCAACTGGGGGTGGCAATAGATGTTCTTCATGCTGTACTCGTACAACGAACGCAACGCATCAAAGGCCTCAGTAGAAAACCCGATGCGTTCCGGCGTCTTCTGATTCACCCGGATCATGTCGGTAACCAGATTATTGATAATCACACGGTTATCGGCGCCCAGTATCCGGACCACTTTCGTTGGCAGGGGTGGAAGACTCCCAAGTACGCTCAGCGCATCCTCATAGTCACGCCCCGCATAGGCAATGCGATCCACCATCCGGACCAGACACCCTTCCAGCGTGAAGGGCAGAAGCCCCCTTCCCTTCAACCGTTCCAGGGGTCTGCCGACTTTCTCCCGCGGACTCAGATACTGCTCCATGCTCTCTCCGCAATGGCACACAATGCCATCCCTGACCTCGTACGTCAGATTAAGTCCGCACTCTTCCGTGGAAGGCCGGATGGCGAGGCGGTCAACCACTCGCAAACTGTGGCACTCGTGCGAGAACGACTGGGCCGGATCATTCTGCTTCCACATGCGGTCAAGTGCCATTTCGCCTGCATGCCCGAATGGACCGTGCCCAAGGTCATGCCCAAGCGCAATCGCATAGGCCAGATCCTGGTTCAGCCCAAGGGCGCGGGCAATGGTCTGGGCAATCGAGGCCATATACAGGGAATGATCCACCCGGGTGGCCACATGATCGCTCTCCGGCGAGAAGATCACCTGGGTCTTGTACCGCAACCTGCGGAACGCCGTGCAATGAAGAATCCGGTGCGCGTCCCGCTGGTAGCAGAGACGGATCGGGTCTTCAGGCTCCTCACGCTGGCGCCCGCGACTCCGCGAACTCGGCGTGGCCAGCGGGTGATCCAGAATCTTTTCTTCGCGCTCCTGGGCCAGTTCCCTCAAGGTCTTGTTCATGGTCGTGCTTCTCCAATCATCCGTGGCGAAAGGGCTGAATCCGTCACACGGTAGTACTTTATCATGCCGTACGGAAAATCATGCGGCTTGTAATTGGCGAGCCGGCCATGCCGCAAATTGAACGTCATGCTATGGTGCATGAACAGCCAGGGACAATCCTCCATCACCACACGCTCCATTCCGGCATACACCCCATCCCGTTCGTCACCATCAGCGAGTCCCGCCGCCTTCTCATAGAGACGGTCAAAAGCCGCGTTCTTGTAGTTACACCGGTTGGCGCCCGGCGTCTCATTCGGCCCGTAGAAAAGCTGAAGAAAATTCTCCGGGTCCGGATAGTCGGCCACCCAGGTCAACAGGAACATCTGGGCTTGCCTTTGCTCAAGTTTCTTCAGAAAGGCCGGCCAATTGTTGAAACTCGGTTTGATCACTACGCCGATCCTTTCCATGAAGGATGCCAGCACCTCGGCCGTCTCCCGTGTATCGGATCCCCCACCCCCAAGTTCCAGGGTCAACTCCAGCCGCCGCCCTGAACGCGAATCCCGTCCTCCAGGGTACCCGGCGGCAACCATCAACGCCCTGGCCCGTTCCAAATCAAATGGAAACCGCGTCTTCCCAGGATTGCCGCGCCGCATCGCCGGCGGTACGGGACCGTCCGCCGGCATGACGCGGCCATTCTGGAACCGCACCCATGCCTCCCGGTCAAAGGCGGCCGTCAACGCCTGCCGCAGACTCCGGTTCACCCCCACCACGGGATCGTCCATGTTGAACCCGATATACCCTGTGTCCAAGGCAGGCGCCTTGTCCAGCACCACACCCCGCCCAGCCAGCCCCGCGGCCAACTCGTCTTCGCGGACAATAACCGCATCCCAGTTGTCCCGCGAAATAGTGGACAGATCCAACTCACTGGCCAGAAACATCAACCATTGCGACGAGGGATCGCCAACCGAATACTGGACAATCCGGTCAATGAAGGGGATGGGGCGCCCCGCATCCGCGAGTAACCCGTTGGCGGCGTCCGCCGCTTCCCCGCCGGACGGATAGCGGTCAATCCTCCCGGTCACCGCCCACGTTGGATTGCGCACAAATTCAATCCGGTAGTTATGCACATACGATTTCAAACGATAGGGCCCGGTCCCCACCGGGTGGTTGACAAACTCATCCCGGTAGTACTCCACGGCCTCTCGCGGGACGGCATAGGCATAATTCATCGCCAGGATCCACAGGATCCCCGGAAAGGGCCGGGTCAACCGCAGGCGGAAGGTGTGGCGATCCGTCGCACAAAGCCCTTCCACCGGCGAATCGTGGGTGGCCTTTCCCGCCGCCATCGCTTCGCGGTAGTCATCCAACCCCATGATGCGACCGCGAAACGCCCAGTACCCGGAGGACCCCACCTTCGGGTCCGCAATCCGCTTGATGGAGTAGACAAAGTCCTCCGCCGTCAACTCCCTTCCTCCCCCCCCCTCCGCTACAAAACAGGGGTCCTCGTGAAAGTAAATGCCCTTCCGGATCCGGAAGACGTAGTCAAGCCCGTTGGAGGATACAGTCGGCAATCCCTCCGCCAAACACGGTTCAAGCCGGTACGGACGGCTCAAATACGCATACTGGACCAACCCCTCGTAGACCTTGCTCACGGCCTGCACGGAAGGCACATCCATGACACGCGCCGGATCAAGTCCGGCAATCCGCCCGGTCTCCGATCGAAACAACGTCTCCCCGTTGGCACCCCCCGCCAACAAGGCCCCTGCCATGACAAAAAATAGTCCCTTATGCTTCATCGTCAACGTTAACCCCTGATTCGCCGGTCATTCCCCCATGGCCGGAAACAGCGGGTTATCATAGCGGGGACCCTTCCGTTGTACAACCCAAGCCTTCGCAGCCACCACTTATCGCCGCTTATCGCCCAAAAAAATCTATTGCGCCCCCATGGATAATCCTCTATCTTCCCGCCTCAGGATGAGATGTGAGAGGTCGAGTTAGCACGGAGGTGAACGGGCAAGGTTTCGAGAGTATAAAGTAGATGTTGATGTTTTTGTGTAGTGTGATTTGAACGATCAGTTGTAGATGAGGAAATAAAGTGAATATTTACGTTGGTAATCTTTCTTACTCGACGACGCAGGATGATCTGCGTCAGGCCTTTGAAGCATTTGGCGCCGTGGAGTCCGTGAACATCATTCAAGACCGCGAAACCGGCCGATCCAAGGGATTCGGTTTTGTCGTCATGACCGATAAGGCCCAAGGCGAGACGGCGATCTCCGCCATGAACGACAAGGATATCGGCGGCCGCAAGATCAAGGTCAACGAAGCCCGCCCACGGACCGACCGTCCGGCTGGTGGTGGCGGCGGGTTCGGTGGTGGCGAGCAGCGCGAACGCCGCTGGTAATAACGCGAATAGTACTTACAGACGGGCCGGGGCAACCTGGCCCGTCTTTTTTTGCGTGCGCACCCGGCACACTGTAAATGCACCGACCCCTGCGTCCCAACCCGCGCCCCATCCCTCACTGAAACAACGACATCTGACCACTGTCCTTGACTCGGCGCTTCCGCCTCGCCAGGCGCGGTTGCCCTGCTTCTCCAAACTCACCCTCTTCCAGATTGGCCAGAATCTCCTTCGCCCGGTCAATCACGTCCATGGGTAACCCCGCCAGTCGCGCCACCTGAATCCCGTAACTCTTGTCCGCCGCACCGGGCACAATGCGCCGCAAAAAGACAACCTGGTCATTTCGCTCACTTACCAGCACATTGTAGTTCTTGACGCCACTCATTGTCAGCGCCAGATCCGTCAACTCATGGTAATGGGTGGCAAACAGCGTCTTCGCCTTGGCCTTCTCATTGTTGTGCAAATACTCCGCCACCGCCCAGGCAATGCTGATGCCGTCAAAGGTGCTGGTCCCGCGCCCAATCTCGTCCAGGATGATCAGACTGCGTGGCGTCGCGTTATTCAGGATATTGGCGGTCTCCTGCATCTCGACCATAAACGTACTCCGCCCCCTCGCAATGTCGTCACTGGCACCCACCCGGGTAAAGACCTGGTCAACCAACCCAACCTCGGCCTCGCTCGCCGGAACGAATGACCCCATCTGCGCCATGATCACAATCAACCCCACCTGCCGGATATACGTGGATTTCCCCGCCATGTTGGGCCCCGTCAGCACAACCAGTTGATGGCCCGTTCCATCCAGCAACGTGTCGTTGGGAACAAACCGTTCGTTTTCCGACATTTGCTCAATGACGGGATGCCGGCCTTCCTTGATCCACAACCGGTCCTGCTCCGTGATCCGCGGCCGCGTGTACCGGAAGGTCACGGCACGCTCCGCCAGCGCCCCCAACACATCCAGAGCGGCCAATGCCGCCGCCGTCCGTTGGATTTCAGCCGTTACCGCCACCACGCGGTCCCGGATGTCAATGAAGACATCATACTCCAGCGCCGCCACCTTCTCCTGGGCACCCATGATCTTCTGCTCATAGGCCTTGAGTTCCGGCGTGTAAAACCGCTCGGCATTCACCAGCGTCTGCTTCCGGACGTAGTCATCCGGCACATTGGCAAGTTGTCCCTTGGAGACCTCGATGTAATACCCAAACACCCTGTTGTGGCGCACCTTGAGTGTCTTGATACCCGTCCGCGTTTGTTCACGCGTCTGAAACTCCGCCAGCCACTGCCGCCCCTCCGTAGCCGCCGCCCGCCATTCATCCAACTCCGGCATAAACCCGCGCCGGATCATGCCGCCTTCCTTGAGCACCGCCGGCGGCTCATCCTCAATCGCCCGTTCAATCAAGTCCGCCAACTCCGGTTGCAACACGATGGACTGACCCAACTCACTCAACAGCGCCCCGCGTTGGGATTCAACCAGACGGCGTAGGCCGGGCAACGCCGTCAGCGACTGCCCCATCGCCCGCAGATCGCGCGCATTACCGCCCCCGGCGCTTAGACGCGCTATCAAACGCTCCATATCCCGGATGCCCGTCAACCCCTCCCGTAGATCCCTCAGGAGCGCCCGGCCGCCGACCAAGGCCTCAACCGCATCCAGTCGCCGTTCAATCCCCCCAATCTCCGCCAGCGGTCGCAGTATCCATTCCCGCAACAGACGCGCCCCCATCGGGGTCCCGGTAGTGTCCAACACCCCCAGCAACGTCACGGACCCGCGCCGGTCATCACCCCGCCGCGGCAACAAATCCAGATTCACCGAGGTCGCCTCGTCCAGCGCCATGAAGTCCGATGCCCGGGCGACCCGCAACGATCGCACGTGCCGCACATCGCGCCTCAGTTCCTCCTGGACATAATGGAGAATTCCGCCGGCGGCCCCGACGGCCGCCGTCTTCTTTTCACAGCCAAACCCATCCAGCGAATGCACCCCAAAATGACGCAACAGGCGATCCCGCGCCACATCCAGACGGAAAATCCAATCCTCTGCCCCCGTGATAACCCCGGCACCCACCTGCGCTACCAACCCCTTGATCAACGGGTCATTCAGTTGCTCCGACGGCACCACACATTCACGCGGGGCAAACTGGTGCAACGTATCGGCCAGCGTCCCCGCCGACTCGGATTCCTCGATCCAGAAGGCACCCGTTGAGATATCCAACATGGCCAACCCGATTGCATTCCCCTGCCGGCACACCCCGCCCAGGTAGTTGTTCTGCGCCGATGAGAGAATCGCCTCCTGCATGGCCGTTCCGGGCGTCACGATCCCCGTGACCTCGCGCCGCACAATTCCCTTTGCCGCCGAAGCCTCCTCAACCTGGTCGCAAATCGCCACTTTCTTTCCCGCCCGGATCAACCGGGCCAGATAACTGTCGGCGGAATGATACGGCACCCCGCACATCGGAATCCCTTGCCGCTTCGTCAGGGCAATGTCCAGGATTTGCGCCGCCTCCTTGGCATCCTCAAAAAACATTTCATAGAAATCGCCCAGCCGGAAAAACAGGATCGTCCCCGGCGGCAGTTTGCTCCGCACCTGCCGGTATTGTGACATCATCGGAGTGGAGGTTTCCCCGCTCATCTGGTCAAAGGCTCCTTTGCAGCAGGCATCAACGCGTCCGCCAAGGCCTGCCACTCATCATTCGTCAACATTTCCGGACGCGTTTTCGGATCCAGTCCCACCGCCGCAAGCACCTCTTCAATGGAACCCTGCTTTTCGGAAGGCGCCACGCGTCGGAGGATCGTGCCCAACTGCTTGCGGCGGAATGCAAAAACCGCTTTCGTCAGGCGTCGGAATCCGCTCCGGTCCTCCGTAACGCCTGGCAATCGGCTCAACCGCACCACGGCGGACTTCACTTTTGGAGGCGGGCAAAAACACGTCGGACTGATGATCTTGCGAATCTCCACATCATAGGCGCGCTGGGCCCATACTCCCAGGAGCCCGCGCTCACGTTGCCCGGCGCCCGCCACCAGGCGTTCACCCACCTCCAACTGCACGGTAACCGTGATCCGCTCCGGCGGATACCGTAACGCGAATAACTCCATCAGAATCCGGCTCCCAACGG
>CAZHRU010000008.1:0-52344 GCA_964535015.1 uncultured Verrucomicrobiota bacterium | reverse complement strand
GTCGCGTTGGCGGAGTCACTCAATTTGTCTTGAAGTATTTGTGTGTAAAGGGCAGCACAAGACCGCGGGGATCGCCAAAACTCAAAGATGCGCCCATTACCAATTCCCGCCCCCATTTTCTCTTGCATAACCTCTTCCCATTGTGTCAAATGCCGCCTTTTCAAAGACTTACAGGAACTCAATATGCGCTGGTCACAAACACTCATTCCCACCTTGCGCGATGCCCCTCAGGACGCCGAGATCACCAGTCATAAACTGATGATGCGCGCCGGCTTGATCATGAAGCTCGGTGGCGGACTCTATACCTTCCTCCCGCTCGGACTACGCTCCCTGCGGAAAGTTGAACGAATCGTGCGCGAGGAAATGGATCGCGCCGGCGCCATCGAAATCCTGATGCCCGCCCTCCAACCGCGCGAAATCTGGGACCAGTCCGGCCGCTACGAAGTCCTGCGAACCTCCATGTTCAAAATCCGCGACCGCCAGGACCGCGACATGGTCCTCGGCCCCACCCACGAGGAGGTCATCACCGACCTCGCCTCACGCCAGATCAGTTCCTACCGGCAACTGCCAAAAACCTTCTACCAGATCCAAACCAAGTTCCGCGACGAAATCCGCCCCCGCTTCGGCCTCATGCGCGCCAAGGAATTCAGCATGAAGGACGCCTATAGTTTCGACGTCAGTTGGGAGGCCGCCGACGCCAGTTATCAGGCCATGTACGACGCCTATGTCCGGATTTTCAAACGGTGCGGCCTGAAAACCAAGGTGGTCGAAGCCGATACCGGTGCCATGGGCGGCAACTTCTCCCATGAATTCATGGTCCTTGCCGATTCCGGCGAGGATGGTTTGGCGGAATGCGAGGCCTGTTCCTATGCCGCCAATCTCGAACGCGCCGAACGCGCCCTGCCGGATGTCCCGGCACAAACCACCGACCAGACCCCCCAGCAGATCGCCACGCCCGGCAAGCGCACCATTGAGGAGGTCGCCTCCTTCCTGAAAATCGCCCCGGCCAACCTCATCAAAACTCTGATCTATATCGCCGACGGCAAACCCATCGCCGTCCTGGTCCCTGGCGATCGTGACCTGAACGAACACAAACTCGGCCGGGCCCTCGGCGGCGTCAGCCTCCAGATGGCCGACGACCCCACCATCAACAAGGTCACCGGGGCCCCCGTCGGCTTCGCCGGCCCCGTCGGCCTGGCGATCCCCATCTACGCCGACGCCGCATTGCGGACTCCGCGCGTCTGCGCCACCGGCGCCAACGCCCCCGATGCCCACCTCGTCAATGTCATCCTCCAACGCGACGCCACGATCACCGACTATTATGATCTCGTCACCGTTCGCCAGGGCGACCTCTGCCCCCGTTGTAACACCACCATGCGCGAGAAACGCGGCATCGAGGTCGGCCATGTATTCAAATTGGGAACCAAGTACAGCAAGGCCTTCGATGCCGGCTTCCTGGATGCCGAAGGTAACCGCCAGATCGCCGTCATGGGTTGCTACGGCATCGGCGTGACCCGTACCCTTCAGGCTATTATTGAGCAATCCTTTGATGCCAACGGCATCATCTGGCCCATGGCCGTCGCTCCGTTCCAGGTCAGCCTCGTCGTTCCCAATGTCCAACACCCCGCAAGCCTGCGGGCTGGCGAAGAACTGCTGGCCGACCTAGAAGCCAACGGCGTCGAGGTGCTCTTCGATGACCGCGATGACCGGCCCGGCGTCAAATTCAAGGACGCCGATCTGCTCGGCATTCCCATCCGGGCCGTGGTCAGCGAACGCTCGCTCGCCGACGGCTGCGCCGAAATCAAACTGCGCACCGGGGACGGCAAGTCCATGGTCCCGATCAAGGACGCTTGCCAACATATTCTGTCACTCATCAAAGGAGCCTTATCATCATGACCAAGCGAGAACTCGTCGTCAGCATTTCCAGTGAGACCGAAATCAGCCAGCAAAAAGTCGCCACGATCCTCCAGAAAACCTTGGATCACATCATTGCAGGACTCGCCAACGGCGAAACAATCGAATTCCGCGACTTCGGCGTCTTCGAGGTGAAAGTCCAAAAATCACGCCTCGGGCGCAATCCCCGGAAACCGCAGGACACCTGCATCATCCCTGAACGGCGCGTGGTCAAGTTCAAGGCCGGCAAAATCATGAAGGCCACCATTTCACAGTCCTGACCATCATGTCACTGCCTCCCTCCTTCAGTCCGCCACGCGGCATGCGGGATTTCTATCCCGAGCAGATGGCTGTCCGGAACGCCATCTTCGACGCCTGGACCGGCGCGGCGCGGCGTTTCGGATTTGAACAATACGACGCCTGCGTGGTCGAAAGCCTCGACCTTCTCAAGCGAAAGGGCGGCGAGGAGATTGCCGAGCAACTGTACGCCTTCAAGGACAAGAGTGACCGCGACCTGGCCCTGCGCGCGGAAATGACCCCCACCCTCGCCCGTATGATCGTGGCGAAGGAAAACGAACTGGCCTTCCCCCTGAAGTGGTTCACCATCGCCCAGTGCTTCCGCTACGAACGTATGTCCCGCGGCCGTAAACGCGAGCATTACCAGTGGAACCTGGACATCATCGGCGAAACCTCTGTTGCCGCCGAGGTCGAAGTTGTCGCCACGGCCCTCTTCGCCCTTGAACAACTCGGCCTCGGCGCCGGCCGGATCTGCGTGCACTATAGCAGCCGCGCACTTCTCTCGGATCTGCTCGCCAAACTCGGCATCCCCCGCGAACACCATGCCGCCACCTTCCTCGCGTTGGATAAACGCGGAAAACTTCCCGATGAGGAAATCATCAAACTTCTCCGGGAGAATGGCTTGTCGGCAACCCATATTGACGCCGCCTTCCAGGTTATGGCCGTCACCTCACTGGACGCCGCTTTGGCGACGTTGGGCGACTCCACTCCGGCCGTCAACCAGTTGCGCCTCTTCAGCGATCTCATGAAGTCCTACCGCCTGGAGGACCGCATGGTCTTCGATATCTCCGTCATTCGCGGTCTGGGTTACTACACCGGCATCGTGTTCGAGGGGTTTGACACCGCCCGCTCGTTCCGCGCCATCTTTGGCGGCGGCCGCTATGACAACCTGTTGGGCGATTTGGGCGGAAAACCTGCCACCGCCGTCGGTCTGGGTTTCGGCGATGTGGTCGTCGCTGAACTCCTCGAGGACCGACATCAATCGCCTAAGTCAACCGCCCATCGCGATCTCGCCGTCTCGTTTATGGAGGAATCCCAGCGCGGTGCCGCCCTGGCGACCGCCCGAACCTTGCGCCAGCAAGGAACGTCCGTTGAACTCTCCCTGCACCCCGAGAAACCGAAACACTTTTTCAGCCGCGTCGGCAAAGCCGGCTTCCGCCGGGCCATCTACCTTGGTCCCGATGATGTCACCAAGGGAACCCTCCGTATCAAGACCCTGGCGGATCGCTCCGAGGTCGAGGCGCCCATTCCGGAATCGGCGTCATGAAAGTCCACACCCTTGCCGTTGGTTCCTTCGCCGTCAATTGCTGCCTGGTCGCCGACGACGATGGACGCGCCCTGGTGATTGACCCCGGCGACGATGCCGCCCGTATCGCCGATCTGATCCGCAAGCAGAACCTCCGCGTCATGGCCTACCTGATCACCCACGGCCACATGGATCATATTTCCGCCCTTGCCGAACTGGCGGAAGTCTTCCCCGCCCCGATCGGCATCCACCCCCGCGACGCCCAGTGGGCATTCGGCCCCTCCAACGCCATGCCCCCCTATTACGATTCACCCGACAAACCCAAAACCAAGTCACGCGACCTTGCTGATGATCAGGTCTGGGAACAGATCGGCACCCCGTGCCGGGTGCTGACCACACCCGGACACTCACCGGGGGGCGTTTGCTTCTACTTCCAGAGTGAGTCGGTCCTCTTCACCGGGGACACCCTGTTCGCCGGTTCTGTGGGCCGTACCGATCTCCCCGGCGGCGATGAAATCGTGCTCGCCCAATCCCTCAAACGTCTTGCCACCCTGCCTGGCGACACCCTCATCTTCCCCGGCCACGGCCCCCAATCCACCATCGCGCGGGAAAAGAAGACCAATCCATTCCTCATTGAATTGTAGACCGACTCGGCGATCCTCCTCACCCCATCTGCCGCCGGACCTCGTAGAAGACAATCCCCGCCGCCACCGCCGCATTCAGGGATCCAATCCGCCCCATCTGCGGAATGCGGACCATCGCATCACACCGTCCCATTAACTCCGGCGAAACCCCTTTCCCCTCATTCCCCACAAGAATCGCCACGGACCGCGCAAAATCATAGTCGCCAATCGTCAGCTCCGCCTTCTCACTGGCCGCCACCACCAGCACCCCGTCCCGCTTCAACGCCTCCACCGTCTCCTCCAGCCGTTCGGCCCTGACAATCGGAACCCGGTTGACCGCCCCGACGGAACTGCGGGCCACCATGCTCGTCACACCCACCTGCCCAACCATCGGAATGAAAACCGCATTCACCCCGAACACTTCCGCCGACCGAATGATCGCCCCGAAATTATAGGGATCGTGAATGCCATCAAGAATGACACTGAAACTCGGACGGGGAAGCGCCGCCAGCACATCCGACTCCGCCGCATAGGGAAAATCGGTCATGCGCGCCAGGTATCCCTGATGCTCCGTCGTGTGGCAAAGTCGTTCCAGTTCCCGGCACGCCTCAACCCGCGTGGGGACCCCCCGCCCCGCCGCCAGCACGCGGGCGGACCCCAGAAGATCCGGCGCCAGATCCTCCGCAAGGAGCAACTCCAAAATCTCCCAACGACCGGCCGCCAGCGTCTCGGTAACGAGGTTACGCCCCCAGATCCAGCACTTCTGATGACTTCCCAAAAGCCGCTTCTTGCCCTTGCCTCGTGCGTGTCGCTCCATCCCGTATCGCCTTACTCAGCCGGTGCCGCCTGGGCCTGCGGCCGTACCAGTGCCGGATCAATCAAGGGCAGCTTTCCGGCGAAATAGTTCTTGCTGGCCGCCACAACGTCATCCGTGATGTCCGCCTTGTTCCGGTAGTACAATACGCTCGGACCGGCATAGATCACCACATCCAGACGCCGCTTCTGGGCAACCTTGACCACGAACGGTTGAATCCGGCGCCGAAACGTGCCGACTGCCGCCGCGTCGAACTGCTGGAGTTGCGCCTGCATCGGACCCACAGTCTGCTGGAGCATCTCACCGGCGGTTTTGATCTGTGACTCGATCTTCTCTTTCTCAGCGGATGTCTTGGCCTCCTCGAGTTTCGCCTTTAACGTCTTGATCCTCGTATTGTACGCCTGCAACATCGATGAACCCTTCTTGTACGCATCCAGATCCTGACGCGCCTTCTCAACCTTCTGGGCCACCCCCACCTCCTTGAACAGCCGGTCCCCATCCACCACGGCCACCCGGTGCGGGTTCATAAAAAACACACTCAACATCAGCAATCCCAGCAACACCAGCACATAGACCACTTCAAACCAACGGATCTTCCGACCTTCACTCGTTTCCATGATAGAGTCCTTTCCTGAATCCAATTCCCCAACAACAAACCACTACCCGACGAAACTCGCGAATGAGTACCATATTCCCTCCCCGTTGGCAAATTTGATGCGGCGGCAGGCGCGTCGCTCGCAATCGCCCATGCCTTCCCAAACCGCGTGGACAGGGACGTGTGTTTGCCTGTTTCCAATATCGCCCATTTGTGGTACCACCATCGCAGATTGACGCAAAATGCGGTTAACCCAAGGAGGCCTTCCATGCCGATTCCCGTTCTGGTCCATCTGTCACTCTTGGCGTTCATGCTCGTTCTCGGCACAACCGCCGCCCTGGTTGCCCGAAAACGGTCGGGGGATTGGTTGTGCCGCCACCGATGCCTCGGCACGTTCGGCGCATCCTTTGGCCTGATCGGCATCGCCGTGATGGTTTCCGAGAAGATCGAGCACGGCTACCCGCACTTTCATTCCCCACATTCCATCATCGGGTTGTGCGCAGGTATTTCCCTGCTGGTAGTGCCCCTGCTAGGTTTTCTGGGGTCTCGGGGAAGGAACAACCTGCGGAGGCCACACAGAATTCTGGCGCGCACCCTGTTGATTCTCGCTGTGCTTGCCCTGTGCTCAGGCGTGTTACGTTACCTGCAGTTGTACAGGCCCGCGGAGATCACTCCAGCCGTGGCGCCCAATCCCCCGTCATCCACGCCTTAACCCGGGGACAAAAGTTCTTTCACTCTTTTGCGATGCCAGCGACGCAACGATATCCCGTCATCCAGATCATAGACCCGTTGCCAATCGGACAGCGTGTAGGGCCAGACTACACCTTTCGGCACCCTTGCCCCCGGGCTCTGACCTGAGTAACACCATAATTGGGCACATGCCGGGCAACGGAGCAGTCTCACCTGATTGCCCAGCAAGACCGCCGTGAGATCCCTGTCGCGCCCCCCCTCGCCTCGCCCATCCGCGCATTCCGGACCTCTGCAAGTTTCACAGGTCTCTTTGGTTGCCATAATACCGTCCCGTCCTCGCGTGAACCTTCCTCCGCCACAGCGCCCGGTTCAGGGCCCTCGTTCATGAGTCTTGGGCGAGTCTATCGTTTCTCCATGGCCCCGCAAATCAAAACCGTCCCCTTCATAACGCCTGCGCCCGTTTCTGGTTGTCTCCATCCATGGGAGCCTGATATTATGAACGTTCATGAAACCGCCAAGTCAATCGGATATCTGGTACGCGATCAACAGCACTCGCATTGTGTTGATGCCGTCGCGACGCCTGGAAACCTTCGGCGCGACCGTCTTGCATTACCACATGGTCAGCGAGTTGATGGACAACGTGAACAAGGTCCGGATACGGGAAGGCCGTATCCAGGCGCACAAACCGCAGATCATCACCCCCTCCTCCGTGCCTTCCGGACTTCTGGACGGGTTCGGCGAGGAAGCGGAACGTTATGTGGAGTGGCTTCGCGAACACATGCAGGACTTGCGCATGCTCCAGTACGGCTTTGTCATCAGCAAGAAGGAAATCAGCGAAGAAGTGGTGTCCGACAACCTGGATACCGTCGTCGAACGAGTCCAGGATGCCGTGCGAAAGAAGGACGACCCCCTTGCCGCCGTTGTCGTGGGTGTGGATGTCCCCTGGGAAGTCTGCCTGATTAAAATGATGGTGGACGTCTCTTCGCAGTCCTTTCCCGGCAATGTCAGGGAACTGGAACGTCACCGCCTGTTCAGTCTTCAGCAGGATAACCCTGCCTCAAGCCGTCAGGCCATCGAACAGGCTTTTCAGGCGGCTAGTCGCGACTCCAGCCTGATCACCCCCCTGGGGAAGCGCTTGCAGCAGGAGGGAGTCTTCACCGAATACGAAGACCGGTTTTTCGCGCTGGTCAAATCCAGCCGGCACAGTTAATTGAATCTGTAGTGCGCAAGGAAGGAGAAGCCTCTATGGGCATGACAATTACCGAAAAGATTCTGGCCAGGGCCGCTGAGAAAACGTGCCTTGGGCCGGGCGAGAATGTCTGGGTCAGCGTGGACATCCTTTTGACACACGATGTCTGCGGCCCGGGCACGATCGGCGTATTCCAACGTGAGTTCGGAGCCACCGCCAAGGTCTGGGCCAAACACAAGGTTGTGATCATCCCCGACCACTATATCTTCACCGCCGATCAAATGGCACACCGGAACGTGGATACCCTTCGTGCGTTTGCCAAGGAACAGGGGTTGCCGTACTTTTACGATCCCGGAACGCGCACCTATAAGGGCGTCTGCCATGTCGCCCTGCCCGAGGAAGGACACGTCCGCCCCGGTGAAGTCATCTTCGGAACGGACTCGCACACCTGCACCCACGGCGCGCTGGGTGCCTTTGCCACCGGTATCGGAAATACCGACGCCGGATTCATCATGGGCACGGGCAAACTGCTGATCAAGGTGCCGCGCACCCTCCGCTTCCGCATTGATGGCGTCCTGCCCGACCACGTCATGGCCAAGGACATCATTCTTCGCATTATCGGCGACATCGGGTTTGACGGCGCCAGTTACTGCGCCATGGAGTTTACCGGCGAGGCCATCAGCCGCCTCTCCATCGAGGAGCGGATGACCATCTGCAATATGGCCATCGAGGCTGGCGGCAAGAACGGCATCATCGAACCGGACGCCAAGACATTTGAGTATGTCCGCGCACGGACGAAGAAACCCTTCGAACCGGTCTATGGCGATGGCAATGCGCACGTCGATATGGAACGCGTTTATGAGGCGGGTTCACTGGAACCCTGCGTGGCCGAACCGCATGTGCCAAGCAATTACGCTACCGCCCGGTCGCGAACGGATGTCAAACTTGACCGCGCCTACATCGGATCCTGTACCGGCGGAAAGATCACCGATTTTCTTGCCGCCGCCAGAATCCTCAAGGGGCGCCGGGTCACCATCCCCACGTTCCTTGTGCCCGCCACAACCGAAGTGGCGGAGGCCCTGATCCGGGAACAAGTGGGCGGAACATCACTGGTCGAGGTCTTTGCAGAAGCCGGTTGCGAGGACATCGCGCCGCCATCGTGCGCCGCCTGCCTGGGCGGCCCCGAGGACACGTTCGGACGTACCCACGGCAGCGAGGTCGTGATTAGCACCACGAATCGCAACTTCCCGGGACGCATGGGCTCCAAACATTCCAGAATCTATCTCGCATCCCCGTTGACCGTTGCGGCCTCTGCCGTGGCCGGCCACATCGCGGATCCGCGGGACTACATGTGACGAGGTGACCGATGAAGAAGATCCGCGGAAAAATATTTGTGTTGCGGGATGATATCGATACAGACCAGATCATCCCCGCCCAGTACCTGAATCTCGTTCCCACCATTCCTGAGGAATACGAGAAACTGGGTTCCCATGCACTCTGCGGACTGCCCGATGGCTATCCGCCTTTCATGCAACCCGGAAAAAGCCGCAGCGCCTACTCCATCATCGTGGCGGGAAAGAACTTCGGATGCGGATCCTCGCGCGAACACGCCCCCGTTTGCCTCGGCGCTGCCGGCATCAAGGCGGTCATTGCAGAGTCCTACGCCCGTATCTTCTTCAGGAACGCCGTTGCCACCGGTGAACTCTATCCCCTCGAGGTAGAACAACGCCTCTGCGACGTCTTCAAGACGGGCGATGAACTGGAGATTGATGTCGACGGTGCGGTCTTACACCAGGTCAACACTGAATACCACTATCCCATGAAACCCTTGGGCGCTGTGGCCCCCGTCGTTGAGGCGGGCGGCATCTTCGCCTATGCCAGGAAATCCGGCATCATCAAGTAAATCCATGCCACCCAATGTCATAGCGTTGGCGAATCAGAAAGGCGGCGTCGGCAAAACCACGACCGCCGTTAATCTGGCGGCATGCCTGGCTGAACGACGGCACCGCGTTCTCCTGATAGACCTTGATCCCCAGGCCAATGCCACGAGCGGCCTCGGGGTCACCGCACCGCCCGGGTCCAGTATATACAATGTACTCCTAGGTCATGGCCGCCTGATAGAAAAGGTTCAAGCCACGCCCGTCGAACACTTGTTCCTGATCCCCTCGGAGGTGGATCTCGCCGGCGCCGAAGTGGATGTGGCCAGGGTCGATCGCTACCTCCACCGGTTTAAGGAGGCCCTCGAACCCCTCCGCCTTATTTCCCACTATGACTATATCCTGGTTGACTGCCCGCCTTCGCTGGGTATTTTGACGATGAATGCCCTTGCAGCCGTCGACGCACTCCTGATTCCACTTCAATGCGAATACTATGCCCTGGAGGGTCTCAGCGTGATCACCCGGCTTGCCGCCCAGTTGCGGGATTCCGGCGCCAATCCCAATCTGGAGATTGAGGGCATTGTCATGACCATGTACGATGGACGGACCAACCTCTCCCACCAAGTCATGGAAGAGGTCAAAACCCATTTCGGGGATAAGGTTTACGAGACGATCATCCCGCGCAATATTCGCATCAGCGAGGCTCCAAGCCACGGACTTCCGGTGGTAGCCTATGATGGAAAATCAACCGGCGCCGAGGCCTATCGAAGCCTCGCCAAGGAATTTGTCAGACGCCGCAAGGCCCGCATGGAAACACTGGCCGCACAGGCATCCCCTCCTGCCCCCGACATCGCCCCTGTCGTTACGCCACCCCCACTCCCCGGTTGATCTCTCTATCGGCGGTCAAGCATGGATTGACGCGGAAGTCCCCGCTTGCCGCAGGGATGCAAGGTTCGCCTCGGTTTTCAGTCGCAATCGTTTCAATTGACCAGCCAGACTGATCTTCTTCACAGGCGAAAGCCGATCCACCAATAGCACGCCCCCCAAATGGTCCAACTCATGCTGAACCGCCCGCGCCAGCAACCCTTTGCAGTGCAATACCCGCACTTCGCCTCGCCAATCCACAAACTCCACGTCCACCTCGGCCGACCGTTGTACCATCGAATGAATTCCCGGAAAACTCAGACACCCCTCATCCCGCCGGGCCAACTCCTTCACCTGTGCCACTATCCTGGGATTGAACATGATCAACGGCATCTCAATATCGGGATTAAGTCTGGTCTCGCCATCCTCGGACAGATCCAACTCGGGAGGCACATCAATCACGCACATCGCCGCGGTCTGTCCCACCTGCTGTGCCGCAAGGCCCAACCCCTCGGCTGCATACATCGTCTCCATCATTCCGTCCGCCACCCGCTTGAGCGCAAGTGTTACGCCGGCAACGGGACTCGACTTGACGCGGAGGATGGGATCACCAAAGGTGACGATGTCATACTTCATAACCGTTTTCTCTCATCCACCCCGCCAAATGCAGTTTCGTCTGCTCCAGCAACTCATCGTCGGTTATGGCTGTGGTTCGCCCGGCATCATACTGGGTCATCATCCACTCATAAATCTTCATGACCCCTGGATCACTCTTCAACACAGGCGTCGTCGCCTTCTTGAAATACTTCTTGGTCCACAAGGCAATCCCGGCCACCCCGCTCTTGTCGGTCACGGCCAGATCCACAGGCCGGTTCAACAACTTCTCAGTGTTGAACACGTTGTAGATTTCCTCATTCTTTAGCAGGCCGTCAGCATGAATCCCGGCCCGCGTCACGTTGAAACTGCTCCCGATCAACGGTTGATTCGCCGGTATCTGCACTTTCAATTCGCGTTCAAAATACTCCGCAATCTCCGTGATCACCGTCGTGTCCACATTGGCATCATTGCCCCGCAATTGCAGGTAGTTGATCACCAGCCCCTCCAGCGGCGGATTCCCCGTGCGTTCGCCGATCCCGAGCAGGGTGCCATTGGCCGCCGAACACCCGTAAAGCCACGCCGTCACCGCATTGGCGCTGACCAGATACAGATCGTTGTGCCCATGCCATTCCAGCCATTCACTGGGAACACCGGCGTAGTACTGGAGGCCGTAGATCAACCCCGGCACCGACCGCGGCATGGCCGCTCCCGGATAGGGCACGCCCAACCCCATGGTGTCGCAGATCCGGATCTTGATCACGGACTTGAACTCCTCCGCCAGCTTCATGAGTTCGGCGGCGAAAGGCACAACAAACCCGTAATAGTCCGCGCGTGTTGCATCTTCGAAATGGCAACGCGGAATGATCCCCACCTCGAGCGCATCCCGTACCACACGCAAGTACTCACGCAACGCCTGCCGCCGGGTCATTTTCAACTTGAGATATATGTGATAGTCGGAACAGGACGTCAGGATGCCCGTCTCCTTCATGCCCATCTTCTTGGCCAGGCAAAGATCCTTGCGGCGCGCACGAACCCAGCCCGTGACCTCGGGATACTTGTAACCCAACGCCTGAATCTCCTCCACCGCCTGTTGATCCTTCTTGGTGTAGAGGAAGAATTCACATTGCCGGATCAACCCCTTGCGTCCACCGAGCCGGTGCATCAACTTGTAGATATCAACAACCTGCTTGACCGAGTAGGGCGGCATCGCCTGTTGTCCGTCACGAAAGGTGGTGTCGGTTATCCAGATATCCTTGGGCATCTTCATCGGCACAAGCCGGTGATTGAAGCCGATGCGCGGCACCTCGTCATACGGAAACGCATTCCGAAACAGCATCGGCTCCCGCGGATTCTCCAGGTGAACCGCGTACGAATCGTAGTCAAAGGTGTTGTACCCTACGTTATACTTCATCTCATTCATTGAACCGTTCCCCCTCGACTTTTCGACGAGTCTTCATGTCCGTTGTGTAAATTGCCATTAGAGTATAGCGGGATTACCCGATGAATACAACACCGAAACAGGACAATCCTCTTCTCCGTGCATTTCACTCCGCAGGCGTCTTCCAGTTCCCCCGCTTGATGGCATCCTTCCCAAACGTCTCCCGCAAGGCATCCACCGCACGATCCAGATCCGCATTGCGGCCGTCCTGCCGGACCGGCTCCAACCCCGGCAACACCAAGTCCCCATCCGACTCCGCCTCTCCCGCCAGGCCGGTCACGCCGAATCCAATCAACCGCACCGGCCTGTTGATACCCTCCCGATCAAACAACGCATAGGCGGCATCGCGTAGCAGGCGGTCGCTGTTGGCCGACATCGGCAAACTCACCTGCCGCGTGATTGTCTTGAAATCACTGAACCGCACCTTGATCTGCACCGTCTTCCCGGTCTTCCCGGCCATCCGTAACCGCCGCCCCACCCGCTCAACCTGTTCGAGCAACACCTGGCGCACCCGGTCAACATCCCCGCAATCCTGGTCGAATGTGTGCTCACCCGACATGCTCTTTTCCTGCCAGTCCGTCACCACGGGGCGTTCATCCAGTCCACGGCAGAGTTCCCAAACCTCCTGCGCGCCAGGCGCCCCAAAGTAGCGCTCTAGATCCGTAACGCTCATCGCCTGCAATTGACCAACGGTTCGGAGGCCCGCCTGTCGAAGACGTTCGCCCGACACTTTCCCGATTCCCCACAACTTCGTTACCGGCAGTGGCCCCAAAAACGCAAGAACCCCCGCCTCGTCTGCCGGAACCACCGTGAGTCCATCCGGTTTGTTCATGTCACTCGCCACCTTGGCCAGGAATTTGTTCGACGCCACCCCAACCGATGCTGTCAGCCCACCAGTCCGTTCGCGCACACGGCGTTTGAGATCCCTCGCAAGGGTCACCGCATCCGACCACAACCCCAACGCCCCCGTAACATCCAGGAATGCCTCGTCGAGGGACAACGGTTCAACGAACGGCGTGAATTCATGGAAGACGTCCATGATTATCCGCGAGACCTCCTCATACCGCCCCATCCGGGGGGCAACAAAGATTCCGTGCGGGCACAACTTCCCCGCCGTTCGTGAGGGCATCGCGGAGTGAACCCCGAACGTCCGCGCCTCGTAGGAACACGTGGAAACGACTCCACGCCGGTCCGGCGGGGCCCCGACAATGACCGGCTTCCCCCTCAACCCCGGGTGGTCAAGTTGCTCGATGGCCGCAAAGAAGGCGTCCATGTCCACATGTAGAATTCTCAATCCGCTCTGCTCTCTCACCCCTCCAGTTTATACCGTTCCCGCCTGCATCGAGCATCACAAATTTCACACCCTCCGCCATCGGTCTGCCGCGTTCTGCCGTTTCTTTGCTTTACTCGACTTCAGCCTCGCTCTACCATCGTCCCCACTAAGGGTGGGAGGTCGCCATGAGATCACTGATTGCCAAACGCATTCTCGTTACGGGTGGAGCCGGCTTTCTCGGCTCGCATCTCTGCGAACGCCTGCTCCGGGAGGGCCATGAAGTCATTTGCGCGGACAACCTTTTCACCGGGTCGAAGGACAACATCAGGCACCTGCTCGCCAACCCCTATTTCGAGTTCATGCGCCATGACGTCACGTTCCCCCTGTTTGTGGAAGTGGATGAAATCTACAATCTGGCCTGCCCCGCGTCCCCCATCCACTACCAGTATGATCCTGTCCAAACCACCAAGACCAGCGTCCACGGCGCCATCAACATGCTGGGACTGGCCAAACGTGTGAAAGCTAAAATCTTCCAGGCCTCCACCAGCGAAGTGTACGGCGATCCCAAGGTTCACCCGCAACCCGAGGACTACTGGGGACACGTCAACCCCATCGGTCAGCGGGCCTGCTATGATGAGGGGAAACGTTGCGCCGAGACACTCTTCTTCGACTATCACCGCCAGCATCACGTCCGGATCAAGGTCGCCAGGATTTTTAATACCTATGGACCCCGTATGCATCCCAACGACGGGCGGGTCGTCTCGAACTTCATTGTCCAAGCCCTGAACAACGAGCCGATCACCATGTACGGCAATGGAACCCAGACGCGGTCGTTCTGCTATGTGGATGACCTCATAGAGGGGTTCATTCGCCTGATGAATAGCGCCGATGAGGTCACCGGCCCCATCAACCTCGGAAACCCGGGCGAATTCACAATGCTTGAACTGGCCCGGAAAGTCATTTCACTGTCAGGCTCCTCTTCCACCATCATCCACAGACCTCTGCCGCCCGACGATCCCAAGCAACGTCAACCTGACATAACTGCGGCTCATCAGATCCTGGGATGGGAACCCGCGATTCCCCTCGATCAAGGACTGGCCAAAACCATTGAGTACTTCAAAAGCAAACTCGCCGGGAAATAGGTTCAGGCCCCGCCCTATAACTTGCGGTAGCGAACACCCGCCTGATGCAACAGATCGCGAGTCTGCGCATTGAACTCATACTCTTTCCCGTACACCACCTCGACGAGTCCTGCATTGATGATCATCTTGGCGCAGATCAGACAGGGACTCATCGTGGAGTACAGGGCGGACCCCTTCAACGCGATCCCATGGCAGGCCGCCTGTGTAATGGCGTTCTCCTCGGCATGCGAACAGATGCAATCGCCCAAATCCGCACCTGAAGGGGAGTCACCCGCACAACGGGCACAACCGCCTTCACTGCAGTTCTTCACTCCCCGCGGCGTTCCATTGTAACCCGTGGAGATAACCCGGTGATCCTTGACGATGACCGCCGCCACCTGTCGGCGACAGCAATTTCCACGCCTGGCGACAACCGTGGCAATTTCCATGAAGTAATGATCCCAGTCTGGGCGTACAACCGTTGGTGTATTCATGCGCTTCAGAATGCCCCGTGGCCCGGACCTGGTCAACCAGAAACACATTCATTTCCACTCGCCCCACCCCCGCCCGCCTGATACCATTTACCCATCAAGCGGAAGGGCAACCGATGGGAGTCTCCAACGCAGATGTCGCGGCCAGTTTGAACAAACTCGCCGATCTCCTTGAGATCGAGGGGCAGAACCCCTTTCGTATCCGTGCCTATCGTAACGCCGCCGTGCTGCTGAAAGGCCTTCGGGTACCCGTTGCCGATATGATGGCCGGCAACCAGCCTTTGACAGAACTCCCCGGTATCGGTCCGGCTCTCGCCTTGAAAATTTCCGAAATCGTCCTCACCGGGCACCTGGGCGCTCTGGAACGTGAGGAAAAGCACGTTCCCCCAGCCCTGAGGGATCTTCTGTCCATCCCCGGTCTCGGCCCGAAACGAGTCCATGCCCTCTACGAACACCTCAATATCCACTCCCTCGAGGATCTGCAATCCGCCCTGCAAGCCGAGCGAATACGCAAGATTCCCGGCTTCGGCGAAAAGACGGAAAACGCCATTCGCGACTATCTTCGGTCTCGTACCGCTGCCACGCCGCTCTCCTCATCCGACTCCCTTCTGGAGCCCCTTTTCGACGCCGTCCATCCCCCGAACAAACCACTTGCATGATCCCCGCCAAAGCGGTTAGATGCCCGTCATCGCCAAAGGGCATGAGCACGAAAGGAGACTACGATGGGCAAGGCAGGTTTAATTTTTCTAGCGATACTCGCCGTCTTGGTGCTGGGGATCATCAGCATCTACAACAAACTCGTCATCCTCCGCAATCGCTTCAAGAATGCGTTTGCCCAGATTGACGTTCAACTCAAACGCCGCTATGACCTCATCCCCAACCTGGTCGAAACAGCCAAAGGGTATATCAAGCATGAGCGCGAAACCCTGGAAGCCGTCATTTCTGCCCGCAATCAGGCCTATTCCGCCAGCCAGAAGGCAGCCGCCAACCCCGCTGATGCCGTTGCCATGCGGTCGCTCATGCAGGCGGAAGGCCAGATGGCCGGCATGCTCAGCCGCCTCATGGCCGTGGCAGAAGCCTACCCGGATCTGAAAGCCAACCAGAACATGATGCAACTCTCCGAGGAACTGACGTCCACGGAAAACAAGGTTTCGTTCGCCCGTCAGGCCTATAACGACAGTGTCATGCAGTACAACACCGCCCGCGAAACCTTCCCCAGCGTCCTGATCGCCTCTATGTTCGGCTTCCAAGCCGCTCAACTCTTCGAGTTGGATTCGACGGAAGAACGCAAGGCACCCAAGGTCCAGTTCTGACGCAGACCCAAGACGGCTGTCAGGAACGCAGAGCCCCGCCCACCGGACTCTTCCACACCCGCAGTCCGCGACGTGACAGGTAAATTGGAACGGTTTGAAAACCCTGGCGGACCAGTTCCTTCTGCATATGCCTTTTCTTGGCGGCATCTCCATCGGTAAGTATGGCAATGGATCCACCGTCCCCGCCGGCTCCGTTGACCTTGCACCCGAGGGCACCGAACTCGTTTGCCAGCGCTATGATCTCTTCGAACTTTTCGCAAACAAGATGCTTGTGAAGCGCACGCTGGACTGCGGTATTGCTGTTGAATACCCGGCCCAGACCGACAAAGTCTCCCGCCTCCAGTGTCGTTCTCGCCTCCCGCGCCAACTCGCGAAGACGTTCAAGCCGGGGATCCCTCTGGGGTTCTTTGCCGAGATCGGCAATGACCATTTTGTGGATCTCCGATGAGTTATGGGGCTTTCCTATGTACGTCAGAACAAGTCGGTGCTCAAGTTCCCACCAGATACTGTCGGAAAGGTCTAACGGCGTGATCCGGGTGTGCGGAAACTCCACTATCTCCATGAAGTTAACCCCCCCATAGGCGCCGGCAAGTTGATCCTGGACTCCACATTCCAGGCCTAACTCCTCGGTTTCGAGCGCATGCGCCATCGCCGCCGCGTCATGCGCAGTGAGATGCCTTTCCCCCACCGCGCCCAACGCCCCGATGAGCGCCACCGAAACTGCCGCCGACGTCCCCATGCTTGCCCCGGGTGGCGCATATGAAAAAACATTAATCCGCAGTGCGTGGCTTTTGGGAAGATCCATCCGTTTGATGGCCGCCTCGATCAGGGGGTGCTTGTCATAGACAATGTTCTTCGGATCCAACTCGTAGGACATATTGTAGTTTTCAGCGAAAACAACATGCCGTCCGCCGGTTTCTTCCAAGGGCAAGCGATGGATCTGGACTTCGACATACGGGTATATCGCGATGTTGCACACCGCACCCGACCGGGCAAAATGCGTGTCTGTCCACCCTCCAACATCACAAATGCGCGTTGGGGCAAAGGCATTGATTACGAACGGTTCCATGGTTCCCTTCCGAGGCCAAGTCTATCCCAGCATTTCAAGCAATCGCCCGACCTTTGCCTTCTTTTCGAGCAACTCCTCGCGCTGCTTCTCCTGCTGGGCCACCACCTCACGCGGCGCCTTGGCGACAAAACTCTCATTCGCTAACTTCTGGTTCACCCGTTCCAGATACCCGGCGATTTCGGCCAGTTGCTTGCGCAACTTCTCCGATTCCGCCGCCGTATCAACCAACCCTTCCAGCGGCATGTATAATGTCCCCAGACCCGTCAACACGCTGGGCATGGCCTTGACCGGCGCAAAATCATGATCCACCGTCACCTCCTTGGCGCGCAACATGCTCCGCAACACCGCGGCATCATCAGCCAGCCACGTTGCAATCGCCGGTGTGCCCGGTTTGACGAAGTAGTCAATCTTCTGCCCGGGGGCAATTCCATAGTCCGTTCGCAACATGCGTCCCGCCCGGATTAACTCCTGCCGCTGGTCCACATAGGCAACCACATCGGCCTCAATCGCCCATCGCGCCAACTCCCCGGCATCCCACGCCACCGGCCACGGGGCCTTCATGATCGTGTCCTCGTCCCCGCCATACCCCATCCCATGCCACAGTTCCTCGGTGATAAACGGCATGAAGGGATGCAACAAGCGCAGGGCGTTCCCAAACACATAGTGCATCACATCCAGCACCACCTGTTTGCGCACCGGATCCTGCCCATACAGCACATCCTTGGAGTACTCCACATACCAGTCACAATACTCATGCCACAGGAAGGCATAGACCTCGTGGGCGGCGTCATTGAAACGGAACCGCCTCAGATTCTCCGTGCAGGCCGCCACCGCCGCATGAAGTTTGGCGATGATATGCCGGTCATCCGCGCTCAATAACGCCGCATCAAACTCCGGCCCGCCGGGGCCCCTGCCCCCCGGAACCCCGCCCTTGCCTACCCCCTGCATCTGCATGTACCGGGCGGCATTCCAGATCTTCGTCCCGAAATTGCGCCCAATCTCAAACTTCTCATTCGCGACGTACACATCCTGACCCGCTGCCGTGATCATCATCAGGCTGAACCGCAATGCGTCTGCGCCGTATTGGTCGATGATCGTCAGCGGATCAATGGAATTCCCCAGACTCTTGCTCATCTTGCGGCCCTTGTCATCCCGGACCGTGCCGTGAATGTAGACTTCACGGAACGGGATATCCCCCATGAACTCAAACCCGGCCATGATCATACGGGCCACCCAGAAGAAGATGATCTCCGAGGCGGTGACCAGGGTGTTGGACGGATAGTAGAACTTCAGGTCCTTGCTCTCATCCGGCCAGCCAAACGTGCTGAACGGCCAGAGCCACGACGAGAACCATGTGTCCAGCACGTCCTCATCCTGCCGTACATTCGCCGAATCGCACTTGGCGCACGTCGCCGGACGCCCCCGTGCCGCCCATTGATGCCCGCAGGCATCGCAATAGAACACCGGAATACGGTGTCCCCACCAGATCTGCCGCGAGATGCACCAGTCGCGAATGTTCCCCATCCACTCCTCGTAAACCTTCGTCCACCGATCCGGCACAAACCGGATCCGGCCATCCTGGACCGCCGCCAGCGCCGGTTCCGCCAGCGGTTTCATCTTCACAAACCATTGCAGGCTCAGCCGGGGCTCGACCACCGTGTCGCACCGGTAGCAGTGGCCAACCGCATGCTGGTGGTTCTCGATCTTCTCGATCAGTCCCGCCGCCGTCAGGTCAGTCACGATATGTTTACGGCATTCAAACCGGTCCATACCGGCGTACGGCCCCGCCCCTTCGTTCATGGTGCCGTCGTCGTGCATCACATTGATCGGGGTCATTTTGTGACGTCGCCCCATCTCGAAATCGTTCGGGTCATGCGCGGGGGTTACCTTCACAGCCCCGGTTCCAAACGCCGGATCCACAAACTCATCGGCGATTACCGGAATCTCCCGGTGTAACACCGGCAGACTCAGCGTTTTCCCAATCAGGCCCGCATAGCGCTCATCCTTGGGATTTACCGCCACGGCCACATCCCCCAGCAACGTTTCCGGGCGCGTGGTGGCCACCACGATAAACTCATTGGCCACCAGTTTTCCATCCGTCCGAACAGGATAACGCAGGTAGTACAGCTTCCCGGCTGTGTCCTGATGTTCACTTTCCTCGTCCGACAGCGCCGTGTGACATCGCGGACACCAATTGGTGATATAGTTGGCGCGGTAGATCAACCCCTTGTCATACAGGCGGCAGAAGACTTCCTCAACCGCACGACTCAAGCCCGCATCCATGGTGAATCGTTCACGCTGCCAGTCACAGGAGGAACCCAACCGCTTCAGTTGCCGCACGATCGTCCCGCCGTATTCCTCCCGCCATTCCCACACCCGTTCCACAAAGGCCTCACGCCCAAGGTCATGCCTGCTCTTCCCATCCTTGCGCAGTGCCCGCTCCACCACGTTCTGGGTCGCAATCCCGGCGTGGTCCGTACCCGGCATCCAGACCGTATTGGATCCCTCCATGCGCTTCCACCGCACGAGGATATCCTGGATCGTGTTGTTCAGGGCATGCCCCATGTGCAGAATGCCCGTTACATTCGGGGGCGGAATGACAATACAGTACGGGGCCCCACCCCGCTCAGCCTCGCCGTGAAAACAACCGTGCTGCATCCACCATTCATACCAGCGGCTTTCCGCCGCCTTGGGATCAAATTGTTTGTCCAAATCCACCATACGTATTTCCCCCGCCACGGCCCGGCCTATTGTCCAGTTTCAGCCTTCCGTCGCTTCTCCTCTTCCCGGAAAAGTTTGTACTCCACACTGTCCACCAGCGCCTCCCATGACGCCTCGATGATGTTTCCGGAAACCCCCACCGTTCCCCACGTTTCCTCCCCATCGCCCGATTCGATGATCACCCGTGTCTTGGCCGCCGTGGCCTCCTCCGGATCCAGGATCCGCACACGGAAGTCCGACAACTGCACCTTCTCAATCTCCGGATAAAACCTCATCAGGGCCTTTCGCAACGCCCGGTCCAGCGCATTCACCGGACCATCCCCTTCGGCAACCATGTGCTCAACTTCGCCCCCCACACGCACCTTGACGCTCGCTTCCGAGACACACGGGGCATTGGCATCATCCTTCTCGACAATCACACGGAACCCCTCCAGTTCGAAGAATGATTTGTGCTTGTTCAGCACCTTCTGGACCAGCATTCGGAATGATGCGTCCGCCGCCTCATAGACATAACCCTGACGTTCCAGTTCCTTCAGGGAGTCCAGGATCTCCTTGACCTCGGGCGAGGACTTCTTGAGATCCACCCCGAGTTCAATCGCCTTGAGCAACACACTGCTGGCGCCGGACCCGTCCGAGATCAGCACCCGGCGCTCGTTCCCGACAGACTCGGGGGGAACATGCTCAAATGTCACAGGGTTCTTCTGCACGGCATTCACATGCATCCCGGCCTTGTGCGAGAAGGCGCTACCGCCCACATAGGCCGCTTTGCTGTCATGTCGCACATTCACCAGATCATCCATGAACAGCGAAAGCGCACGTATCTGCTTTAGCGCACCGTCCGGTATCGCCTTGAACCCCATCTTGAGTTCCAGACTCGGGATGATGGTGCAAAGATTGGCATTTCCCGTGCGCTCGCCATACCCGTTGATCGTTCCCTGCACATGCCTGGCTCCCGCCCGCACCGCCTCCAGCGAGTTCGCCACGGCCAATCCCGCGTCATTGTGGGTGTGGATACCCACCCTCACCGGAAACGCCTTCACCACTTCAGCCGTGATTCCGTAAACGTCGTGGGGCAACGCCCCCCCGTTGGTGTCGCACAACACCACCGCATCCGCACCCGCCTCCACCGCCGCCTTGAGCATATCCATCGCAAACGCGGCATTGTCCTTGTAACCGTCAAAGAAATGTTCGGCGTCAAAAACCACTTCCCGGCCACGCTCCTTGAGATAGCGGACCGTGTCCTGGATCATCCGCCGGTTCTCCTCGCGCGTCGTCCGGAGTACATCCGTGACATGCATCATCCACGTCTTGCCGAAGAACGTCACCACGGGTGTATCAGCCTCGATCAGGCGAAGCACGTTGGCATCTTCGCCGACACGCACATCCACCCTGCGCGTGCTTCCAAACGCTGCGATCCTCGCGTGACGGAGAGTGTGGCGCTTGATCTCCCGGAAGAAATCTAGATCCTTCGGATTCGACCCCGCATAACCGCCCTCGATGGTATCAATCCCGAACTCATCCATACGCAGGGCGGCCTGGATCTTGGCCGCGCCGGAAAACGAGATTCCTTCGCCTTGTGATCCGTCCCGTAACGTGGTGTCATAGACTGATATGTTTTGCCCAACACTCATGCCTGCCCCTTTCGACCAGTCCAACTCACTGCCGGGATTACCTCGGCGACTTGCCGGCCTCGGCCTGGAAGAACGCCTTGTAGAGGGCCTGCACGGCCTTCTTGCGCTCCACGGCCTTCACTCCAAACATCATGCTGATTTCCGAGGAACCCTGATTCAGCATTTCAAGATTCACGCCCGCCTGCGCCAAGGCCGTGGTCGCCCGTGCCGCCACACCCACCGTGTAGTGCATCCCCTCGCCCACAATCATCACCAGTGCCAATCCCCGGTCAATGTCAATGTTCTCGGCGCCCAATTCGGTCTTGATCCTCTGGACCACACGCACTTCCTTCTCCGGTGTGAAATCCTTCTCCCGGAGAATCACCGAAATATTGTCGATACCCGACGGCGCATGCTCAAAGGAGATGTTTTCCGTCTCCAGGATCTGAAGCAACCGCCGCATGAATCCGACCTCGCGGTTCATCAGGTACTTGTCCACATAAACCGCGCAGAACCCATCGGAACTGGCGATCCCCAGCACTTCACCCCCATGGTACGGCCGGTTGGGAACAATCCGGGTCCCCGGCGCCGCCGGACGGTTTGTGTTACGAATGCAAATGGGAATCCCAGCCCTCACCGCCGGCACAATGGCCTCATCATGGAAAACCCCGAACCCGGCGTACGCCAGTTCGCGCATCTCACGATAGGTCAGCAGGTCGATCGATCGCGCCCCCTCGATGATCCGCGGGTCCGCCGAAAACACCGAATCCACGTCGGTGAAATTCTCATACACATCCGCCTTCACCGCCGCGGCGACGATCGCCCCGCTGATATCCGAACCTCCACGGGGAAACGTGGCCACTGCCCCGGTTTCCGTATATCCGAAGAAACCGGGAAAAATGGCAACCCCGGGCGCCGACCGCAACGCCGCCAATTTTGCGTACGACTTGTCGAGCACCATGGCGTTGCCAAAATCGTCACTCAACAGCATCCCGGCATCGCGCGGATTCACATAATGGGCATCCACACCCTGCTTGCGGAATATCTCCGCCACCAACTTCGCGTTGTTGTCTTCACCTGCCGCCTTGAGCAAGTCCAGGAAACGCCCCTTGTGCGAACGGTCGGAATCCAGACGTTGGCGCAGATCGCGTTCGATTTCAGCGAGGATGCCTGTTCCAACCCCGGCCGCCTTCTGGATATCCGCATAACGTTCAACGATCGCCTTCAGTTCGGCGTCCGCCGACTGCCCGGCCATCCTGGCTTCCGCACAGGCGATCAGCATATCCGTCACCTTGGTGTCCGATGAACTCCGTTTCCCCGGCGCCGAGACCACAATGATCCGCCGGGCGGGATCCATCTTGGCGATCTCGCAGACCTTCAGGATCTGGGCCGCGTCCGCCACACTCGTCCCGCCAAACTTCGCCACCACCATCCTGCCATTGTCTTTCGTTGTCATAGTCACTTCTCGATTCCCAGATCTTCCACTCTCAGTCTGCACGACTTTGTCCCGATCGCCTGCTTCTCCTCCAATGCCTTCACCGCCGCTTCAACATCCCTCTCGCGGGCCGGATGCGTCAGGATAATCACAGGAACACTCCGTCCGCCCGTCTGGGGCTCCTTCTGCAACACCGACGCCAAACTGATGTGGTGCTGCCCCAGCACCGTGGCCACAACACCCATCGCCCCCGGCTTATCCTGCAAGGAAAGCCGCAGGTAATACCGGGTCTTCACATCACCGATGTCCATGAACGTCGCCGATCCCGCATGCGCCGCCGCCGGCCGCACATACGGGGCCCCCGCCACCAGGCATCGCGCCACATCCGCGATGTCGCTGACCACGGCGCTGGCCGTCGGCAATCGCCCCGCCCCGCGCCCGTAATAGACCGTCTGCCCGACGATGTCGCCGTTCACCACCACGGCATTGAACACCCCCATCACCGAGGCCAGCATGTGCTCCAACGGTACCAGCGTGGGATGTACCCTCACATCAATGGCGCCATGTTCGCCCTTGATCACCGCCAGTAGTTTGACCCGGTATCCCAATTGCCGGGCGCACTCCAGATCCAGTTTGGACAGGCCCCGGATGCCCTCCACATGCACCTTCGCCATCGGCACGCGGACACCATACGCCAACGATGCCAGAATGGCGGCCTTGTGCGCCGTATCATAACCGTCAACGTCAAGCCCCGGATCCGCTTCCGCATACCCCGCCGCCTGCGCCTCCTTAAGCGCATGCTCGAACGTCATCTGCTCGCGCTCCATGCGCGTCAGGATGTAGTTGCAAGTCCCGTTCAGAATGCCGAACACCGCCTCAATCCGATTGGCCACCAGCCCTTCCCTCAAGGCCCGGATGATCGGAATCCCGCCCGCCACACTGGCCTCGAACCAAACGTCGGTCTTGTTCTCCGCCGCCACGGCAACGATCTCGTCCCCATGCTCGGCCAGTAACGCCTTGTTAGCGGTAACCACCGGCTTGCCCAAACGTAAAGACTGCAGAATCAGCGTCTTGGCGATCGTGGTCCCGCCAATTAACTCCACCACAATCTGCACCTTGGGATCATTGATCAGGGCAACCGCGTCCTGCGTCAACATCCCGGGTTCAACCTTCACCCCGCGATCCTTCACAATGTCAAGGTCCGCGATTCCGCGCAGAACAGGCTTCACTCCAAGCCGTTCAGCCAGCAAGTCACCATTCCGCTGCAGTGTTTCCACCACACCGGCCCCGACTGTGCCAAAACCCAGCAGTCCAACACCGACTTCCTTCATACTCGTATTCCCCCGTAACGTCATCGCGCCGCCAGAGAACGGCGGCCGCTCGCACTTAGGCGTAAATCGCACTCAATGTAACCGGATTCGCTCTGGATACAAGTACAAAGCCGATGCAATAACAACCGTGGCGTGACACGCAACTCACCGACAACACGGCTGTATCCGTCTCATTCCCCCACGACGCCTTGGCGCACCAGCACCTGCACATCACCCCCCTCAACGGAACACAGATTTGCCACAGCCAATCCCGTCAACGCCGACGTCCAGTCACCTTCCAACTCCAACACCGCCGACGCCGCCCCATGGTTGAGAACGATGAGCACCTCCCGGCCCGCACCAACCCGCCGACAGACTTCCAGCCCCACCGGCAGCGTCCGGCCCTTGATCCCGCCGCAGGCCAGTGCCCAGTCCATCACGGACCGCATCATCCCCTCCTCCAACCACGCCCCCAGATAACTGATCCGGCCCGCCCCGACACGTCGCGACACCAGGGCCGGTTGCCCGTCCAGCCACCCATTGCACTTCCCGTACCGTAACTGGACCTCAACATCCGCCGCCCCCGGTGTTAGATATTCCGCCCAGATCCTGGCTTGACCCGATCCGAGGTCGCCAGCCACCGGAACCGGCTCCAATAACGCATAAAACTCGGCCACGCGGGCGCCGAGTAGCGCCGCCAGTTCACTCCCCGGTTGCTGCGATGGCAACAAGGCGTTGTGCTCATCCTTGAATCCCGACCGCGGTCCCAACACCAAGTGGCCGCCTCCCTTCACAAACGCGACTAGGTTTCTCGTAATAGACGGCGTCAACACATGCACATGCGGAGCCACCACCACGCGGTAACCCTTCAGGTCATCCGCCGGGTGCACAACATCCACGTCCACCCCGGCCGCACGTAACGGGCCATAGAAACTGCGAACGTGGCCATCCACGTCAAAGTGGGCATGGTGCGGTTGCCCGCGCAACGCCCAGCGGTCAGGATAACTGTCAACCAACGCCACGGGCGTCTGGATGCTTGTCCCCTCCAACAGGGACGCCACCCGCGCAAGTTCCCCGCCGGCCTGCGCCACCTCCTCATAGACAGGACGCGGCACCCCACTGGGTCCAACAAGGCATCCGTGATATTGCTCCTGCCCGCCCAACGCACTCCGCCATTGCCAGAAGAGGACGGCATCGGAACCGTGCCCGATGCAGTGCCACACCAACCGCCGGACCTCGCCCTTGTCCATCGTCCGGTTACTTTGACCCCAGTTCACGGATCCAGGCTGCGTCTCGATAACCCAGAAGTTCCGCCTCTTGATACCCCGTGCAAAATCCAGCACCGGACCCATGACCTCTGAATCCAGACGCAGATTCCCCAGATAGGGATCCCACGACACCAGATCCAGATCATTGGCAATGCGGCCAAAATCCAGATTCTCGTGGGCGTGACTGTTGTGCGTGATCCACTGCCGCGAATCCACCACATCGCGCAGCGCATCCCGTTGCACCGCCTGGTACTCACGGTACATCACCGTCAGGAATTCCTTGCCGGCCTGCTGCAAACAGGGATTCTGCCACCCCATCCATGGCGGAACCTGCGACCAGTCACTGTAGTCCTGGCTCCAGTAGGCATTACTCCAGGCCGCGTTCAGGTTCTCCAGGGTCCCGTACCGCTGCCGGAGCCATTCATGAAAACGCGACATGGTGTGCGGGTCAAAAGACCACGACCAGTACTCATTATCGATTTGCCATCCGATCACGTTGGGATTATGTCCCAAGTGTTTCCCCATTACCGAGGCTATCCGCCGGCAAAACTCCAGATAACGAGGGCTGGTCGGTGAGTAATGACAGCGCCCCCCGTGCGGTTCCGGCCTGCCATTGGCGCGAATCGCCAGCACGTCCGGATATTTCTGCGTCATCCACGCCGGCGGCGCCGCCGTGGGCGTGCCCAAGACCGTCTGCAACCCAAACGCCGCCGCCCGTTCAATGGCCCGCTCCAGCCAATCGAGTTCAAAGCGCCCTTCCCCCGGTTCCATCCGGCTCCACGCAAACTCCCCCACCCGCACCACGTTCATCCCCGCCTCGCGCATCAGACGCAGGTCGTCGTCCCATCGTTCCACCGGCCAGTGTTCCGGATACCAGGCACACCCGTAATACATGATTAACTCCTCCTGAAGTTGCAAACGGTATCCAACAGCGCATCCAACCGGCAGGTTGCCACACTGATGCAGGTATCGGCGCAACCGTAGTAGACATACACAGTCCCGTCCTTGACCACATTGGCCGACGGGAACACCACCCGGGGAATGATCAGGCCGGTCTTCTCGTGATACTGCTCCGGCTCCAGAATGAACTCCGGCGACCGTGCAATGACACGGGAGGGATCCTTCAAGTCCAGCAGCATGACGCCGGCGCGATACACAATCTGGCGATCCACCCCGTGGTACAGGCACAACCAGCCGCGATCCGTCTTGATCGGCTGCGCCGCCGCTCCGATCTTCGTACCTTCCCACTCCGGCACCTCGGCCGACGCCACCAGCACCCCGCGATCCCAGGTCTTGAGGTCATCAGAGTAACTCAACCAGATGCTGGGATACTTGCACCCGTAGTCATGACCGACGAAATTCATCGGACGCCGCAGCATCGCGTAACGGCCGTTCACCTTCTCGGGAAACAGCACGCAGTCGCGATCATCCAGGTTCTCCGGAGTCACCCGCCCCAGATCCTCCCAATGGATCAAGTCCTTCGAACGGGCGATCCCTGACCGGTAGTTGTTCAATTCCCCCGCGGGAATCCCCTCCGCGTTCCGGTACTTGGGGACCCCCTTACCCGTCGGGAAGCACGACGCCACATACTTCCGGTGCACATAGGTCATGTAATACGCATCATCGTATTTCACAATACGCGGATCCTCCACCGTCCCGCGCGGCGACCCCAACTGGGTCGCCGTGAAGACCGGCTGTTCGTGAGCAAGTTCAAAATGAAACCCGTCGGCACTCTTCAGTAGACCGAAGCAGCAGTACAGCGGATCGAGACTGTAGCAGGCCCGTTCCACCATCCAGAAAGTGCCCGCCCCATCCAGCACCACACCGGGATTGAACGTCACCACCGAACGCCAATCGGGACTGCCGGGTGTTACAATCGGATTTCCTTTATATCGTTTCAAGATCCCCATCGGTTCTTCTCCTTTGTTTTTCTTAATGTCGGATGACCATCGGCTGAAAAGGGAGCGCGGTAAACGTGGCATCCACCCGCTGGCCGGTAAGCAGATCAACCCCCCCCCTGGCCAGCGTCACGGACTGCATCTGGTCACTCAGGTTGGCCACCCCGTGCCCCACAACCTCACCCGCCGCATTGGCACGCGGCACCACCACAACCCGCCCGCCAGCCTTCGCCATTGGACCAATGCCATGCTCCCTGCAGGCCTCCAGCATCAGCCGCGTCCAAGTGTCAGCATCCACCATGCCCCCGCTCGTGATCACCCGCCCCTTGCCAAACCTGTTGCTGATTACCGCCGGCAGACTGTCACCATACCCCCCTTCATAGCGCGCCAACACCTCGGCGCCATGACACTCATACCCATCGCACATCGTCTTGGTCCGAGTCTTGTGCCCGTCGGCGAAAACAATCTGAACCCGATCCTCGACCCACTGAACCGTAAAACGCAAGGCCGACGTCGCCCCCATCAGCTCCTCGAAGCCGCCGAACTCCCGGTCCGTAAAGGCAGTGTACTCCTCGCTGCGCCATCCGGTCAGGGGCCCCAACAGCAGCGTGCCGCCCGACCGGACCCATTCCTTCAACCGGACCCGGGTGGATTCCGACACGATCGGCATCATCGGCAACGCCAACACCTTGTAGGGCGCAAAATCGGCGTCCTCGGGAACAACATCCCGCCAAATCTGGGCGCGGCAAAGCGAGCCATGCCAGTCGTCCCGGAACCGGCTGGCATAATCCATTCCGTCATCCGTCGGATCAATGCCGAAGGACCACGCGGACTCACAGGTCATCAACAACCCGACGCGCGCCTGCATCGGCGGGTTGGCCAGCAACCATCCGCCGTGCTCCGCATGCGTCCGCGAAATCCAAGCCCAACTTTCCTTGTTGGGTCGCCAGCGTCCGGTGGCCGAAACACAGGTGCCGTGCAGCATCTCCTGCCCTGCCCAATGCTCCCGCCACTGCCAGAACAGTGTCATGCTCCCTCCCAGGATCGTCGAAAGCCAACAGAAGAGTTTTGGCCCCTGTTCATCATAGTGGATGTTCCAGGTCCGCGCGCCCGCCGACCAGTTGGGCGCCGTCTCCATCAACCAGTACGGCGCATACCCCTTCATCGTCCGCATATAGTCAAACCGCGGCAGATTGTAGTGGTAATAGCGGCGGTCCGCATACATGGACGCCCCCACCCGGTCCAGGTGCACCCGGTGTTCCGCCCAATCCATACCCCCCACAAAACCCGTGATGTTCGCCGCAACCGGTTTGTCACTGTCACGGCGAATGATGCCGACCTGGTGCCCGATATATTCCGTCCACCCTTGATTCTGAAACCGGGCACAGGCAAACGCCAGACTGGGATGGTGCCGCTCCTGAATGTCACGCGCGTTGATGCCGCTGGTCACCAACGGGACCTGCTCAAAGGAATCGTATGCCTGCGACCAGAACTCCAACCCCCAACGCTGATTCAACGTCTCGATCGTCCCATACCGGGTCTTCAACCATTCATGGAAACGCTCAAGCGTCTCAACCCCATAGTCCATGCCACCCATCTCATTATCAATCTGCCAGGAATGCAGGGCCGGATGCCGGGCGAAAACCTGCGCCATGCGTTCGATCAGTTTCCCCGCCAGTTCACGATACCGTTGACTGTGAAAATTGAAGTGACAACGCTGTCCATGCTCCGCACGGGACCCGTCGCCCGCGGTTCGCAGCACTTCCGGATAACGTGACGTCAACCATGCCGGCGGCGCCGCCGTGGGAGTCCCCACCATGACCTGGAGTCCATGCTTGTGACACAGATCCATCACGCGGCAGGCCCAGTCGAAATCATATCGCCCCTCGGCAGGCTCAAACCGGTGCCAGGCAAACTCAAACACCCGCACCAACGTAAACCCAACCTCCCGCATACGGGCAACATCCTTGACCCACTCGGACTCCGGCCACATTTCCGGATACCAACTGGCTCCAATGTGCATCCGCTCGTCACCCGACCGGCATGGCACCCGCAGCGATTCCTCGCCTTCAGACCGTACCCTCATTCCACTCATCTCCTTTGACACCCTTCCTTCATCGCAACTGGGATGCAAACAGGCTTCATCATGCATGAACACCCAAAGCGATCAATGTCTGCCTCAGGAACGCCATGTCGTCACAGGCGGCGGCAAATGTCGCCTCCAGGTTCTCCGGCGCCTTGCAGGCCCCCTCAGTGAATTCAATCGTGAACGAACCACCGAATCCGCCCGCCTTCAACAACTCCAGCCGTTCCCGCACCAGTTCCGGAATGTCCCGCAGGCGGACAAACCCCTTTGTTTCGGCCCGATACTGGGAGTGCACATGCACGATCCGATCCCCCAGCCGCCGGATCCATTCATCCAGGTTTGCTCCCGAAAACGCATGGACAATCACACCAATTTCCGTCCGTCCGGCCAGTAACCGCGCCGCATCCAGCGGCTCCTGCAATGGCGTTCCCCCATGGCATTCACATAGTAAACTCACACCCGGCATCGTTCGGCCCCAGGCCACAGCCGCATCCAGTTCCTGCTCAACCGTCGCCGGATTCTTGCCGACGTTGAACTTCACCGCGGAGGCCCCCAGTTTGCGGATCAGCCCCGCCACAGTCTCCCGCCGGGTTAGTCCGGCCTCATCGAAGGTCACATAACTGTTAAACACGGTGACCGGCACGCTTGCCCGCCCCAACGCATCCAGATCGGCTTCCGATGCCAAGAGCCCATGCTTCTCCCACAACTCGATCCCGTCGAACCCCGCCGCGGCAAACCGGTCAAGCCACTCGCTGACACGGCATGCCATGGTCCCGTCGCCACTCCAGCGCTTGGGTTCGAGAGCCACTGTGCCAATGTATATCTTCATTCGCATTCCTCTTCCTGTCCACCGATCGCCGGACACGCACCCCTCCGTCACCAGTCCTGCAATGCCATGACCTTCAACCGCTTGCGCACCTCACCCAAGGTCAATGTCCGGACCGGCGTCACCGTAATGGTCCGTTCTTCACGCCCGTCGAGATGGATGAAGTTGTCCGAGAAACGGGCGTCCACATCACATAATTCCAATCGCGTCCACAAGGCCGGATGACGGGATCGCAGGGTGATGTCATAGCGACCGGCACCCGCCGCCTTGACCTCCGTGGTAATCCCGGGTGGGACGAGGTCGAGATGTTTCGGCCGTGCCCAGAACACAAGGTTGCGCGACACGACCTCACGCCCCTCCCGCGCCTCCAGCCAGATCAAGGTGTCGGCATCCGCCCGGAACTGCCCCAGCGTCCCGGCGCCTAGCGTCCCCAGATCCCACCCGGTGGCGTGCTGGGTTCCCGCCCGGCGGCGTACGGCGGCGCAATCCAGAATGTGAACCCCGCAATCCTCCTGAGCGGGAATAGCCACAGTCTTTCTCCCGGCACTCAACGGCTTTCCCTTTGCATCCGTCACGCGCCAGCGGACTTCGCCCCGGAACTCGGTCGGGCGCTGGTTCGAAACGTGGATGGCCACGGTGGAGTCTCTAACATCCTCCACTCCGCTTACCAGCACCGGGGCAAAAAAACGGCCGGCCATGTACTGCAGGGCCTTCCAACGGCCGCGCCAGTCAATCGAACTCCAGGTGGCGGCGGGCCACCGGTCATTCAACTGCCAATAGATGCACCCTTCCATACGATCCTGGTGCCGGCGCGTGTGCTCGGCCGCCACCTGAATACAAAGCCCCTGCACGACCTGGGTTGCCCACAAGAGATGGTTAAAGTCGCCCGGCAGCCGGAACCAGTCCGCCAGGTAACGCAGGATTTGTTTGTTCCCTTTGCCCACCGACCTCTGGTGGTAATCCATGATCCGGCTCGTGAGATTGCGATCGCCGGGCTCCGTGAATTCCGCCACCGTCCGCGGCTCCGGAAAGGACTGGAACCCGAATTCACTCTGGAACCGGTGCGACCATGTGCGTTGCCCTTCAAAGGGAAGATCGTTGAACCAGACATCCCAGCAGTGGGCATCCCCGCAACGGGGATCGTTAAACTCCTTGCGGTCGCCATGCGGGGTGTGCGGACTGCAGGGCCAGTAGGGAATGGCCGGACTCTCCTCCGCAAAGACCCTGGGCAACAATTCATCGAACAGGACCTTGTAATCCGCCCAGTCCATGCGCCAGTTCGTCCATCCCTCGCCCACCAATCCCTGTTCCAGTTCGTTATTGCCGCACCACAAGGCGAGACAGGCATGGTCGCGCAGACGGCGGGCCTGATCGCGAAGTTCCGCCTCCACGGAAGTCCGGAAGGCCGGATCGCCCCCCGGATAGGTCCCGCAGGCGAACATGCAATCCTCCCAAACCAGAAGTCCCAGTTCATCGCAGGCATCATAAAAGGCGTCTTGCTCGTAGATCCCTCCGCCCCAATTGCGGATCATGTTCATGTGACAGGCGGCGGCGTCACCCAGTAACCGGCGCACGGTGGCGGGATTAACCTCGCTGGGCCAGACATCGCAGGGAATCCAATTGGCCCCTTTTGCAAAGAACCGCAACCCGTTGCAGCGGAACGCAAAACTTTCACCAAATTGATCCTGTTCGCGCACCAGTTCCAGGGTGCGCAGTCCAATACGACGACACCATGTATCCAGCAGGCCTTCCGGCCCAATCAATTCCACCCGCAATTCGTAGAGCGGCTGGGCCCCTAGTCCGTTAGGCCACCACAACTCCGGATTCCTTACACGCAACTCAAGAGGGGCCCCGGCATCCCCCTCCGCCGCAACCACGTCCTTCCCGTCACGGGTAAGGACAGCACGGGTCCGCAAGGCCCCGGACCACGCGTCCACTTCCGGGACCACCTCAATCCGCACCCGTCCCCGCGCATGATGCTGCGTTAACCGGACCTGCACCAGCCGTCCATGATCGGCCGCATGAATACCCATGGGCCGCCAGATCCCCGACGACGGCGCCGCCGGCCCCCAGTCCCACCCAAAGGAACAGGCCTGCTTGCGCACATGGCCACGGCCGGCATAGGTGGGATCATAACAGTTCCACTCCGGCAAGTGACGCCGTCGGTTCCCCTCCGCCATTACGGGCAGTGGTGAACGAATGATCACGGTAATCCTGTTCCGGCCAACCTTCAGGACGGGTTTCAGATCCGCCTCCCAGGTACGGAACATGTTGTCGGCGGAGAGCACCACCGTGCCGTTCACCCGCACCTCGGCCAGGGTATCCAGCCCCTCGGCCCGCAACCACACCCGATCCCGGCGTAACAACACCGAATCGGCGACAAAATGCCGCTCCCACACCCAGTCGTACCGGATCGGTTCCTTGTGGGCAATTTCGTTATCACGCCAGTGCAACGGAGGAAGCGCGCCCGCCCTGAGCAAATCGGCATGAATGCACCCGGGCACCCGGGCCTCAATACGACGCGTCTGGTCAGCCCGCCGAACAGTCCATCCCGGGCCGCCAAGATCCAAAACCAAATGAAGCGATTGAGTCATGAAGTTGAAATGATGCCGAACCTGTCAGTGCGCCGCAAGGAAGAAAGCAGTCCGCCACGTACTTTACGCTTCCTTCCCGCAGCAACTTGGATAGACTACCTGCCTTTTCACGGGATGGGCTAGAAACCATGCAGACAACCGTAGTGGCCATTGCCAACCAAAAAGGCGGCGTCGGAAAGACCACAACCGCCATTAACCTTGCCGCCTGCCTCGCCGAACGCCGCAAGGAAGTCCTCTTGGTGGACCTCGACCCGCAGGGCAACGCCACCAGCGGTGTAGGATTGCCAAAGACCCCGGGCTCCAGCCTCTACGGCGCCCTCCTCGGCTCGGCCAACGCCGAGGACCTCGTCCAACCCACCGAATTCAAACACCTGAATGCTATCCCCTCGGAGATTGATCTCGCGGGCTCCGAAGTCGAAATCGCCCGCGGCGATCACTATCTCCACCGCCTGCGCGATGTCCTCGCCGGAATCGTCGCCTCCGGGCGCTACCACTACATCATCCTCGACTGCTCCCCCTCGCTTGGCATCCTGACCATGAATGTCCTGGCCGCCGCCAACTCCGTGATCATCCCGCTTCAATCGGAGTACTACGCGCTGGAAGGACTGACGGTCATGACCCGTCTCATCGACCAATTGAACCGCGGCGGAGTAAATCCCGGCCTCACCCTCGAGGGCATTGTCATGACCATGTACGACGGACGCACCAACCTTTGCCAGCAGGTGGTTCAGGAGGTCGTCCGCCATTTCGGCGACAAGGTCTACGAAACCCTCATCCCCCGCAATGTCCGCCTCAGCGAAGCCCCAAGTTTCGGCAAACCCATCACCACCTATAACCCGAATTGCACCGGGGCCGTCGCCTACCGCCAACTGGCCAGGGAATTCATGACCCGCCGCCGGGATCTTCTCACGGAAGACGACGAGACCGCTTTCCATATGCCATCCCCCTTCAATAAGCCCATCCAACGCGATGCCCCTGCATTCATCAACGCCGTGACGGAGTAACCCCATGCCCCCTTTATCAAAACCCGGTTCGCTTGGCAGAGGGTTGGGCGACTTGATGGGCAGTCTTCCTGAAACCATCGGTTCCGCCGCCACTCAGTCCAGCACCGGATTCATGCGACTAGCTCCCGACCGGATCCGGTTGCCTGAGTCCAAACAGGATCGCACGGAAGTCCTGCCTGACGGCTTCGTGGATTCCATCCGCGCCCACGGCATCCTCCAACCCATCCTTGTCCGCAAACTCAATGATGGCTATGAACTGGTAGCCGGCGCCCGCCGCCTCGCCGCCGCGCAGGCACTGAGCCTCGCCGATGTCCCGGTGGTACTCATCCAAGCCACGGATGATCAGGCAGACCTTATCGCCCGCACGGAGAACGAACAACGCCAACACCCGCTCCCCGATTCACCTTCAACCCCCTTACCCGCGCCGCTCCCTTCGCCCATCGTTGCCACCCCGTCCAGGTGGCGCATCCCGTCCTGGATCACCGCCTTGACCGCCCTGGTCATCGTCGCCATGTGGCTGGGATGGGTCTTGTCTGAACACTTCGCCACACCGCCCGCCCAGATTGTAATCACTCCCGCCGAATTGGCCATCACCCCACCTCCCCCCTCCAACCCCACCCCGCCTGAAGAACCCCCGGCCATCACTCCGGAAGCCTTCACCCAATTCACCCCCGACCAACTGATCATGGAAACCACCGGCACTTCGCTACGCCTTGTCTTACAGGCCCCCGCCTTTTCATATCGCACAACCCTTGACCCGCAGAACCTGCCGCTCCTTCGGGAACTCGGGGCCATCATCGCCCGTTACGACGGCCAATGTATCGTATTGATTACCGGTCACACGGATGCCAACCCCATGCGGGGGTCCGGCATCTACCGCGATAACAACGAACTTGGACTGGCCCGTGCCACAGAAGTGGCACAATTCCTCACCCGGCAGGCCGGAGTTCCGGCAGGCATGATCAGACTCGCCACCGCCGGATCGGAGAACGCCCCGTTCCCATCCCATACCCGCGACTCAGCGCGACGCAATCGCACCGTCACCTTTCTTCTGACGCCTTCGCGAACCCACTGAGTTCAGTCGCCCAGCAGACGCTTGATTTCCTTGAGCAACTGGTCCGGCGGAACCGGTTTCTCCAGAACCACCCGCACCGGCAACCAGTTCACATCCGGCTCCAAACCAAACGGCAGATTCTTGGCCTTGCGCATCCCCGTCAGCATCACGACCGGCATGCGACTTAACTCCGCGACTTCAGCCACCTTGCGGCTGATCTCGATCCCCTCGGTATCCGTGGCCATCATCACGTCCAGAATCATCAAATCCGGTTTCTCCTTGATTGCGGTCTTCAACCCCGTGGCGCCATCAAACGCCACCTGCACCTCAAGGTCATTGGCCTCAAGCCACGCTTTCACTGACGCAACAAAATCCCTGTCATCATCCACCAGCAGAATGCGTTTCTTTTTGCTCATCGAAACCTCACTTCCCGGCCTTGGCGCCAGCCACCTTGGTCGCCGACTGCTTTGCCTTTCCCGCCTCAAAACCATACTCCGACAAAATAGTCGCGACTTGATCGGGCCTGACTTCCGCATAAACCTTGTCGTTTACGATCATGACAGGCGCCAGTGCGCAGGCACCCACGCACCTCGCCACGTCAATCGAAAACAGACAATCCTTTGTGGTCTGCCCCACATCAATCCCCAGCAACTCCTTCAGTTTGTCCAACACCTTTCCCGCCCCCTTCACGAAGCACGCCGTGCCGAGACACAACGATATCCGGTGTTTGCCGCGCGGCGTAAAATTGAAGAAGTGGTAGAAACTGGCCACCCCCGTCACCTTGGCCGCCGGGATCTGCATCAGCACCGACACCGCATCCATGTGTTCCTTGCCGAGATACCCCAGATGTTCCTGCACCTTGTGCAGGACGGCAATGAGATGACTCTCCGGCCGATGCTTGCCCGCACACGCCTCAATAAACTTCACCACCTCCGCGGGCAGAACCGCCCGGGCTTTTTCGTCCTCGCGCTTCATCAATTCGGATTTCATTTCACACCTCTCGGAAACCGGGGTTCATAGTGCGTATGCAACAATTCATGGCAACGATGACTGTTCGGCGCCCCCAGATATTCCTCGTAGAGGGACATGATCGCCGGGTTTTCGTGCGATTTTCTCAACGATTTTCCACCATCAATCGAATACAAGGCCCGCGCCCGGATCCTTGCCAGTTCGGGGTCTAACACATGCATTCCCCGCGGCGGATACGGCTGGCCGCCACCGGCCACACACCCCCCGGGACACGCCATGATCTCAATGATATGGTAAACCTTCTCGCCATTCACAACACGGTCCAATAGGAACTTGGCATTCTGTAACCCGTTGGCCACCCCGATGCTGATAACCTTGCCGTCTATCTCAACCGAGGTCTCCTTCACCCCCTCCACCCCGCGCACCTGCTCAAAATCCAGATGCGTCAACTCCTTGCCCGTGACCACCTCGTAGGCCGTCCGCAATGCCGCCTCCATGACACCGCCCGTCGCCCCGAATATGTCCGCCGCCCCCGACGACACCCCCAGCGGTGAATCAAACGCGCCCTCCTCGAGATCCTTGAAATCAATCCCAAGGCACTTCAGCATCCAGATCAACTCGCGGGTGGTCACCACCGCATCCGTGTAAGGATGCCCCCACGGCGTCTTGTGCTCCGGACGCGTCCTCTCAAACTTCTTGGCCGTACAAGGCATCACCGCCACCACAAAGATCTTCTTGGGATCAATCCCGGCTTTCTCGGCATAGAACGTCTTCAACAGCGACGAGAGCATGCTCATCGGAGACTTGCAGGTCGAAGTCAACGGAATGAGTTCCGGATAAAACCGTTCCATGAAATTCACCCAACCGGGCGAACAGGAAGTGATCAACGGCAGGCGTTCGTTCTTCGTCAGCCGCTGCACAAACTCCGCCGCCTCTTCCATGATGGTCAAGTCCGCCGCGAAGTTCGTGTCGAACACCCGCTGGAATCCCGCCATACGCAGGGCCGTGACCATCTTGCCCGTCACCGGCGTTCCCGGTTCAAACCCGAACCCCTCGCCAAGCGCCGCCCGTATCGCCGGTGCCGTCTGCACCACCACATGAAGATCCGGATTCGACAGCGCCTCAAACACCGCCTCCGTCGCGTCCTGCTCCACAAAGGCCGCTGTCGGACAGACATTGACGCATTGCCCGCAGTGGATGCAGACCGAATCAATCATGTTGTGCCCGTGCGCCGGGGTCACCACGTTGTGAAACCCGCGGTGCTGCTGGTCCAGGTTGTTGACCCCCTGCACCTCCGAACACACCCGCACACAACGCCCACACAGGATGCACTTCTCCGCATTCCGCTGGACCGGAGAGGATGTGTCGACAGGGAACTTCTTCCGCTCGCCCTCAAACAGCCGTTCGCGCACCCCCAGGTCATACGACAACTTCTGAAGTTCGCACGTGCCATTACGCGGACAGGTCTGGCAGTCCATCGGGTGGTTGTCCAGAATCAACTCAACAACGTCCCGCCTCAACCGGCGCAACAGGGGCGACGAGGTCTTCACCCGCATCCCCTCCGCCACCGGGAAGGTACACGACGCCACCGGGTTTCGCTGTCCCTCCACCTCCACCACACAAACCCGGCAGGCGCCAATGACACTAAGGTCCGGGTGATAACACAACCTCGGCACAGTTATATTCACCGTATCCGCCGCCTGCATGATCGTGTACTTGTCGGGAACGGTCAGTTTGGTCCCATCAATCCACAGGGTAACTTTCTTTTCCATCGTCATGACTACTTCCTTGTCACTGCGTCAAATTTGCATGCCTCAACACATTGTCCGCACTTGACGCACCGCGCGGAGTCAATGATATGTAGTTCCTTCGGTTTTCCACTGATGCAGGACACCGGACATTTCCGCTTGCAGGCGCCGCACCCGATGCACTTCTCCGCCTCAATGCTGTAAGTCAGTAGTCCGGCGCAAACCCCGGCCGGACAGCGCTTCTCCCGGATATGGGCCTCGTATTCAGCGCGGAAGTGCTTGATGGTGCTGATCACCGGGTTCGGAGCCGCCTGCCCCAATCCGCAAAGCGACGTCTTCTTGATGGTGTCGGCCAACCGCAACAACTTCTCAATATCGCCTTCCACCCCCTCGCCCTTGGTGATGCGCAACAGGATCTCCAGCATGCGCTTGGTGCCTTCCCGGCACGGAGTGCACTTCCCGCAGGATTCATCCTGCGTGAAGTCGAGGAAGAATCGCGCCATATCCACCATGCACGAATCCTGATCAATCACAATCATCCCGCCACTGCCCATCATCGAACCCGCCGCCGTCAGCGACTCATAGTCCACCGGCGTGTCCAGATACGAGTCCGGCAGACATCCACCCGCAGGCCCACCCGTCTGCACCGCCTTGAAGGCCTTCCCGTCCCGGATGCCCCCGCCAACCTCGTACACCACTTCGCGCAACGTCGTCCCCATTGGAACTTCCACCAACCCCGTGTTGCACACTTTTCCCGCCAAAGCAAACACCTTGGTCCCCTTGCTCTTTTCCGTGCCGATCGAACTGAACCACTCCGGCCCGTCCAAAATCACCACCGGAATGTTCGCCAGCGTCTCCACATTGTTGATCACCGTCGGCTTGCCCCATAGTCCCTTGACGGCCGGATACGGGGGCCGCGGTCGCGGCATCCCGCGCTCGCCTTCAATGGATCGGATCAGCGCCGTTTCCTCACCGCAGACAAACGCACCTGCACCGAGGCGGATCTCAATGTCAAAGTCCCAGTCCGTCCCGAAGATCTTCTTTCCGAGAAACCCCGCCTTGCGTGCGGCCGCAATGGCAATCTCCAGGCGTTTGATCGCCAGCGGATACTCCGCACGGATATACACATACCCCTGCTTCGCCCCGATGGCGTACCCCCCGATGATCATCCCTTCCAGAATCGTATGCGGGTCACCCTCGATCGTACTCCGGTCCATAAACGCACCGGGATCGCCTTCATCCGCATTACAGATGATGTATTTCTCGTCACTCTTCTGTGATAACGCGAAATTCCACTTCACCCCTGTCGGGAACCCTCCGCCCCCGCGCCCCCGCAACCCCGACTTCGTGACGGCATTCACCACGTCAAGTGGCGTCATTTCAGTCAGCACCTTCACCGCCGCCTCATACCCGCAGACCGCCAGATATTCATCTATGCTTTCAGGATCAATGATACCGCAATTCCGCAACGTGACCCGCAGTTGCTTGCCGAAGAAATGCACATCGCCAAACACCGGGAAGAAACGATTGGTCAGCCGTTTACCATGCCAGACATGCTCCGCCACCGGTCGCCCGCCCACCAGGTGCTTCGTGACAATCTTCGCCGCCACCTCCGGCGTGAGTTTCTGATACAGCACGTTGTCAGGATACACAAACGCCACCGGGCCCACATTGCACAACCCGTGACACGCCGAGGTCGTGACCGTCACTTTGTCGCCTAACCCCTGCTTCGCCACCTCATCGGCAAAAGTTCGCTCCAGCCCGATCGCGTTTCCCTTGAGGCAATGCGCACCACCACAGACACTGACGACTTTCTCGGCCGAATGAATCCCCGCCGCATACCGCATCGTGAGGTTTTCCAAGGGAACCCCGTTGATGACGTGCGACTCAAATACCCGATCCACTTTCTCGGGCTTCATGTAGACATATTTGCTCGGAATCGTCCGATTACTCACGATCGTGACCACCGGTTCCATGTCGCACTTCCCCGTACAACCCACCCGACTCAGAACCACATCCGTGAGTTGATGCTTCTTGATCAACTGCTCGAACCGATCGTAGACCTCGTTGGCACCCGCCGCGTTCTCGCAGGTCGCCGACCCAACCGTAATCCTCATCCGTGCCCGGTATTTGCGATCAAAAAGCCTCTGTTCAGCCTTCCGGCGAAACCCACGCAGGCGCTCCATTGCTTGCTTCATTCCAATCCCTTCCTGTACTTGTTCATATCGCTTTGATTGCAACGCCCGGCTCCTGAGCCCGCCGCGCAACCCACCCATCACTCAAAAACGCGGCTCGTTGACCTTGACGGCGTACGCCAACTCCCGAAGACTCGCCAAAATACGCGCATCAACCACGGAGACTTTCCTCGGCACCACCAGATGTGCGGTCGTCAGATTCAACAACCCGCGTACACCCGCCACAATCAGCCGGTCCGCCACCTGCTGCGCCACCACCGGGGGCACAGCCACAATTCCGATATCCACATCCTGCCCGCAGATCACACCGGAAAGTTCATCCATCGCCCGGACTGTCAACTTGCCAACCCGCTTACCCAACAAGGCCGGATTACTGTCAAAAATCGCACAAATCTTGAAGGACTGGTGCAGAAACTCCTCATGCAACGCCAAGGCGCGTCCCAAATTGCCCGCCCCCACCACCACGCAGCAAATCTCGTGATCGGCACCCAGCGTCGCCGCCAGCGCCGCCTCAAGCCCCGCCGTCGAATACCCCCGTTTGGAAATTCCGGAGAAGTCGATGTGCGACAGGTCTTGCCTCACCGTGGAACTCGTCAACCCCAGCGCCTCCGCAAGTTCCGAGGACGACACCCACTCCACATGCGACTGGCGAAGCCGTTGCGCGAAAGTCAGATACTTCGGCAAACGACGAATCACCGAACCCGGAATCTTCGCCGCTTGGGCATCATTGGAATTCATTTTACTTCTTCAGCGCCTCGGCAATGTGCGCCAGGAGCGCCTCGGGTGGAACCGGCTTCTCCAAGACCGCCTTGACCGGCAACCAATCCTCATCCGGCTCAAACCCAAAAGGCAGATTCTTGGCCTTGCGAATTCCCGTCACCAGTATGATCGGTATGTGCCGGGTTTCCTGATCCGCCTTCAGTCGCTTCGCAACTTCAAATCCTTCGTTCTCCTTGACCATCATCACATCAAGCAGTATCAGGTCGGGCTTCTCGGACTTGGCCTTCAGGAACCCCTCGTCGCCATTGGTCGCGCAAACCGTGGCATGCCCATGCTCCCTCAAAATCTCCGAAAACGACTCCACGAGCCCAACATCATCATCCACAATCAATATCGTCGCCATGTCAACAGTCCTTTCCTAACATCACATCCGCCAACCGGTTCTACCCGGTCTGGCAGCAATACTTCCTTGTACACCTTTTCTAGACGCGATCCCTTCTGACATACTCCGTATGCAACAAATGGTGCGACACCTCACCGAGAGGCACCCCCAGGAACTCGCCATAAATCTGCTTGATCTTGGGGTTGTCATGCGACTTTCGCAATGCCTTCCCCTCATCCTCCCGATACAACGCCGCAAGCCGTTGCTTGCGGACTTCATTCGTCGTCATCCGTGGCGCTCCGCCTCCGCCGATGCACCCCCCCGGACACGTCATCACCTCAACAAAGTGGTAACTCGCTTCTCCCGTCTTGATCCGTTCAACCACCTTCTGCGCATTACCCAACCCCGAGGCCACGGCCACCTTCAGCGTCACCCCTTCCAAAAACGACCACTCCGGCACCGTACCGGAAATCGTGATGGCCGCCTCTTTGATCCCGTCCAATCCAGTGAGGGGATCCACCCGCAGGTTGACAAACGGCAGTTCCCGCCCCGTGATCACTTCCCACGCCGTCCGCAGCGCCGCCTCCATGACCCCGCCCGTATTGGCGAATATGTCCGCCGCCCCGGTTGACGTCCCGAGTATGCGATCCACCGTGTCCTCAGGCAGCGAGGGGAAGTCTATGCCCGCCTGCTTGATCATGCTCGCCAGTTCACGCGTCGTGAGCACCGCATCCACATCCTGAACACCACTGGCGTTCATCTCGGGCCGCTCCGCCTCCGATTTCTTGGCATGACACGGCATCACCGAAACCACAAACACATCCTCCGCCTTCTTCCCGATCTTTTCAGCCCAGTACGTCTTTGCAATCGCCCCAAACATTTGCTGGGGCGACTTACAGGTGGAAAGATAGGGCAGCATGTCGGGGTGGAAATACTCCATATAGCGAATCCAACCCGGTGAACAACTGGTAAACTGCGGAAGCGCCACTTCCTGTTTATCCTTCACCGCCTTCTTCAGACGACTCAGCAACTCCACCCCTTCCTCGATAATCGTGAGATCCGCCGTGAAGTTGGTGTCAAAAACCGTCGCAAACCCCAACCGTCGCAGTGCCGTCACCATCTTTCCCGTCACCAGCGTCCCGGCCGGATAGCCAAAACACTCGCCCAGCGAGGCACGAACCGCCGGGGCCGTCTGAACCACCACCGTCTTGGATTTATCATCCAGCGCCGCCCAGACCTTGTCGAGACTGCTCTTCTCCACAATCGCCCCCACCGGGCACACCGCCGCACACTGGCCGCACTGCACGCAGGCCACCTGATCAAGATTCTTCCCAAAGGCCGGCCCGATCACCGTCTTGAATCCGCGAAACTGGGGAAACAGCGCCCCCACCGCCTGAACCTGACCGCACACCGCCACACAACGCCGGCACTTGATGCACTTCCCATTGTCACGCACCACACCGGCCGTACTGGAATCCAGCGTGGCACCGGCCTTCGCCCCCGCGAAATGAATGGATTGTATCCCGAGATCGTGTGCCACCGCCTGCAGTTCGCAATCGTTGTTCCGGTCGCAGATCTGGCAGTTTCCCTCGTGCTCCGAAAGGATCAGTTCAACCACCGTCCGCCGGGCGTCGCGGACCCGGCGCGTGTTCGTGTGCACCTTCATGCCTTCCGCCGCCGGCATGACACACGACGCCGCCAGCGTCCTGGCTCCCTCCACTTCCACCACACAGACACGGCACGCCCCAATGGCCTGCAGATCCTTCAGATAACACAACGTCGGGATCTTCACCCCCATCTGCCCCGCCGCTTCCAAAAGGGTGGTCCCCTCGGCTACCACCACCTCGCGCCCATCGATCGTTAGTTTTGGCATGGCACCGCCTCGCTTTCTTCCTTCTCCCGGTAGTCGCAACGCAGACAACGCCGTGCCTGCTTCACAACTTCACTTTCACTCCACGACTGCTCCACTTCGTCAAAGTTATTCCGGCGCCGCTCGGTTGACAACAACACCAGCGAACTCCTCGAAAACGTGACAGGGTCGGCATCCGGATCAAACGCCGTCTTCGTTATCGCCTCCTTGCGCCAAAACGCCTCTTCCTGCCCCGTCAGGAACCGGTTGATCGCAACCGCCGCCTTCTCCCCGCCTGCCACGGCGTCCACAACCGATGCCGGCCCCGTCGCCGCATCCCCGCCCGCAAACAGCCACGGAACGCTCGTTTGGCCCGTCAGCGCGTCGGCCTTGACCTGGCTGCTGCCGGTCAGGTCCACGGGAAGATTCCCGACCAAACCACGGGCATTCAGCGTCTGCCCCACCGCCAGAATCACCTGATCCGCCTCCAGCATCAGTTCCTCGCCGCTGTCCTGCGGACTTCGCCGCCCGGATCGGTCAAATTCGCCAAGTTTCATGCGGTGACATCGCACTCCCGTCACCACGCCGTCCTTCGCGACAATCTCCTCCGGCGACGTCAGCGTCCGTAGAACAACACCCTCCTGACGCGCCTGCTCGATTTCCTCGGCATAGGCGGGCATCTCCGCTTCCGTCCGGCGATACACCACCGTGACCTCCGCACCCAGACGCAGCGCGGTCCGCGCCGCATCAATGGCCGCATTGCCACCCCCCACCACAACCACCCGTTTACCCACGTGGACCGACCCACGCAGGTTATACTCCCGCAGAAAGGCGATGGACTCCACCACGCCTTTACTGTCACTCCCTGCAATCCTGAGCCGAACGCCGTCCGGCGCCCCCACGGCAAGGAAGATGGCTTCGTAACCCTGTTTCCGGAGCGAATCCAACGTGAAGTCCCGCCCCAATTTGGCGTTGGTCTTGATCTCCACCCCCAAGCGCTCGATCATGCGGATCTCCCGCGCCAGCAGTTCGCGTGGCAACCGGTACGCCGGAATGGTTTGAACCAGCATCCCCCCGGGGCGTAACTCCGCCTCAAACACCTTCGGCCGGTACCCCAGACGCGCCAGGAAATAGGCGCAGGAAAGTCCCGCCGGACCGGCCCCGATAATGGCAACCTTGCGCCTGGCGTTTTCCTTGTTCTCGCGAACCTCCGGCACCTGCAATTTGATTTCCTGGTCCACCATGAAACGCTTGACCCCGCGAATGGACACCGAATCGTCCAGCGATGCCCGCCGGCACTTGTCTTCACAGGTGTGGAAACAGACCCGCGCACACACGGACGCAAACGGATTGCGCTCGCGGTGCAACTTGAGGGCTTCCGAATACCGCTTCTCACCCACCAGCGACACAAACCCCGGCACATCCACACGGGCGGGACAGGCACTCTGGCACGGTGCCCGCACCAATCCGGGACACGTCCCGGCCTCGCAGTGCTTCTGCCGGATGTGCGCTTCGTACTCGTGCCGGAAATGCCGGATCGTCGAAAGAACCGGATTGGGCGCCGTCTGTCCCAGACCGCAAAGCGCCGTGTCTTTGATCTGCTGCCCCAGGGTGATCAGGTGGTCAATATCCTCCATTTCACCCCGTCCCTCGCAGATACGATCCAGAATCTCCAGCATCCGCTTGGTCCCCACCCGGCACGGGACACACTTCCCGCACGACTCATCCTGCACAAAGTCTAGGAAATACCGGGCCACGTCCACCATGCAACTGTCTTCGTCCATCACGATCAGTCCGCCCGACCCCATGATCGCCCCAAGTTCGGCCAGCGATTCGTAGTCCACCGGCACGTTGAGGTGCTGCCGCGGAATACAACCGCCCGACGGACCGCCAATCTGCGCGGCCTTGAACTTCTTGCCGTTGGGAATCCCACCGCCAATGTCATAGATGATCTCGCCCAGCGGCGTTCCCACCGGCACTTCGACCAGTCCCGTCATGTTCACCGCACCCGCCAGGGCAAATACTTTCGTCCCCTTGCTCTTCTCGGTTCCAAACGAGGCGAACCATTCGGGCCCCCGGTTGATAATGGCCGGGATCGCAGCAAACGTTTCCACGTTGTTCAATACGCTGGGTTTGCCCCACAACCCCTTGTACGCCGGAAAAGGCGGCCGCGGCCTGGGTTCGCCGCGATTCCCCTCAATGGATATCATCAGCGCGGTCTCTTCGCCGCAGACAAAGGCGCCGGACCCCATGCGGATTTCCAAGTCAAAAGCCAACCCGGTCCCGAGGATGTTCTCGCCTAGCAACCCGCACGCCCTCGCCCGGTCAATCGCCTTGCCCAACCGGTCCACCGCCAGCGGGTATTCCGCCCGCACATAGACAAATCCCTTGGTCGCGCCGATGGCGTAACCGGCAATAACCATGGCCTCAATCACACTGTGCGGATCGCCCTCCAGCACACTGCGATCCATGAAGGCGCCCGGGTCGCCCTCGTCGCCGTTGCACAACACGTACTTTTCCGCACCGGCCGCCTTCCGCGTCAGGCTCCACTTCATCCAGGTCGGGAACCCCGCGCCGCCCCGCCCGCGAAGACCGGACTTCTTGACGACCTCGATCACATCCTCCGGCGCCATCGTCGTGAGAACCTTGGCCAGCGCCAGATACCCGTCGCACCCAATATAATCCTCGATGCTGAGGGGATCAATGGTGCCACAATTGCGCAGGACGATTTTTGTTTGCTTGTTGAGGAACTCGATATCCCGCATCGCGGCAACCGGTGTCTCACTCCCGGGTTTCTTGCTCACAAAGGCGTCAACAATCTTCCCCTTCTTCAGATGTTCCCGCGCGATCTGAACCGCAGCCTTCGGGGTAAGATTCTCGTAGAATGTCCCCTCCGGATACACCACCATCACCGGCCCCACGGCGCAGGGCCCCAGACATCCGGTTTCAAAAACCCGGGTTTGCGCCGCAATACCCAACCGCCGGATTTCCGCCTCCAGCGCCGCCTTGATGGCCATCGCGCCCGAGGCAATACACCCGCCACCCGTGCAGATCAGCACATGATGCTTGATTCGCCCTGCCGGACGCGCTCCCGTCGCAATGCGGTTCTCAATCTGGGTCTTGTACACGCTCGCCAAAGCCGTCAAGTCAGCCGGCGTCGAAATCTTCTTCACCGTTGTCATTGCTTCGACCTCTTCTTTGTTCCGCTCTTCCGCGATTTCTTCCGGTACCCGTCCAAGATCTCCTGCACCTTCGCGGCTTTGACGCGCTGATGCACCGTGTCATTCACACTGATCGCCGGGGCCAGTCCGCAGGCGCCAAAACACCGGGCAACCTCCAATGAGAACACGTTGTCCGGCGTCGTCTCCCCCACATCAATCGCGAGTTGCTTTTTGATCGCCTCGAGCACTTGCTTGCCGCCACGCACATAACAGGCGGTGCCGAGACAAACCCGGATCAGGTTTTCACCGCGCGGCATTGTGGAGAAAAAGGAATAGAAACTCACCACTCCCGCCACCTCGCTATAGGGTTTGTCCAGCGCCAGACTAACTCGCTTGAGAACCTTCTCGGGCAGAAACCCGAACAACCCTTGCGCCATTTGCAGGACAGGAATCAGCCCGCCAGGTTTGCCGCGATACTCCTCCAGGATGCCGTCCAGTCTCTTCAGCAAGACCGCCTCACTGGCCTGTTGGCCGCATGAACAACATTTCGCCTTGGTCATCGTTCTGAGTCCTCCCTGCATTGCCGACCAACCCGGACCTCCACCTCTGCTCCGCCGAACCGCGTCAGGCAGAAAAGCGCCTGCTGACGGCAATGGGCGGCACTCTATCAGACCCCGCCTATGACCGTCAATTATTTAACGTTAATTTTTTCACGTTACACCCGCCGACAGGAAACCCATGGGTATGTCCCTGCGGTATCAACCGGGATCGCAAGGCGCGCGGGAAACTCCCCGCCACACAGTCGCGCCGCTGCCCAGGCCTTAGATCGGCTCGACCGGCGTCTTGATCCGCAACACCTTGGTCTCTACACTCACATCAAAGTCACGCCGATCGGGATACTCCTCCCCGTCCACCTGCGCCGGTTGCGGCCTGCCCACCTTGACCTGAATATGACGTCCCTGAACATGCCGGGCCCGCCGGTTGAGATCCTCGGATAACTCCCGCAGTCGGGACGGGTTGTGACGTAGCGCCATCAGATATCGCGCCAGATAGTCCGTCGGATCCGTGAACAGCACCGCTTCCAGCAACCCGTCGTCGGCGTAGGCGTTCGAACTGAAATCGAAATCGCCCGCATAAATCCGCGTGTTGTTGATGACCAGATTGATCATCGGCCCTGAATACCACACGTCCCCGTCCACCACGATCTCGGCATCAACCTGATCATGCCGGAACAGATGCGACCCCAGCGAGAAGGTGTAGAGAAAACGCCCCCGCGCCATCTGGCGCAGAATCGGGATCTTCTCGATTATGCGCTTGCTGGCATTCCGCTCGCGCAGAATCCTGGAGTCCAACCCCACCGTCAGCGCATCGGCAAAATACAGCCCCCCGATAACCCCCAGATCGAGGGAGTAATCCGCCCCATGAAAGATCGCCGAAACCGCCCGCCTCAGGTCCCGCGTCGAGTATTCATCCCTGATCCGTATCCCCAACGACTTGGCAATGTCATTCCCCGTCCCCATCGGGATGAATGCATACGGCGGCAACCCCTGTCCCGAATGCGCGTTCTGGAACCCCATCAACCCGTTGATGATTCCGGAATGGGTGCCGTCTCCGCCAATCCCAGCGATGGCGTCATAGCGGGAAGGATCGCTGGACTCAAGGTGCCGCCTGACCTGTACAGCCACCGGCGTTCCCGCCTCGGTGGTCAGCAACTCATACTGTCCGCCAAGTCGCTCAATCAAATCCGCCACCTCGCCCCATCGCTTCCTGGCGGCGCCCCCGGCGGAACTTGGATTCAATACACACAGCACTCGCATAAAAAAATAGCGGCCACAATCACCTGATGTCGCATCCCCCATCACGAGAGTGCTTCACACAGGGCCCTTGCGGCCGCCTCCCCCCTCAGGATTTCACGCTCGCGTCCTGAAGCCGGTTCCCTGCCCCATCAGCCTTTCTTGACCTTCTTCGGCTCCTTGATCATCTGGCGCACTTGGGAACTGTTCATCTTCTTAACCTTAGCCTCGTCGACACCAAGACCCACCAGGCGCTTGCGCTGCACTTTTTCACGACGACGCTTGTCACTGGCCTTCTTGACAGGCCGCTTCATCTTAACATTATAACCTTTTCCCGCCATATCCGCACCTTCCCTGACTATAACTTTGCTTCCACTTGACTTCTGCATGTCCTCATGCTTGGGCGCATACGATGCCCCGAACGCGCACGCAAGTCAACTATTTCCCGCCGCCATCAACGGTTCCCAGCGCATCTCCAAGTTTTGGCGACATGACGTCAGCCGCCCACCGGGCTCGTCCTGACCGTCACCGTCGCGGTCTTGAACTTGCCACCTCTGCCTAAACTTCGATCCTCTGATCAACTCCCGCCGCGACCACACCATTGACACGAAGTTCCGTATCCTTCCCGGCCCCGTGAACCTTCACATGAAACACGCGCCGCAGAGGACTGCGAATCGTCACATCCACCCGGCCCACCCGTCCCTCGCACGTGATCACGGTCTCCAGCGTCATCGAGTCGCGCAACACAAACTCACTGCGCCCGGCGGGGTAAACGTCCAACCGGAGTTCACCCGGCGGCTCATCGCCCAACCGGTCCACATCGGCCTGACTCGGCAGAATCGCCCCCGCCTTGACGTAGATCGGCAAGCCTTCCGGACGATCAAACGGACAGGTTTCCAGGACGACCGTCGGCCCGACGGTCTCGCGGCCGGTCCAGTAGTTGATCCACCGTCCCTCCGGCAGATACACGGTGCGGTGCAGGGCCCCTTTTTTCACCACGGGCGCGATCAGCAACCACTCGCCGAAGTACAACTCGTCGTGCGTCTCCCAGGCCACGCGGTCCGTCCGGTGGTGATACACCAGCGGACGAATAATGGGTTCGCCGGTTTTCGCGCCCTGCACGAGATACGAGTACAGATACGGGATCATCCGGTACCGGAGCCTCAGCATCTCGCCATAGAGACGGGCGATGTCGGGCGGGCAGTTCCAGGGAAACTTCGCCGGATCGCGCGCATCATCCTGGGTCCTCGGAGTCGGCATGAACAACAGCGACTGGCACAACCGCCGCGCCAGGTTATCCCGGTCAAACGCCACATTGTGCGGCGCCGAGAACTTGTCCGCGAACATGAACCCGCCCAGGTCGCAGGAGTTGAGCGGGTACCCCGCCAAGCCCGCGTTCATCATGAACCAGAGATCCTGCTCGAAGAAATCGATCCCCACCCGGGTATCCCCCGACCACACAATGCAATGGCGCTGCCCCCCGATTCCGGCGCCGCGAGTGAACACCACCCTTGACGGATCGCCGTCGTCCGTCCCGGTCACTGTGGTGGCCCGCGCCCATAACGCGCCGAAGAGATTCCGGGACGGGATCCCGGGTAGCACCTCGCCGCTGACGCGGTCGCCGTGATCCTGAAGCCAGCACCCGATGCCTTCCGCGTTTCGGCCGGCAATCATCTCGCGGTATTTCGCCTCGGCCGTCGGATCCCCCACGCGAACCACCGTCTCGAATCCCTGCTGGCGCAACCAGCCTTCGGCCACGCCCTTCGCCGTCGTCGCCTCGCTGAACGGCCGCGAGTTGACATGCAGCACCGTCCGGATGCCCATCTCCCTCAACTGCTTCACCATCCCGGAACCATCGCCAAAGTCCGGATGCCAGTTGAAATCCCGCGACGTATAGGCGCCGTCCTGCATGTAGCGTTGCAGGAACTCAAGGCCTCCCCGCCAATTCCCGTCAATCTGAATGGCATCCACCGGCAGTCCGGCCTCCCGGAAACGCCGGCAGGCGTCCAGGGCTTCCGGCGCCCGCGCGATGGAAAGCGTTCCGCACCAGAACCCGGTCCACCACCGGCGCGGCGCCGGCAACCGTCCGACCAACCGCGTGAAATGACCCATGAGGCTGGGAAATTCCGGCCCCGCGAAAACGAATAAATCGCAATCCCCGCCCGGCGCGTGGAGAAACCATTCCCCGGGCGTCGTGCGTCCGAAGTCGAAGCACACATGCGGCCACGGATTGTTCAGGAAGATCCCGTACCCCTTCGTCGACAGGAAGAAGGGCACCGGAAATCCGCCGTAATCGCCGCTGTAGAGTCCGGCCTTGACCGCGAACATGTCCGCCCCGTGTCCGGTACGGTTCGGCCGCATGATCCGGCCTCCCCCGCCAAACAGACCCTCATCGGGATCGAGGTCAAACCGCGCAAAGAAACGATGCCCCCCATACTCAGGCGTCTCGGACGAGAACCGTAACCCGCCCTCCTTCGTCGCCAGGAGCGTCGTTCCGGAGGCGTCGGCCACCCGGATGTCGGCCGTCTTCAGATCCACGAAAACCGATAAGCCCGGCAGACGCAGGGTGATGCCGCCCCCGCCCTCCACCACCTCAACCGCAACCGGATCAGCCGGGACCTGCACAAGACGGAGTCCTTCCGTGACACTCGGCGGGATGTCGTTGCCCGAGGGCAACGCCCTGATCCGCACCATGCCCGCCGAGCAGGCCGTCAGTGAAAGACACCCTCCGCCGGCCCCGCCGAGGAGAATGCCGCCGGGATGCCGCCCGATCACCGTAAGCGGCCCCGCCAAAGGCCGGTAGGCCCCCGTATCAATCTTGACCTTCACCGGAACATCCGGCATCAGGGCATCGGGATGGTGATAAACGTCAACCGTTTTCGTTGCCTCACTCATTACGATTCTCCTTACTTGAATTCCGCGGCCCATTCCACATCGCGGGACGCACCAGCCGCGACGGTCAACTCCCACAGTCCTTCGGAACCGACCGGACGGATCGCGGCCGTCGCACCCGTTGCCGAACACGTGACGGCGTGGCGGCCATTCCCGGCAAGGATCACCCGGTACGGTTCGCCGCCAATCACCCTGGAGACACCGGACAACGACCCCCGTTTCGCATCCCATACCGGCGCCCGGACAAAGTCCACGTAGCCCTGCATGACGTGGCGGTCGGTGGAAAGGAATTGCGGATGTGACTCGACGCGGTGAATCGACATCATCCGCGCCTCGGACGGACGCAGATCCTGTTCAAGCCGGTCACTGCCCTTGAATACACCGGCAAGCCGGTTGTTCCAGAAGTCGTAAACATAGTAGCGCTGTCCGTGATCGAGTCCCAACCCGCCTTCCGAAGGCGGCGCCCCAAGTTCCACCGCCACCTTGCCTGAAACGGGTTTGAGCGCCTTCACGTTGCCGGGGAAATCCTTCCGCCCCTCGGTGAACGGTTCCAGGTTCACGTCAATTGTCGGCCACTCTCCTTTTTCAATGGCCGTGTTGTAGAAGGTGAGTTGGTGCCACGCATCATCCACCCTGAAATCATAGACTTGCGGGCAGGGCTCCCGCTGAACAGATCCACCGGTCTCGCACTGCGCGGGCCTGCATGGAACGGAGTCACGCGCGACAGGTCGTACCGGTTTGCAACCGCATAGGTTCCCGACGATGGGTCCACGGTGATGGACATGACCTCGTTGGCAACTTGGACGGTACCGTCAGACTGATTCTTCATGGAAACAACACTCCCTGGAATAATCCCCCTGCAACCGCTGGCTAAAACCAGTGCACCCGCCAACAATGCCCCTACAACTCTGTCGCGATTCAATTTCACCCCCGATATCCACTTTTCCTCATCCGGCTGATGGTACACTTCTCCGTGCCCGTTCTTCCAGTCGCATATCGACCAAAAGCTTGTAGCAGTTCAGACATCCGCACGCCGCACTGCCTGCCACACTTTCGAATGGCATCTCCCCGAAAGTCCCGTACACTCCTGACGGTTAAGGTTGCCACGATGACACAAACAGCGAAAACACTCAACGTCAGTGTGACCGGGCGTTGAATATCAGCCATCCCGCACTACAAATCGTCCTGCCGCTTTACAGCATACAGAACTGCCGATATCGTCATGGACGGACCATTTCACCATCGGCCACCCCGTCGGCTACAGGATGCTCTACACACTGACCGGCGACAAGAAGTACGCCGCCCTGGCGCGCACGTGTCTGGAAAATGGATTGTTTTGCCGCCAAAGGCGGTAAGGAAAACCTCTTCTCTTCGCGAACTCCGTGGCTTCTGAATACCCTCTAAGCCCTTTTGGGGAGTAGAGGCTCCTCCAAGGTGCG
>CAZHRU010000007.1:0-55369 GCA_964535015.1 uncultured Verrucomicrobiota bacterium | reverse complement strand
CGCCAGATTGTGATTCTGGTGGTCGCGGGTTCGAGCCCCGTCATTCGCCCCATCCTTTGCCGCCCTCCAGGATTTCACTCCATTCCTTCTGTTCCTTATCAATCGCTTGCCGCACCCTTGCCCCGTCAGGCGTCCCGCTGATTAACTTCATCTCCCGTTCGGCACTGGCAAAGTCCCCAACTTGCGCGTACATCACCGCCAGTTCCGCATGGTTGTAGGGCTCCCAAAACTGCCAATCGGTGAATGCGCGCCAGAACCGGATCGCCTCCGATGGCGACTGCTCCCACAAGAATCGCACCTTGAGCCGGCGAAGTTGCCCTTTCCATCCATTCTGCATCAATCCGCGATCGCACCACACCGCCGCCTGATCCAAACGCCGCTTCCTTGCCCCCGCCTCCACCAGCCCCGCCGTGTAAAAGGCCTTCTCCGCCGCCAAAATGCTGAAGTAATAGTTTGCCGGATACAACACGTAGGCGCGGCGACACAGTGCCAGCACCTGCTCCGTGTCAGACGCCCTCCCGTACTTGGCCGCATGATAGCAACAGTGCGCCACCCCGGCACAGACACTGTGCCATACCCCGGCCAGGGCCACCCCCACCATCACGACACCAATCAGGGCCACAAACCATGGATCGGTGGTGCTACGCTGTAAAGGACTCATGATCAACCGGGGTTTTCACATGCCAAATACAAGAGCCCCATCCGTTCGGACAGGGCTCTCTCAACGTCCAATGCAACCCCTCCCCGGTTAGCGACGACCGACCGGAGTCGGACTCGGCTTCGTGGTGGTGGTCGTCGTCGTGGTCGTCGTTGTCGTCGTCGTCGACCCGCCTAAACCTTCCGGCGGCTTGGCGATGACCTCGTTGATCTTCTCGGCAATCATCTTGGCTTTGGCCGCTTGTTTGGCGGCTTCGGCCGCCGCCTTCGCCGCATCATCCTCATTGACGGCCGCCTTGGCGGCTTCGGCCGCCGCCTTCGCCGCATCCGCCGCCACGCGCAGCTTCTCCAATAGACCTGCCAGTTTGGCCACTTTCTTTTCTGCCGCCATCAAGGCCTTCTTGGCATCCGATAACCCTTGCTTGGCCGCCTTGATCTTTTCAGGATCATTGGACAGATCCGCCTGCTGCAAATCGGCCTCGGCTTGCTTCACTGCCACTCCCGCCTTCTCAACCTCTTTCTCGGCATTGGTCAGGGCATCGTGCCCGCTTTTCAACAAGGTTGCGGCTTCGGCCGCCGACTTGGCCGCCGCCTCCGCTGCCGCACCCGCCTTGACCACCACCGGTGCCATCACCAGCATCGCCACCAGACTCATTGCCATCCATTTACTCATGTCTTGCCTCCTGTTTGACCATCGCTATCCACATTGATCTTCAAAAGTATCGTTAATGCCACGCCCGGCGTCAAGCACTTCACACGCCTTCAGTACCATGTCTTTGGCACTTCGATTACATCACCCGGAATGACCATAATGTCCTTCTGCTTGCCTTTGCGGATATCATCCGCATTGATCACCAGAATCTCGGTTCCCCGGATCAACCGGATTTTCGTCGGATCGGCATACTCGGTAAACCGTCCGCCGCGCCCCAGCGCCTGTAACACCGTCAGGTTCCGCGTCAACGGATAGGGGCCGGGCCGCAAAACCTCCCCCGCCAACGAGTACTCGCTCTCGGGCGGCACGATAACCACCGTGACCACCTTGTAATACTTCTCGTCAATGTACTTCCGCTCAATGATTCGCTGGGCATCGGCACACGCTTTCCCCGCCACCTGCATGGCCCCGATCAACGGCAGATTGATCCGCCCTTGCTCATCAATCACATGCGCGCAGGTAAACGGCTCGGGCGGAGCATAGATGGTCACCTGCAGCCGATCACCACTCTTAAGGACCCGACTGGTGTTGAAAAACGTGGCCTCCACCTCATTGGTCCCGCTGGCCACCGCCGGCGGGGGGTTGACCGCCGAGGGAGATGTCCTCAAAATATCAACGGATACCTGCTCCACCTGCGGCCAATAGGGCGGCAGGGGCTCCTCCGAGGAGGGCAGGGACACGCAACCTGACACCGCCGCCACCAGCACGACCCCCGTCATCCATATCATCGTTATTGATTGCTTCATCTTCGAAATCATCCGATCACCAGATACTCCCCGTCAGCCCTTGTCAACCGTTCCACCGGGTGCCGGCGGCACCGGAGTGGTGGGGGCCTGCCCCCCCTTCATTTCTCGCCGATCGCGCGACTTGCCGTAGGAGTAATTGTAGTACGAATTGTAGTAGTAGTAGTAATCTCGGGATACATTCAAATTATTCAACACCACCCCCAGGAAATTGGCCCCCACATTCTCAATCATGGCCTTCGCCCGGCTCGACACCGCCTTGGGATAACTGCGGTGTTGCACCACCAGCAGAACGCCGTCCACTTCACTCGCCAAAATCGACGCATCGCTTACCCCCATGATCGGCGGCGAATCAAAGAACACATAATCATACCGCCCCTTGACCTGCGCCATGATATCCCGCAGGTGGCGTACTGTCAGGATGCCGTGCGAAATAGACGGCAACTTGCCGCTAGGCATAAAGTCGATGTTCGGCACCGCCTCCTTCAGGATCGCCTCATTCACCCCAATTTTTCCCAGCAGGACATCCGTCAGCCCCTGCTTGTTTGGAACCTTGAACATCTTGTGCTGGGTGGGTCTCCGCATGTCGGAATCAATCACCAGTATCTTCTTGCCCGTCTGGGCGCAAACACATGCCAGATTGAAAAGCGTCAACGACTTGCCTTCCCCTGCCCCGCCACTGGTGAAACACAACGTGTTCCCTCCGCTCAACTTCTTGGAAAGTTCCATGTTCATCCGCAACACCCGGTAGGCTTCAGCATGAGGACTCTCGCTCCCCTCATCCGTCAACGGCCTCACCTTCTGCGGAATGACCCCGATAATCGTGGTGCCCAGGAACCGTTCGATGTCCTCCACTGTCTTCACCGATGTATCCACATACTCGATGAAAAACACCAAACCAATACCGCAGGCTAAGCCAAGAACAATACTCAACACAATGTTCAACACCATCTTCGGACTGACCGCATCGTGTTCATCCGGGACTTCGGCGAAATCAACGACATCCACGGGCGTCCTCGGCAGTTCAAGTTCAATGGACTCCTGCACCAACCTCGTTTCCAGCGTGTCGCGGATCTGCCGCTGCCGCGTCAATTCACTCTCCGCCTTGGCAAACGGCAGGTACCGCTCGCCTTGCGCGTTGATATCGCTCTTCTTCGCATCCTCAATATCCTTCTCCGCCGCCTCAAAATCGCGATGGGCAATCTCGTAGTCCGTCTGCAAGCCCATGACCTGCCCTTTGAGCGTGTCATCAATCTTCTTGATCAGGTCGGCCACCACTCCTTGCGCACTAATCACATCCGGATGCTTTTCCCCGTAGGTTTCCTGACGCCGCTTCAATTGCGTCTCCGCTTCAGTCAACTGCTGCCGCAGTTGCGTCAGCGTCGGATCCTGGATCACATAGGCGGCCGCATAGAGCAGATCGCGCCCATCCAGCCGCTTGAGAGCCTCCAGACGCGTCTGCCGTTCCAACATGTTCTTGCGGGCTTGAATCCGGTTAAGTTCCAACCTCTCCAATTTGGCATTGTCCAGCGACGACACGGACCCCGGCTGGCTCCCCGCCAACACACTCACCTTCAACTCCTTGCGCAACACCTCGACATTCGCCTCAGCCTCAACGACCTTCTTCTGCTGGGCTTGATAGGCCTCGCGCAACGCCACCACCCCCTGCTCGGTCTCGGACCGGTTCTTCTGCATCCGGTGATCCCGGTACACATTCGCAATCTCATTGGCAATCTTGGCCGAATCGTCCCGGGCCGTTGCCCGGTCTCCTCGTCGGCTACTGCGGTAGATCCTGACTTCTATCAGGTTCGTGTCCCGATACTGCTGCACCTTCATGCTATCCATCAGAATTTTGTAGGTGTCCGACAGCGACAATGGCAATCCGTCATCCGAATACAGTTTTCCAAAATGACCCCGCAAATTCAGATTCTCAATGACTTTGTAAAGTATCGGACGCGATTGAATGATCTCGAACTGCGTCCGTAGAAAATACATATCATTAACGGTCATCATCTGCTGTTGCTGCTTGTACTGGAACGGCGTCACGCTGGGCACGTCCTGACGGACGGCGATTCGCGTGGACGCCATGTACACTTTCGGCAGCGACAGGGTGGTCACCACCCCCGCCAGCACCACAAATAGAAATACGGCAATGACCACCTCCTTGCGGGATCTGACCATCCGCCAATAATCCATGAAATGCGTAATTTCCTGTGGAGTTTCCGCCATGCTTGCCTTCCTAAAATGCTGATGAGGCTTCAACAGCCTCACCAGTCTCCGTCATCATTGCCTTCCCGCAACCTTCCGGCCACCACCGCGACCCGATCGGATCAGAACGATGCCCGCACACCCACATCGCAGGTGTTACGGTCTAACGATTCGCGCACATCGGAATCCCAGTTCTCATAGGTGTATCCACCGGTCAGGGACCAGATGCGATCCATCTTGAAACTGCCCCGCACGGACACCGACTCAAGTTTGTCAGACCCGCCCGGCAACTCCGCCCCTTCATTATCATAGTCGCCATTGCTGAATTGTCCTTGAAGCGTCAAGGTTAGACGAGCCGAGACATCGTGATCCACGGCTCCCCAAAAACTTGTCAACTGCTGGATGGAATAGGGACGGACATACGGCGCAAAAAACCCGTACAGCGCCCCGAGACGAACCCGGGTCGGCGACGCCGCGCGAAGCGTAATGTCGGCGGAACCATAGGCGGAATCCACCGACTCCAGATCGGCGGCGTCATACGTTGCCGTCTGATACCCCCCCATCACCTTGCCGGTAAAATCAGGACTGAACATCCGCTCGGCTCCAGCGGCATAGGTCATCACCTGGGACCCGCGACTCCGCACCTTGGATTCGTTGCTGAAGTCGCTCACCCCGAACACCCCGAACACATTCACCCCGGAACCCATGAGATACTTAAGATAGACATCCCCCTTCAGAACGTCCTCATCCTGCTCGTCGGCGACCACCTGCTCGTCAAACCGTTTCACAACACTTTCGCCCACCACATAGGTCCCCACTTTTGGCGTAAGTTCCGCCGTAACCCCGGCCCGCGTCGTGTTCAGCCAGTAATTGGCGCTCTGCCGTACACTGGCGCCGCCAACCGTGATATCAGGATCATCAGTGTACATCACGACATCCGACAGATCCACATTCACACGACGGGTTACCATCTGTTTCAGATCCACCCCCAACGAACCGTAAAGTTCCTGGTCATTCTGGGGATTGCCTTCCTCGGTCGAGCGTGGATTGCTGTGCCACTTGACGCCAGGCGAAAGAAACAGATTCAACAGGGTACGGTCGCCATCTCGCCACCGCAGATCGCCCCGCACGTCGGCGGTAATATCCGCGTTGGATTCCTTGTTCACTTTCGTGCCGTCGCGGTTATCGGTAAACTGGACCCCCGCTCCCGCCGAAAAAGCCCACGGATCGCTCGCCGGGTCCTGCGCAAACGCAACCGACGACGTCACCACCGCACCCATCGCCACTATGACCGCTTGCGTCCATTTCATGCGTGATTCTCCTCTATCTTTGACATCAATAATAATTCACTTACCCAAGTAACTCAGAGGATTGTCACGAAGCAGGCATCTTAAGTCAATGGAAAAACTACTTGTCATAACCATCTCGATGGCATAGCATTACCAAGCTTTATGAAGCTGGTAATCCATCCATTGGTCTGCACCGTCATCACAGGATTTGCCTCCATGGCCTTGGCCGGGGGGGTAACGGAACTCTACCCCTCCTCGCCCATCGCCGAAACCGCCCTCTCCACTGAGTACCCCGCCGAACTCTCTACCATCTGGAATGCCAACACCTTTTCTGGACTCCAGAGTCCTTGGACCCCGCCCAACACCACCCCCTCCGATGAATCCTTCGCCGTCCGCCGTTTGCCGTCAATCCTCAAGTCTATCGCTTGGGGCAGAAAAATGGCTTCATCCCCCCGTCCGGCCAGTGCCGAAACGTTGATGCCACGATTGAAGATCGTCTTTGCCAGCGAAGGCGTCCCCCCCGAACTGGCCTGGATCGCCGAAGTCGAGTCCAGTTTCAACCCCTCGGCCACCAGCCGCTCCGGTGCCCGCGGCCTGTTCCAGTTCATGCCCATCACGGCCAAACGCTTTGGATTGCTGACCGAATCAGGCGACCAACGCACCGATCCTGAACCCTCGGCACGGGCCGCCGCCCGTTACTTGTCGATCCTCTACAAACGCTTCCAAAACTGGCCTCTCGCCCTCGCCGCCTATAACGCCGGCGAAGGCCGCGTTGAGCAACTGCTCAAGAAACACAATGCCGGGTCCTTCAACGAAATCGCCGCTGATCTCCCTGCCGAGACCCAGGAATACGTCCCCAAAATCATGACCACCTTGGTCCTGCGCGAAAGAACCCACCTGGGCGCCCTGCCTTCCCCTGAGATCAGTCCCACATGGAACTGATTTCGCGCCGTACGCGACCGACAATATCCCCCGTGTAAACATCCTGATCCTCAGGGTACGCACTGACCCCGTACGCCTGCAACGTACAGGTGGCTCTCACATCGTCGGAAAGAAAACGGGAAATCTGCGCGTAGTTGTGGTTGTCTCCAAATTTCGACCGCCGATGGTAGTATCGCATCGGCCAACTTACATACAGGAAGTTCTTCGCCCGGGTCATCGCCACATAGGCCAGCCGCCGCTCCTCCTCCAACTCCTTGTCACTACCCGACGCCATGTCGGACGGCAACCAACCGTCTGCCGCATGGATCAGGTAAACCACATCCCACTCGCACCCCTTGGCGGAGTGAATCGTGGAAAGAACCAGCCAGTCTTCATCTTTCAGGGGTACCCCAGCCAGATCACTGGTCGAACTCGGAGGATCCAGCGTTAAATCAGTTAGAAACTGCCGCCGCGACGTGTAACCGCTGGCGATTTGCTCGATGTGCTCGATGTCCCGCTTGCGCTGTGGCGAATTCTCATATCGTGCTGCCAATACGTCATCGTAGAACGCCCGGATGCGCTGCACCTGCCCGGAGGGATTTGTCTCGCCCTGCGCCACCAGGTCATCCATCAATCCCGACAACCCCTTCATCCCCGCCCGCCCAGCCGGCGGCGCCTCAAAACTCCCGATCGCCCGCGGATCGCGAGCCTTGCTCACATGATTGATGGCACGAGCCGCCGTCGCCGGCCCGATGCCGTCAATCAACTGCAGTACCCGGTACCAGGCAATTTCATCCAGAGGGTTCTCCACTACGCGTAGAATACTGACCAGATCCTTCACGTGCGCCGCCTCCAGAAACCGCAGTCCGCCATACTTGTGGTAAGGAATATTCTTCCGCGCCAACTCAATCTCCAGGGAGTCCGACAAATGCCCCACCCGGAACAGGACCGCCTGCCGATGTAACGGGACCCCCTGCTCATAGTGCTCCAGAATGCGCTCAACCAGAAACGTGTCCTGCGACGCCTCATCACGACAAGTCACCAACAACGGTTTCTGCCCCTCCTTGCGGCTGGACCATAGATCCTTCGTGAATCGTTCGCGCGCATGAGAGATCAGCATGTTGGTCGTATCCAGGATCGGCGCCACCGACCGGTAGTTCTGCTCCAGGGTGATAACGGTTGTCCCCGGGAATTGCTTCGGAAAATCAAGAATGTTCCTCACATTGGCCGCCCGGAAACTGTAGATACTCTGGGCGTCATCACCCACCACCATGATGTTCGGATTGTAAGTCCTCATCCCGCGCAGAATGTCCGCCTGCACCGTGTTCGTGTCTTGATACTCATCCACCAGCACATGATCGAACCGCCCACCCAATTCCCTCACCATGGCGTCATCCGTCAGCAACTGCCGCCAGTAGAACAGAAGGTCGTCATAGTCCAGCACCCCACGCTCCTGCTTGCGGATCACGTACCCCCTGAACAGCGTCTTCAATTGCTCCTTCCACTCCAGGCACCAGGGATAGAACTGACGGAGCACCGCCTCAAGGGAGTCCCCGCCGTTCAGACAACGGGAGTAGATGGATAGGCACGTCCCTTTCCGCGGAAACCGCTTCTCGCCCCTCGCCAGATTGAGTTCGTGCCGGACCACATTCACAAGGTCTTCGGCATCCGCTTCGTCCATGACGGTAAAGTCCGGCGTCAATCCCGCCTGCTTGGCATAGGCCCGCAAAATCCGGTTGGCAATGGCATGAAAGGTCCCCCCCCAAACCCGCGCCGTGACAGCCGGACCGCGTTCGCAGATGGCCGAAGCCCGTTTAACCATCTCCTCCGCAGCACGTCGCGTAAACGTCATCAAAAGGATACGCTCGGGCGGGACGCCCCGGGCAATCAGATACGCCACGCGATAGGCCAGCGTCTTGGTCTTGCCACTGCCTGCCCCGGCGACGACCAAGAGTGGACCCTCGCCATGGGTTACCGCCTGTCGTTGCTGGGGATTCAGATCAGTCAACCAACTCAAATCCTGTTCTTTCACCGCCACCATCGTCTTCCCCTGTTTACAATTGTCATGTCCATGCACCCTCCGCGCCCCGACATCGCCGACCGCCGCCAATGATGATCATACCGATCGCAGGGTTGGGCTTGTGTCCTGCGTGCCGCCATGCTAGTTTTTCCGCCGCTCTACCACGGGGGCTTCCCTGGGCGAGCATTCAATCGGGGTGTAGCGCAGCCTGGTAGCGCGTCAGCCTTGGGCGCTGAAAGTCGGGGGTTCAAATCCCCCCGCCCCGACCATCTCACACGGCCCCATCCAGCGTCCTGCGCACATTCTCCGCCAGGATTTCCTGCGTGTAAGGCTTCGTGATGTAACGTTCATGCTCAAAATCAAACCCATGATGAGCAACCGCCACCTGATCAAACCCGGTCACGTACAACACCTTGAAATCCTGCCTCATCTTGCGCGCCGTCGCCACCAGTTCCAACCCGCTGATTTCCGGCAACACCACATCCGTCAAAAGGAGATGCACCGGCTCCTTGCGCTCCTGGCAAACCTTGAGGGCCTCCTTCGCACTGGTCGTCCCAATCACCGTGTATCCCTGCAACGAAAGCGCGCGCCCGGCAAAACTGCCCACGGCTGGATCATCCTCCACCACCAGCACCGTTTCGCTACCCCGGGGCAGACCCTTGCTTGCCGACACCCCTCCCTCGGCAGCCTCCGCGGGAATGCTGCGGAAGAAGATCCGAAATTCCGACCCCATCCCAACCTTGCTTTCCACCTCAATGCACCCCTGACACTGCCGGACAATCCCGTACACCGTCGACAATCCCAATCCCGTCCCCTTTCCTTTTTCCTTGGTCGTAAAGAATGGCTCGAAAATCCGCTCCCGGACCTCCGAACTCATGCCACACCCGTAATCCTTCACCACCAGTACCCCGTAGGTCCCCGGCTCAACCGAGACATGCATGCGACAATACTCTTCATCGAGCACCTCCTTCCGCGTGCTGATCGCAAGGGTTCCGCCCCGTGGCATCGCATCACGCGCATTCACGGCGAGATTCAAGATGATCTGCTCCACACCGCCGGAATCCCCCTCCACCAACCCCGCGTCATCCGCCAGTTGGATATTCAGCGACACATCCTCCCCCAGCGTCCGTTTCAGCAGAAGCACCATGTTGCTGACACTCTCGTTCAAATCCAAGGCCTTGATTTGCAGCGCCTGCTTCCGCCCCACCGCCAGCAGTTGCGCCGTCAACTTGGCGGCGCGTTCCGCCCCGTTAATGACCTCCTTGATATCCTCACGCACCGGATGATCTTCGGCCAGTGACTCCAACGCGAGGTTGGAAAACCCGAGAATTGATGTCAGCAGGTTGTTGAAATCATGCGCCACCCCGCCGGCTAGGAGCCCCAAGGCCTCCATCTTCTGCGCCTGCCTCAACTGGGCTTCCCGCTCAAGCAGCAACTCCTCCACATTCTTGCGTTGCGTCGCGTCCCGCAGGAGCAGCACGCTTCCGCCATGGCTCTTCAGCAACCCCGTGACAATCTCCAATGGGAACGTCTTGCCATCCTTCTTCCGTCCCGTCGCCCAGCCAATATGAAACCCCTCCTTCTCCAGCGCGTCATAGATTTCATGCTTGGCCCCAGGCACCCGCCGCCGGTCAAAATACAGCAACTCCGTCTTCCGGCGGATAACCTCTCCCATCTCATAGCCGAACATGCGACACACGGCCGCATTCACCATCAGGATGTTGCGATTGGCATCCACCACGAGAAGCACATCCGGATTGATGCTGTCGATAATATCCTCAAGCTCCTGGTTCCTCATCGCCTCGGTCCGCCATCGAAGGTAGGACGTCACCAACATGATAATTAACCATAGCGCGAGGAAATTCGTGATGAACACGACCGCCGGTTGTTCGGCGTGTGGCTTGAAAAACTCAATCAGGCGTTCATTGAAGTTGATGGCGGCCCCTAATAACGTGGCGACGAAGGCCAGCACCAGGGAAAACGTCAATGTTCGCCATTCCCTGCGACTCCACGCCAACAACCGCATGGGATCCCTGTTCCTCTTCACCATGTTCATATCGCCTTCTCCTTTGTACACCGGGGCTCAGAACTGATTCCCACCTTCAACACAGCCCTCTCTACGGATCCGGGCTGCACCCACCGGACACCTCCCATGCTGTTCATGGCATTTGGGAACCCCATCCAGGGTTCCACACAGAAAAACGGCCGGTCCGACAGGGTGTAGAGTTGCAGGAATGGAAACATGCGCCGACACCCGTCACCTGCCGCCTCCAGCCGCAACGCCATCCCATCACGAAATCGCAAGGTCGCCTCGCAAGGATCACCAACCTCTATCAACCGCTCAAGAATGGCCGGACTGCTGACGCTGGATGGGAAATCCGGCGGGGCTTCACACCCGACAATATCGGCCAGATTCGCGTTGTAACGCCATTGGGACAAGGCCTTCATCTCCACCATGACCGATTCCTTGCCTTCCCCGGCCGGAGGCGTCAAAAAATAGGGATGGAACCCTGCATAGTACGGCAATGGTTCCGAACCTGCATTCTCATACTCCTGCTCCACCCGCAAGCATCCACCACCCAACGTGTACCTCAAAGTGACCCGGAACTTGAACGGGTAAGACTCCCGGGTGCCATCGGTATCCCTCAACGTAACCGCCAGCGCGTCAGTCCCCTCATAGTCCACCGTCCAAGGCAGGCGCGTACTGAACCCGTGAATCTTGATCCTGTGAATCCGTCCTTTGTGGAGATAGGCGCCCACCACTCCACCCCGCTCCATCCTTCCGCACACCGGAAACAGAAAAGGCAATCCACCCCGCGTCCGCTCCTCCTGCCGATCCCAGAAGAAGGGATGCTGGAACAGAACCTCTCGTAACTCTTTATTCCAAAGGAGTTTAAGCGAACTGACAATCGCTCCAAGTTCCGGAACAATTTCCGCACTCACTGTCCCGTCGGATGATTCCAACCGACAAACCCTGAAACCGTTATGTTTCGTTTCCATCAGTGCTATAATTCCCTCCGAAACCGTGTGCTTCAATCTAGACTTCATTCATTGAAAACAAAAGGCGAAAAACAAACCCCCAACAACACCCCTGTATCCGCCATCCCTGGACCACCTCCCAACCCCACCGTATTTCCGGTTGGCTAATGCCGGGGGTTAACGTATGCTTCGCCAAGTTCTCCGAAGGAAAGTCGCATGCGCATACTGCTAACCGCCAACCTCACACTCGCCAACCGCATCACCTTGGGGCGTTTCTTCCTGATTCCGGTCTTCATTCTCCTGACGCTTTACTATATTCGTAGCATTGCCATCGACGCACCCAACGAAATGCTCCGGTGGGCGGCCCTGATGGTGTTCGTCATCACCTGCCTTTCCGATGCACTGGATGGCTATTTTGCCCGGTCCCGCAACGAGCGGACCCGCCTGGGCACCCTCCTCGACCCGCTGGCCGACAAGTCCCTGCTCCTCTCCGCCCTCATCCTCCTCACGGGCCCTTGGGGTGCCTGCTTCAATCCCCACCTCCCCGTCTGGTACGTGCTTCTCGTCATCAGCCGCGACGTCGCCCTCATCGCCGGCGCAATCCTGATCCACGTCGCCGTAGGACACACCGAAGTCCAGCCTCGCGCCGCAGGAAAACTCTCCACCTTTTTCCAAATGGGCCTGATCTTCTGGGTCTTGGCCCAAGGCCCCGCCCGATGGTTCCCCTGGCTGCTCTGGTTGGCCGCCGCCTTTACCCTGCTTTCCGCCCTCCAGTACATCACGGATGGAATCCGTCAACTTGAGAAAACCCATGCCCACGAAAAAAAACCTTGACCCCCATTCCTCAACCGGCTTACCGGTCGTTTCCGTCGTCGGCAGACCAAATGTCGGCAAGTCGGCCCTCTTTAATCGCCTCCTCGGACGGCGACTGGCGATCGTCCACGAGGAGTGCGGCGTCACCCGGGACCGGCTGATCGCCCGCGCAACTTGGGGTGATATGCCCTTCGAACTGGTGGATACCGGCGGCCTTACCGCCTTCGGCAAGCAAACCGCCGGAAACTTCCTCGACACGGAAACCCGCCGCCAGTCGGAAGCCGCCATCGAGGACGCTTCCGTCGTCATCCTCGTCACGGATGCCGAAGCCGGCATGAACCCCTTGGATGAGTCGGTCGCACGCCTCATACGCCAGAAAGGGGTACGCGCCATCGTCGCCGCCAACAAGTGTGATCACCCCGACCGCGACCCGCAGGCCTCATCCTTCGAATCGCTGGGATTCCCCGTTTTCGGCGTCTCCGCCCTCCACAACCGTGGCATCGATGAGTTGATGGAGGAGGTGGCCGCCGATTGGAAACCGGTCGACATATCCAAACAGCCCGCCCCCTTGCGAGTCACCGTGGCGGGAAAGCCGAATGTCGGCAAATCCTCATTCCTTAATCGCGTCGTCAACCAGGAACGCTTAATCGTCTCCGAGATCCCAGGAACCACTCGCGACACCATTGATATCCCTTTCCAGGTCGGCGAAGGCCCCACGGCACGCCACTATCTGCTCACCGATACCGCCGGCATGCGCCGCATGGGCAAGGTGGATGGCGCCGTAGAACGTTACAGCCTCTTCCGCGCCGAAAGCAGTATTCGACAGGCCGATGTCGTGGCCCTCATGCTCGATGCCTCCCAGGGGCCAACCGCCCAGGATAAGGCCATCGCCAACACGATTATCGACGCCCACAAAGGGTGCCTTGTGGTGGTGAACAAGTGGGACCTGTTGAAAGGTCATAGCTCGGAACGGGAGTATCGCGAAGCATTGTCGCACACCATCGGATTCCTGAAGTGGGTGCCGTTCGTGTTTGTCTCGGCCAAGGACGGATTCAACATCAAGAAGTGTCTCGAGACCATCGATTATGTCGCCGGGCAGATTCAGACGAAAATTCCAACCGCCACCCTTAACCGCGTCCTGTCGGATGCCGTTGAACGCGTCCAGCCCCCCATGCTGAAAGGCAAGCGCTTCAAGATCTACTACGCCACACAAACATCGACCGCCCCCATCCGCATCAACCTGTATGTCAACGATCCAACCCGCCTGACCGACACCTACCGGGAGTACCTGTTACACGCCCTCCGCCGCCACTTCGGACTCGAAGGCGCCCCCGTCCTCATTATGCTCAAGGAACGTCCACGGCAACGCTTCGTGCCGCAAGCCGATGCCCGCAAGCGCCACCGGCGATCTTCATCGTAACGCCAGCTTCCTGTACTTCCCCCGGCGATGCAGAAGCCGGTCCTGGTTGCGCACCAACACCTTCTCCTCGTAGTCCGAAAAATTTCCTTCAAACCACCGCAACTTGCCCTCGCCTTCAAAAATCAGCAAGTGGGTGCATATCCGATCCAGGAAGTAGCGATCATGACTGATCACCATGACACAACCGGGAAACTGGTTGATCCCCTCTTCCAATACGCGCATCGTGTTTACATCCAGATCGTTGGTCGGCTCGTCCAGTAGGAGCACGTTCCCCCCCCGCTTCAGCAGTTTCGCCAGATGAACCCGGTTGCGCTCTCCACCGGAAAGTTGACCAACCTTCTTTTGCTGTTGCGCCCCCCGAAAATTGAAACGCGAAAGGTAGGCACGGGCGTTCATCCTGCGATCCCCAAGTTGAATCTCATCCTCCCCCCCGGTGACTTCCTCAAAAACAGTATGCCCGTCCCCTAACGCATCGCGATGCTGGTCAACATAGGACAATACCACGCTCTCTCCAAGCGTCAGGGTCCCCTTGTCCGGCGCCTCCTGCCCGATCACCATCCGGAAAAGCGTCGTCTTGCCGCACCCGTTCGGCCCCACAACACCCACCACCCCGCCTCGAGGAAGGGTGAACGAGGCATTGTCCAGCAACGAAATCCCGCCATACCCCTTGCTCACCCCTTCCAAGGTCAACACTTTATCACCCAAGTGCGGTCCAGGAGGAATCTGGATCAACACATCATCCTTCTCCACCTCAAATCGTTCCCCGGCCAATTCCTCATAGCGGGTGATACGGGCCTGCCCCTTCTTGCGCCTCCCCTCGGGAGAACTGCTGATCCACTCCAACTCATGCGCCAGTATCTTCTGCCTCTGGCTCTCCTTCTTCTCCATCTGCCTCAGCCACTCCGCCTTCTGCTTGAGCCACGACGAGTAGTTTCCCTCAAACGGGATCCCGCGCCCGTTCTCCATCTCGAGAATCCACTTGGTAATATGGTCCAGAAAATACCGGTCATGCGTAACAATGATGACCGTACCGTGATAGTCCCGTAACGTCTTCTCCAGCCAGGCCACCGTCTCCGCATCCAGGTGATTGGTGGGTTCATCGAGTAACAGCAAATCGGGCTTCTCCAACAGCACCTTGCACAAGGCCACACGCCGCCGCTCTCCACCGGAAAGCGTGCTCACGTCGGCGTCGTCGGGCGGCAGCACCAGGGCATCGGAAGCCACATCCAACAGCCGGTCAACCTCCCAGGCATCCATGGCGTCAATCTGCTCCTGCAGACGGCTCATCTCATCCATCAACTTGTCCATCTGCTCTTTCGGACGCTTCTCGCCCATGGCATCCGCCACCTCGTCATAACGTCTGATCAGGGCATGCACGGGCTCCAACGCCTCCTCCAAATTGCCGCGCACCGTCTTGCCTGGGTTCAATTTCGGTTCCTGGGGAACATATCCAACCCTCATCCCTTTCGCCAATTGCGCCGTCCCCATGTAGTCCTGATCCACACCCGCCATAATCCGCAGCAAACTGGTCTTTCCTGACCCATTCTCACCCACAATTCCGATTTTGGCCCCGTAGAAGAACGAAAGACTTACCCCTTCAAAAATGGTCTTGTCACCGTAATTCTTGGCCAGATTCTGAGTCTGAAAAACAAATTGTGGCGGCATGGCGTCCTCTTCTTCCGTCGGTTCTCCGGCAAACGGCGGGCACAATACGCAACCGTTCGCGACAACTCAAGCCCCGTTGTCGCCCTCACTCCAGCACACCTTACCAGGGCAAAACGTAACACCGGTCCAGGAGAAAGGCATTTTCAATATGGCGCACAACCGGAGCCCCTCCGTCCGGCTCACCGATAATCTCCACCACGTCGAACCGGAAATTCACCGGCCGCTTCAAACGCCCGAGATAGCGAACCGCCGCCCGCGACAAGGCGTGTCGCTTGCGCCTGTCAACGGATTCGAAAGGGCGCCCGAATCTCTCGCTCTTGCGGGTCTTGACCTCCACAAAGACAAGCGTCTCCTCCGCTCGGGCCACCAGGTCAATTTCATCCCGCAACCCGACTTTCATACGTCGCCCGAGAATCTTGAATCCCTTGCCCTGCAGGTATATTTCCGCCTGCCCCTCCCCCCATAGACCGGCACGCAAATGAAAGGGCAGAAACGGCAACTTCACTGAACCCCCCCCCCTTGCTCCACACCCCCTCCACGAGACGCCACCATCCGAATCACCTCTTGCACAGGCCGGAATGACCGACGATGCTCCCGACATGGCCCGTACTCCAAGAGCGCCTGCAAATGGGCCTTGGTCCCATATCCTTTGTGTCGCGCAAATCCGTAGTGCGGATGAACCCGGTCGAGTTCCAGCATGATACGGTCCCGGGTGACCTTCGCGATGATACTGGCGGCGGCAATACTGAGACTGCGCGCATCCCCGCCCACAATCGCCTGCGAGGGACATGGCAACCCAGGAACAGGAAGACCATCCACAAGGGCGAAATCAGGAGCAGGCACTAACCCGTCCAGCGCTCGACTCATCGCCAGATGAGTGGCCCGAAGGATATTCCGATCGTCAATTTCATCAACGCCGGCAACACCCACGGCAAAATCTACACAGCTCGTGCTCGTCAGGAAGGCGAATAGATCGTCACGCAAAGGTGTCGAAAGACGCTTGGAGTCATTGACTTCACGAAGCAGTCCGTATTGCTCCGCCTCAAGAAAGGCGCGGTCGAATACCAACGCCGCCGCCACAACGGGACCCGCTAACGGACCCCGCCCGGCTTCATCAACGCCCGCCAGCCGCTTGTGCCCCTGAATCCAAGCCTGACGCTCGTACTGGAGCAACCGGCTTCTCCTCAGGCTTCAGAAGCCTTGGTCTTTTCGCGCAACTTGGCACCCTTACCGGCACGCTCACGCAGGTAGTAAAGCTTGGCGCGGCGCGACTTGCCCGAACTCTCAACCTCAAGTTTGGCAATGTTGGGCGAATGGATCGGAAAAACCCTTTCCACTCCAACACCATGCGAGATTCTCCGAACAGTGAACGTCTCGGTAGCGGCATGCCCGTCGCGGGCAATAACCGTCCCTGTATACGCCTGCAGACGTTCTTTGCCGCCTTCGCGGATCCGAACCTGGATCTTGACAGTATCGCCTACGCTGAACGAGGGAAGGACATCCTTCCTCAGGTTTTCCTTGTGAATCATGGCCAATGCTTTAGCAATCATAGTCACCTCTACTCCAACAAATCTGGTCTCTTCTCCCGTGTCCGGCACTCCGCCTGATCACGCCTCCACCGGGCAATTTCCTCGTGGTCCCCCGAGACCAGAATTTCGGGAACCGCCAATCCTCTGAACTCCCTCGGCCGCGTATATTGCGGATATTCCAGCAATCCATCCGCAAACGACTCCTCACTCGTCGCACTATCATTTCCCAACACCCCGGGAATCAACCGGACCACGGCATCAATCACCACCGCCGCCGGCAACACCCCGTTGGTCAACACGTAGTCGCCAATCGAAATCTCTTCCGTCACCAGATGGGTCCGAACCCGCTCATCCACCCCCTCATAGTGACCACACACAAATATCAAGTGCGATTCCTGCGCCAACCGCGCCGCCTTCGCCTGCTCAAAACGCCGCCCTTGCGGCGTCATCAATATCACCTTCGAGGCAGGCATCCTAACCGACTCCACTGCCTCAAACAGCGGCTCTGGTTTCATTACCATCCCCGCCCCCCCACCAAACGGCCTGTCATCGGTCGTCTGATGCCGATCCTTGGTGAACCGCCGCAGATCCACCGCCTGAATACTCGCTAACCCCTTCTGCACCGCCCGTTTCAATATACTCTCTTCCAGGAACCCCTTCAGCATCCCAGGAAAAATCGTGATGACATCAATCCTCAACGGCTCCATGGCCCTCTTATTCCGCCACTTCCAGAACCGCACGCCGCCCTTCTTTGGACGCCAGATTGCTTAACAATACGCGCAGGGAACTGATCGTCTTTCCACTCCGCCCGATTAGCCGCCCCACATCTTTGGGATGGCACCGGAGCTCAAGAATCGTCGTCTGCTTCCCCGTCACCTCGGTGACCGCTACATCGCCCGGATGGTCAAGCAGCGCACGGGTGATATACAACACGAACTGCTTCATGCGTTTGACTTGGTTGCAGCACGGGATTTGCGCAACAGGCTTTTCACGGTATCGCTAACCTGAGCGCCCTTGCTTGTCCAGTACTCAATCCGATCCATCTTAAGGTTGAAATTCACGCCCTTCTGCTTCGGGTCGTACCACCCAACCACTTCCAAGTTCTTCCCGTCCCGCGGGCAACGACTATCTGTGGCGATCACACGATAGGCAATATCCTTATTGGCTCCCGTGCGGGTCATTCTTATTTTTACTGACATCCCGTCCTCCCTTGAATCAATGCCTGCACCTAGGCTAAGTCAGCCCCGACTACAGACGTAAAAAGCGCGACACTATTACACATTACCGCCGAGGGCGCAACCTCTTTTGTAAAGACCCCATTCGCTTGGCCATCTGGCGGGCTTGCTCGAACTGCTTCAGCAGTTCGTTGACATCCTGCACTTGCGTGCCACTGCCCTTCGCAATACGCCGTTTACGGCCCGCATTGAGAATCTCCGGACGGCGCCGCTCTTTCGGTGTCATACTCCGAATAACGGCTTCGGCACGCTTGGAAAAACGCTCAAAATCACGCCCGGCCCCGGCGGCATCTTTCATCTTCGCCTTCACCTGCCCCCCCATAGGCAACAGATCAAGCAGATTCTCCAGCGGCCCCATCTTGCGCAGTTGCTCCAGTTGCCCCAGGAAGTCTTCCAAGTCCATCCGACTGGAACGTATCTTCTTTTCAATGTCTGCCGCCTGGCCGACATCAACCACCATCTGGGCCTTCTCAACCAGGCTAACAATGTCCCCCATGCCGAGAATTCTGGACGCCATGCGCTCCGGGTAGAAGACATCCAAGTCGCCAGTATGCTCGCCGGTGCCCGTATACAGAATCGGGCACCCCGTGACCGATTGAATCGACACCGCCGCTCCACCCCGGGCATCCCCATCCAATTTCGTCAGAATCAACCCTCGTAACTCAAGCGCCTTGTGAAAAACATCGGCTACATGAACCGACTCCTGACCAATCGCCGCATCCACCACCAGGAGAGTATTCCGGCACTTCACGACCTCCCGTAACTCCTTGAGTTCCTGCACCAAGTCTTCGTCAATCTGAAATCGCCCGCCGGTGTCGAACAGGACCACATCCCGTCCGGTCCGCTCCGCCAAATCCATGGCCCGCCGCCCCAGGACCGGCACGGACTCACCGTTTTCCGGCCCCACCATGTCAACCCCCACTTGCCCGGCCAACTGCCGCAACTGGTCAACCGCCGCAGGACGCCTTATGTCAGCCCCCACCAGCAACACATTCTTCCCGTCCTTCTTCCACAACGACGCCAGTTTAGCCGACGTGGTTGTCTTCCCGGAACCATGCAACCCCACCAGAATCACCGGCGCCGGTTTTGGATTAAGCTCCACACGCCGGTTCTGCCCGCTTCCCAACAGCACCACCAACTCATCATGCACCCGTTTGATAACCTGCTGCCCCGGAGTAATGCTGCTCAGCACCTCCTGCCCCACGCATCGCTCGCTGACCCTGACCACAAAATCACGTGCGACTTCATAGTTGACGTCCGCCTCCAGCAACGCCATGCGGACTTCTCGCATGGCATCGCGGATGTTGGCTTCCGTCAAATGCCCATACCCCCGCAACTTCCGGAATACCTGCTCAAGAGAATTACTCAACGAATCAAACACGGTCACCCCACAAAATCAGGCGTGCGCCACTGCATGGCGCGCACCTTTGCCCAGCAGCCGCCGGATCCATTCCCACCCCTGCAACGGTTTCTCAGGCCTTGACCTTCGCCCCGGCAATAATCCGGAATGCCAACCCTCCATCCGCTTTGACAACTTCGACCTTCTCCGCCCCCTGCAAATCACCACGCAGAATCTCTTCCGCCAACGGATCCTCCAGATAACGTTGCACCGCACGCCGCAGCGGCCGGGCACCCATGGCCACGTCAAACCCCTTCTCCAACAGAAACTCCTGCGCCGAAGGGGCTAGCATCAAATCGATCCCTTTCGCCTCGACCCGCATGTGAACTTTGGCCACCTCCAGACAAAGAATCTTGACGGTGTCCTCCCTGGAGAGTTGGCGAAAAACCACGATTTCATCCAGCCGGTTGATGAACTCCGGCTTGAACACCCTCTTGACATCGTCCAGCATGCGTTGTTTGAGCGATTCGTAATCAACCGCCCCCCCGGATTCAGTGAAACCAAGTCCCGCCTTGCGACCAAAATCAGCCCCGAGATTGGTCGTCAGGATGATCACCGTATTGCGGAAATCAATGTGTCGCCCGGAACTGTCGGTCAACCGTCCTTCTTCCATGATCTGGAGCAGCATGTGCATGACGTCGGGATGGGCCTTCTCAATTTCATCGAACAAGACCACTGAATACGGACGGCGACGCACCTTCTCCGTCAATTGCCCGCCCTCCTCGTATCCCACGTAACCCGGCGGAGACCCCACCAGTCGCGAAACAGTGAATTTCTCCATGTACTCGGACATGTCGAGTTGAATCAAGGCATCCTTGTCGTCGAACATGAACTCAGCCAACGCCTTCGCCAACAAAGTCTTGCCAACCCCGGTCGGGCCCAGAAAGACAAATGACCCAATCGGACGTTTGGGATCCTTTAGATCCGCACGCGAGCGCCGTAACGCCTTGGAAATCGCCGTGATGGCCGGATTCTGCCCCACCACAGTCTTGCCAAGTTCCTCTTCCATGTGAAGTAGACGGGCCAGTTCCTTACCCTCCATCTTCTTCAGGGGCACCCCCGTCCATTTGGAAACCACCGCCATGACTTCATCCGCCGTGACTTTGACCTTACGCTTCTGAGACGACTCCCGCCATTTCTTGACGCTTTCTTCAAGCGCTTCACGCTCCCGACGCTCCAAATCACGCAATTGGGCCGCCTCCTCAAACTTCTGGGCCTTGATCGCCGCTTCCTTCTGGATCCTGATCTTCTCGATCCCCTGTTCTTTCTTGCGCAAGTCGGGCGATCGGGTCGTCGCCTGGATCCGCGCCCGAGCCCCGGCCTCATCAATGGTATCAATGGCCTTGTCTGGCAAGTGACGCCCGGTAAGATACCGATCCGTTAACCGGGCCGCCGCTTCAATGGCATCATCGGTAATCTTAACCCCATGGTGCTCCTCGTACTTGTAACGAATACCTTTCAGAATCCGAATGGCCTCATCCACCGTCGGCTCGTTAACCTGAACCGTTTGGAAACGCCGCTCCAGCGCCGCATCCTTCTCGATGTGCTTACGGTACTCGTCCAGCGTCGTCGCCCCAATACACTGCAGTTCACCCCGCGCCAGGGCCGGCTTGATGATGTTCGAGGCATCCATCGTCCCTTCCGCTGAACCCGCCCCCACAATCGTATGCAATTCATCGACGAACAACATCACATTCGCTGAACGGCGGATCTCATCCATCACCGCCTTGATCCGCTCTTCGAACTGCCCGCGATACTTGGTGCCGGCAATCATCAGGGCCAGATCCAGGGCGATGACGCGCTTGTTCCGGAGAATGTCAGGAACCAATCCCTGCACAATCACCTGGGCAAGCCCCTCGACAATCGCAGTCTTCCCCACCCCGGCATCACCAAGCAGTACCGGATTGTTCTTGGTACGGCGGCAAAGAATCTGAATAACGCGCTCCAATTCCGGCTCACGCCCAATCATCGGATCCAATGACCCCTTCCTCGCCATCTCAGTCAAATCCCGCCCAAAAGCATTCAAAGCCGGCGTCTTCTGCTTGACCGACTGCGGCGCCTGCTTGGTCTTGGGTTCCGGCGCCGCGGACTCCTCTCCCGGCTCGAAATTCGGATCGAGTTCCTTCATCACCTCGACACGCGTCGTATCCACATCCACGTTCAGCGCTCTGAACACTTGCGCCGCCACCCCTTCCCCTTCCCGTAACAACCCCAACAGAATATGCTCGGTCCCGATATAGGAATGATTCAAGGTACGGGCTTCAGCCGCCGCCAATTGCAGGACTTTCTTCGCCCGCGGCGTGAAGGGAACATTGCCAACCGTTTTGGTTTCCGGCCCCTGCCCAACAGCCTTCTCCACCTCCATCCGCAACGCCTCCAGGGATATCCCCATCCGGTCAAGAACCGTCACCGCAACCCCTGACCCCAGCGCCACCAACCCCAGCAGAATGTGCTCCGTCCCCACATACGGATGATTGAATCGCTCCGCCTCGGACCTGGCCAACTGAATGACCTGCTGGGCACGCGGCGTGTAGTTTCCTGAGTTTCCCATGATTTTACCCCATCCTTGCGGATCAACCTGTTAAGGTGGCCCGCCTGACAACTTCCCGCACTCTTGACGCCCTCAACTCATCCCGGTCTTCCGGCTTCACATGCTCCCCCGCCAACTTCTGAAGATGCCCGGGCTGCGAACAAAGCGTCAGCCTGTTAATATCCGACATTCCTATGCCCGTAATCATACCAAGATCGAACCCAAGGCGCAACCCGGAGAGCAAATCAAGGGTCTCCCGCGAGGTCAGCACACGCGCATGGCACAAAACTCCATAGGCCCGCCCAATAAAATCACGAATCCGATTCTCCCTCTGCTCCAGCAGACGGCCTCTGGCATTCCGCTCATGGTTGGCAATTTCATTCACAATCTGGACCAACCGTTCGATAATCACGACCTCGGCTTCACCTAACGTCGTTTGGTTTGAGATCTGAAACATGTTCCCGGACGCTTCCGTCCCTTCCCCAAGAAGCCCTCGCACCACCAGCCCGATCTTACCCAGCCCCTTAATGATCGGCTCAATTTCATTCGTTAACCGCAACGCCGGTACATGCATCATCACACTGGCCCGTAACCCAGTGCCGACATTCGTCGGACAGGCTGTCAGATATCCAAGTTCAGGCGAAAACGCATAGCGAACCTTCTCCTCGATCTCCGAATCCAATGTGTTAATCTCACTCCAGAGTTCAGGCAAATGGAATCCAGGCCGCATGGCCTGCAAACGAAGATGATCCTCTTCGTTCACCATAACCCCAAGCACCTCGTCCTGTCGCACCACGAGGCAACTCCCCCGCGCCTTCCGCGCCAACTCCAAACTAATTAGATGACGCTCATGAAGAAAATCCTTGTCGTGGAGCGGAATGGCCGCCATGTCGACACTCATCGCGGGGTCAAGCGCCTTCACCGCCGCCAACACTTTTCCCACCTGCCGCTGAACCCGCAGACACTCATCCTCTCCTGCCCATCCCGGAAAGGCCAACCCATGCAGATTGCGAGCCAGCCGAATCCGACTGCTGATGACCACCATGTCGCGCCCGTCCTCCGGCAACCACGCCCCGGGCCTGCCCGCCAAGTCATCCAGCGTCATGCTCGGCCTCCTGAATCATATCCCGCACACGAGCGGCACCTTCGTAATCTTCTCGCTTGATCGCCGCCTCGAGATCAGCCCGTAACTTCACCACTCGCGCCGTCGCCTCCATCTCGCGCCGGTCAAGCCCGGGAACTTTCCCCTTGTGCACCACCCCTTTGTGCATCGCCGCCAACATCGGCTTGAGATCCTCGCCGAACGCTTCATAACAACGCTCACACCCTAACCGACCCGTCTTTTTGAAATCCGTGCCTCGAAGATGGCAATGCGGACAACTGCGTTGCAGCAAACCCGTAATCTCGTCGCCACCCGCCATGCCAAAGAGAATCTCAGGGATGGACATGACGTTCTGAACGTTCAGTCCGCTTTCCGCAGCGCATTCCTCACATAAGTGCAGTTCACGACTGTTGCCGTCCACGACCTGCGACACATGGATGGAGGCTTCATTTTGATGACAACTATCGCACTGCATACGCTACACACCCCTCTTTCGCCCCCGCACACCTTGACGACACCACCTGCGACCAGACAGAGACTGCACGGCTCCAAGGGCCAAATATGCCTGTACAAAACGATTCATATTAGTCGCGCTTCCACACCAAAACAACCTGATTCTGTACCTAATCAACATTGGTTCGCTGTTTCTTGATCATTCCTGCGACGCTGGTCAGCCCTGCGCATCGGCAGGTGTACATCAGTCCAGCGGCACCACCGTCCACAGGTTTCGCCGAGACTTCGAGGGCAAGCACTGCGATAGCACCCTTGCAAAACCCCATGGTTGACATCCTGGCCCACTTCGCGTATCTTATTGTCAGAATTTAGGATGAGTTTTTGACAAGTCTTGATGCGTATAGCGGGGAGATCAAAATGAAGAAAATGACCGCAATAGTTGTGACTCTTGCTCTAGCCAAGGCGGCATCAGCGGCCGTCGGCCTGCCCTATAGCATAGCGTTTGAAACCAATGTGCCGGTCGGGTCAACAATACTGAGCAATGCCAACGCCGGGGCTTGGAACGGGACCGATGGCGCCCTGGCCATCGTAACCAACCTCAACTACTCATCCGATCGCCAATCCCCTGTCGTGGAATACCCGTTGAGTACTGAATCCCATAGCAATGTGCTTAAGTTTTCGGACGGCACGATCTCCAACATGATCTCAGCCCCAGGCATCTCCCAAGTCTGGCTGGACACCATGATCCAGCCGGTTTTTTCAGAAACCGTCCCCACGAATGCGGCCATCACCAACTCCCAGATGTCCGTATGCTTCACCACCAACGGATATATGAACGTGTACCACGGAGTGAAACCCGGCATCCAGTGGGGCGATCTCCCTGCCTATGGACAATGGACGATGGTATCAAACAGTTTCGGCGCCGTTCAGACTGGAAAATGGATCCGCGTGACTGTTGCAATGAAATACCTCGGCGGAGATATCCAGCAAGCTTTCTTCCAGGCAAAAATCAATGGTGTAACCTTCAGCAATGAACTTGCCTATGTCGATCCTGAAGTTGATTACAGCACAAACGGCTCTTGGTTCCTCTGCGCCAACTATGTCGGTAACGAAATGCATCAGGTCGCTCTCTCCGGTAGCGGAATGTTGGACGACTTGGTCATATCGACCAATGCAGGCTCTTACGGCGCATCTCTGCCTTCTGTCTACGTCACATTCACGGGCAACGGATCGGTAACCCCCTCTGGCACCGTTACCCTCCCTGCCAGCCCTGGATCAACCAACTTTAACATTCTCGCCTCGACATACTACCAGATTGCCTCGGTCTACACCGGGATCGTTGCCGGCGCCTCCAATGCCATCGTAACGGCACAAGGTGCCGGAAACTACGACTTGGTCTGGTCGAATATCACCGTCGATTCCACGTTGTTCGTTAACTTTGAAGCCCAAGTGGCCACCAATAACACCCCGGTATACTGGATGGCGGACAAAGGCCTCACAACCAATGGCGGCTATGGAACGACTTGGGATGCCGTCGCTCTCTACGACAAGGATGGCGATGGTATGATCACTTGGCAGGAATACGTGGCGGGTACACATCCTGACATTTCCAACTCCGTCCTGAAAATCCTGAGCCAGACCGTTAGCAATGGCATTCCACGCCTCACATGGTTGAGCAGCACAAGTGCCGTGGCTCCATACGTAGTTCAACTCTCAACGAACCTTCCAAATGCGATTTGGAGTAATGTGGCCGCCAATGTTTCCGCTACCGCTGGCGGGACCAATGTACTTGATTTGCCGACACCTGCCGCCGTTCCGGCGTTCTACCGGGTGACGATTACAAATTAACCGTCCCGCCAAGAAAAGAAAAAGGCCGCCCGTTAAAGGCGGCCTTTTTCTTTTCCCTATCCGAGTCAACTTCAGTGCTTGAAGCAACGTTGACCGGTGAATACCATGGCCACATTGGCTTCGTTGCAGGCCTCAATCACTTCAAAATCACGTTCTGATCCGCCTGGCTGGATAACCGCCGAGATCCCTTCCCTTATCCCAACCTCCACCCCGTCACGGAATGGAAAAAACGCATCCGACACCATGCATGCCCCAGTCAACCCCCCCTTGCTCGCAGCAGTTTCCTCATCAATCGCGGATTTCTTTGCCTCATCCGCTAACGTAGTGTAGGGGACTCCATGCCGTGTCCATGATATCTTGTCCGCCATGTTCCGATAGGCCTTGTCACGGGCATACTGGGCCATGCCAACGCGATCCTGCCCCCCCGCCCCGATACTGATCGTCACTCCATCCTTCACGTACAGGACAGAGTTGCTCGTAACCCCGCACTCCACCAGCCACCCGAACATCAAATCATCATATTCCTTCTCCGTTGGCATGCGCCCCACCTTATACTCCTTGCCCTTGTAGATGGCCTCCGCCCGTGTCAACCCATCCTTGTTTCGCGTGTTCGGCACAAACGACGTCTGGACAACAACCCCCCCATCCACCAAGGATTTCAAATCAAGAGTCACCGCCCCCGCAAACTCCTGAAGTCGAGTCATGTTCACGATTCGCATCACCCTCAGGTTCTTCTTCCTGGCAAATATGTCCATGACCCCATCGCCAAATTCAGGAGCCACAACAACCTCAGCGTAATTTTCCGCGATTAAACGTGCCGTCTCGACATCAACAGTCCGGTTTAAGGCGATGGCGCCACCAAAAGCCGCAACCCGGTCCGCCATGTTGGCTTTGCCATACGCTTCAGCGAGCGACTCAGCCCTCGCCGCACCACATGGATTGTTGTGCTTTACAATGACCGCGCAAGGCTTGTCCATCAAGTACCGCATGATGTTTAGGGCATTGTCAGCATCCGTAATGTTGGTCTTTCCCGGATGTTTGCCCGACTGAAGAAGCTCCACCTCCGATGCCAGATAACGCCCGGGCTGGATACAGATCACCTCGCCAATCGTTAGGTTGCCCCCAACCAACTTGAACAGAGCCGCCTCCTGTCCAGGATTCTCCCCGTAACGTAACCCTTTGCGGACCCCTTCAATCAACCAGGAGACCTTTTCATAGGTGAGCGCCTGACGCCGACCGCTCTCATCAATGAAAGCGATCTCCATGCAAGGCGGAAAATGATCATCCATGATCGTCTTATACGCCGACTTGAAGTCCTGTGTGGCCATGCCTCTCCTCCTGAAGGAAACTTACAGTCCGTTCGCCCGTTTGGCAGACTCAACGGTGTTGTAGAGGAGCATGGTGATCGTCATCGGACCGACGCCACCGGGCACCGGCGTAACCATGCTGGCTTTCTTCATGCAGGCATCAAAATCCACATCGCCAACCAGCCGGAACCCCTGTTTCTTGGTAACATCGTCCACCCGGTTCACTCCAACATCAATGACCACCGCACCTTCCTTGATCATATCCGCCGTCACCGTGTTCGGTCGCCCCGCCGCCGCAATCACAATATCCGCCTGCCGGGTAAAATAGGCAATATCCCTGGTCTTCGTGTGGCATACAGTGACAGTGGCGTTGGCACCCTTGCCCTTGGCCATCAACATGTTTGCCAGCGGCTTGCCAACAATGTTGCTGCGCCCGACAATCACAACATGAGCTCCTTCAATGGGCACGCCACTCCTCACAAGCATCTGCACCACCCCATGCGGCGTGCAAGGCAGGAATGCCTTCTCCCCGACCACCATCCGCCCGACATTCATCGGATGGAACCCATCCACATCCTTGTCAGGGTCGATGGTCAGAAGCACCTCACTCTCATCCAAATGCTTGGGGAGAGGTAATTGAACCAGAATGCCATTGATTCTGGCATCGGCATTCATCTTCTTGACCAGCGCAATCAGATCCTTTTGGCTGGTCGTTGCAGGCAAGCGGTTGTCATCCGAGAAGATGCCAATTTCATGACAGGCCTTCTCCTTGGCCGTGACGTAGGATCGTGACGCTGGATCATCCCCAACCAAAATGACCCCCAGTCCGGGAACAACCCCCTTCTCCTTCATGCGTCGTATCTCTGCCGCCAATTCACCACGAATCGTCGCCGCTATTGTCTTGCCATCAATGATCGTCGCCTGCATTAGTCACCCTGTTCCGTTTGCGCTAATCTTAGAACAACCCCCGAACCCGGCCTGTCTTTACATCAATGTCAATATTGGTGAACGCCGGCTCCGACGCCATCCCTGGCATTAACTTGATGTCACCCGCCACCGGCACCACGAAACCGGCGCCACGGTAGATCAAAATGTCCCGAATTGGCAAGGTCCAACCTTTGGGACGCCCCTTCAAGTCCGGGTCGTGCGACAGGCTCAAATGAGTCTTAACCATGCACGTCCCCAGTTTCGCCGTCTCGGGATCCGCTTCAAACCGTTTTGCCTTTTCAAGGGCCGTCTCGCTGTACGAAACCCCGTCCGCGCCGTAGATCTCCTTGGCAATCCGCTCAATGCGCACCCGCAGCGGCGTATCAAGCTCGTAGAGGAATTTGAAGTTCTGCTTCTCCTCCGACGCCGCCACAACCGCCTCCGCTAACTCACGCGCACCTTCCCCGCCTTTCAACCAGTGTTCCGATAACGCCACATAGGCGCCATGAGCCTCTGCCACCTTCCGGATCAGGGCCACTTCATTGGCCGTATCCGTATGAAAACCATTGATGCACACCACCGGACGAACACCGCTCTTCTTGACGATGTCAATGTGCGCCAGGAGATTCTCGCACCCTTTTTCAAGAAGCCCCAGGTTTTCGCGCGTGTAGGCCTCATCAAGGCGTACTCCCGGTTTTACCGCCGGCCCCCCCCCGTGCATCTTAAGCGCCCTGATGGTCGCAACCACAACCACAGCGCTCGGCTTGATCCCCGAAAAACGGCACTTCAGATTCCAGAACTTCTCGAATCCAATATCAGCCGCAAACCCGCTCTCTGTGACATGGTATTCGGTTAGACGTGTACCCAGTTTATCGGCAATGATGGAACTCTGCCCGATCGCAATGTTGGCAAAGGGGCCGGCATGCACAAAGATCGGCTGCCCCTCGATCGTCTGTAGCAGGTTCGGATTGATGGCGTCAACAAGCCATGCGGCCATGGCACCATCCACCTTTAAATCCGCAGTGGTGATTTCGCCACCACTCGTGTCATAGGCCACCACCATTCTGGCCAGCCGTTCCCTCAAATCAGCAAGATCACGGGCAACCGCCAGAATAGCCATCACCTCACTACCCACCGAAATCTGGAAACCCGACTCCATCTCGAATCCATCCATCTTCCCGCCACGTCCGATGATAATGTTTCGCAGGCTCTGGGCGCACAAGTCAATGCACCACTTGATCGCAACTCGCTTGGGGTCGACATTCAACCTGCGGATACCCGTACGGGCCAGACGCACATCATCATAGTTGCGCTCGTGCTGCATCCGCGAGGTCAAGGCAACCATCGCCAGGTTGTGGGCATTGGTAATGGAGTCGATATCGCCAGTCAACCGGATGGAGAACGGGGCCAGGGGAATACACTGGGCCAATCCACCGCCGGCTGCAGACCCCTTGATGTTGAATGTCGGTCCGCCACTGGGTTGCCGGATGGCTCCTGTCACGGTCTTCCCAATTCTACCCAGACCTTGAACCAGTCCTATCGTCGTGGTCGTCTTGCCTTCACCAAGGGGTGTCGGCGTAATGGCCGTCACATCAATGTACTTCCCGGTCGGAAAGTTCTGGATCCGCTCCATGACCATGCGTTGATCCACCTTGGCAAGATTCCGCCCCATGGGAATCACCTCATCCGGCAGTAACCCCAATTCCGCCGCTAACGTCGAGATCGGCTTCATGTAAAGCTCCGCTGCTTCCGCGATCTGCCAGTCTTTCATCTGGGTCGGGTCTAACTTTACTTTGGTCATGCTCGTTTCCTTTCCTCAGGCATATTGCTCTTCATTGCAACCGAGAATCACAGGCCTACTCGGAACCTAACCGGCCTTCCCGGTGCGCAGTGATATACTCCGCCCCGAACAGGTCTTCCCCCGTCAACAACGCCTTGGCCAAACCGAACGCTTCCGTGGTCGTATCCACCCCGGCAAGAATCTTGCGGTTCATCTGCAGCGGATCCAGGATTCCGCTATCCGCCCCGGCTTCGACCGCCAACCAAGTAAACACCTGGTTGATAAGTTTTCGCCCGGGCATGCCAAACGAAACATTGCTCAATCCGCCAGTCACATGGATCTCCACCCCGTACTGCTTCCGTAGTGCGGAAACCGCATCAAGAAATCCCTTGGCATTGTTGGAGTCTGTGGCAATCGGGAAAACCAGGGGATCAATGTAAACATCGCCACCACGTATCCCGGCCGCCTCCAACTTTGGCATCAACCGCGCAATATTGGCCAACCGCTGCTCGGTATTGGCCGGCAAATCCTTCTCGCCAGCCGCCGAGGCAATCACAACCGCTTTGAATTCGGCGGAAACACCAATCGCATCCTGACGCTCCAACGATACGGAGTTAACCATGGGACGTCCACGCGCCACATCACAAGCCTCCAGCCCTGCCCGCAGAATCGCAGGATTGGAGGAATCAATACTCAGAGGTAACTGGCTCTTCGCTTGGACCACCTTCGCCACCCATTGGATAGCACGACAACGTTCGTCGATATCCGTACTGAATTCATCAACATTGACGTCCAGGAATGACGCATCAGAGGACTCCTGGCGCATCGCCAGATACCGCAGGTAATCCGCCCCCGCGGCTTGCCCGGCACTGTCTCCATACAACCCCTGCCACACCGCAACAGCACAATGCTTGATCTTCCCGCTCTCCCAGTCAGCCGTCTTGAGAAACACCTCGGGAATTGCCAGGAAACGGGTATCACCCTTCCCCCCATACACAATGGCATGCCCGCCCTTCTCCATTGGCTTCACAAAGTTCCCGCCAACTTTATAGACGCGTGTACAATGAATATTCTCGCCCACTACAATCAAGTTCTTCATCGTTCTCTCTCTCTTTATCGAATTCTACTCTTTGTTCTGACACTATCCTCAATCCGCCTAAGCTCCCGCCCAATGGCCCTAATGTGCTCTGGTGTGGTACCGCAACACCCACCGATGATCGCGGCGCCTGCCTCAACGACTTGCGGCATCCATCCAGCTGTTTCCTCCGGGGTTTCAGGAAAGACATCCACACCCTTCACGCTCACCGGCAAGCCGGCATTGGCCTGAACCATGATCGGCACTCCCACAACAGCCTTTCGCATCGCCCTGACAATCGCCACCATCTGCTCCATCCCCTGCCCGCAGTTCGCGCCCACAATATGGGCACCAGCCTCTACAGCCGCACAAGCCGCAGCCTCTGGCGTTACTCCCATCATCGTGTGATATCCGCCATCGGCTGTGTGCTGAAAAGTGAATGTGGCAATAATCTCAAGGGATCCTTGCTCCCGTGCCGCCTTGACGGCTAAACAGGCCTCATCAATGTCAGACATGGTTTCAATACACACTGCATCCGCGCCTCCCTCCGCCAGCGCGTAAACCTGCTCCTGAAACGATTCAAAAAGCTCGCCCTCCGTGACGTCCCCCATCAACAGCATCTTCCCCGTTGGCCCAACTGAGGCAATCACGTGACGGTCAGGACCTGCGGCTTCGCGCGAGATGGCCGCCGCCACCCTGTTTATCTCCTTCACGCGAGACTGAAGCCCGAAATAGTCCAACTTGAAACGTGTTCCCCCAAAACTGTTCGTCTCAATCATGTCGCACCCCGCCTCCACATAACGGCGCGCCACATCCAATACCTCGTCACGATGCTCAACACACCACAACTCCGGACATTCCCCAGTCTTGAGACCCTTTCGCTGAAGAAAGGTTCCCCACGCCCCATCCGATAATAACAACTCACCGGCCTGAACTTGTTGAACTATCCTTTTCACAGAGTCCTTCTTCTATTATCAAAATACCTCTTAGTCTGCCTTATCATTTTGATTATTCTTGCAGATTCTGGCTTTGTTGTTGCATACTTTGGCATCATGTTTGGCAGATCTCTCAATGACAAACTGTCAACGGTTATGGAAACCATTGGCCACATCTCCGGTCAAGGAACAGTATACCATGGACTCCATGACCAGGTAATGCTGACCAATGGAAAAGTTTGCGCCTTCTGCCGCCATGCCCTCAATCATCCCCTTGCATCCCCTCTATGCCGTTACTCCTGCTGCAGCGCCACCGTGGAGGCCATGACCTCCGGTGAGCCCTCATTCTCCCAATGCTGGACCGGTCTGATGTTCGTCACTGTTCCCGTTGCACCGCAAAATCGCTGTTCCGGCGGAATCACGTTGGGCGGTTTTCTTACACCCGAGCAACACCAAGACATCCATGAGTCCCTCTCTCAAACCCTCAGCATGTGGCCAGCCATCAACCCTAAGCCCTTCCTGTCTAATCTGAAGACCCTTCGTCCCATCACCACCAGCGCCTTACGCGGGCTCGGACATCTCGCCATGGAAACCACGTTCTCTAGTGGACTGAACTCCAGCACCTACTTCCATACTCTGAATACCAGGTACCTTCAGCAATGCCGCATTGCCGAAGCCTTCGCCGATCTCCGCACGCAGAATGTTTCGACGCCCGATATTCTGGGCGATACCTACCAACTGGTTTCCTTCCTGAGCCAAAACGACCAATCCGGTGCCATGGAATTTGTGTCGGGGTATCTTGCCAAATTGCTCATGGCCAGCAACTGGGATCTCCTCAAGTTGAAAGCACATGCCCGCACACTCCTGGCCGTAATCACCAGTCACGATATTCTGAACGGCACCCCTTGGGCCGTCGCCACCAGTCGCGAATTGCGCCATATGGTGCGACTGGAACATGCCAGCAGCACCGAAGAAACCTGCCATGAGGTGGCAGACTGGATTCATCATTATTTCAACCGGGCCAGCCGAATCCTTCCCGATGGGCGCAGCCTTGGCGATCGAGTGCTGGACTGGATGCAGACCCATTATCAGGAACCTGTCACACTCCCGGTCGCCGCCAAGGCCATTGGCACCAGCGTCTCCACACTGGTGCATCGCCTGCCGGACGAGACCGGCAAAACCTTCAAGCAACTCCTCCTGGAAATCCGAACGAGTGAGGCCAAAAAGCTTCTAGCCACCAGTGCACTGAAGATCAGCGCCGTGGCAGGAAACTGCGGATTCTTCGACCAAAGTCACTTTACCCGCGAGTTCAAACGCGCCATCAACCTCACGCCCGGTGAGTTCCGCAAATTGCTCACGGTGCCAGACAACGCCTTGCGCTCTCCAAACAAACGCAGCCTCGATGACCCTGAATCACCCAAGCCTTCCCCTATGAGGGCTACTGGCAAGAAGAAGCGATTCCCGCATGTGGCCGGCAGAAAGATATAGTCCCGCGTTCTATCCGCCCACCTATTATCACCCACAGCACAAAAAAACCCGCCGTGACCCACGGCGGGTTTCTATCTCATGCCTGCGAACCGATAGAGAAAGGCCTTACCCCTCCTTCTTGTCGTCCGATCCCTTGGTCTCAGTCGTTGGAGCTTCGTCCGCCTTTGCCTTCCGGCGTTTGTCCACCGCCGCCAAATCCACCCACTCCAAGACCACCATTTCGGAAGCGTCTCCACCCCGCTGCCCAACCCGGACAATCCTGGTGTAACCACCTTGCCGGTCCTTATACTGCGGCGCAATCGCCTCGAAAAGACGGTCAACATGCTTCCGATGCCGCAGAACACTCAAAACCTTTCGCTTGGCACTAAGCAAATCTTCGGGTTTCCCTGACGCCAACGCCTTCTTGGCCGTCGTCACAAGTTTTTCAGCCAGCATCCTCGCCTGCTTGGCCTTTTGGATCGTCGTCTGGATCCTCTGTTCCTGGATGAAGTTGCTAACCAGTGAACTGAGCAACGCCTTCCGTGCTTCCGCAGATCGGCCCAGTTTCACGCTATTCTTCATATGTCGCATATCTGACTCCCGGCATCCACTCGCCGCCCCCTTAACACTCCGGAAACAGGCGATTACCTATATTCTCATTCGTTGTTCACCCCACCCGCCACAGGCCTCACTTATCCTTGCCCGCCTCCGGTGTGTTCAGCATTCGTAGAAGTTCATCGTCAAACTTCATTCCAAGCCCCAACCCCAATTCCGCCAGCTTGGCTTTGATCTCATTCAACGACTTCTTGCCGAAATTGCGATACTTGAGCATCTCCGCCTCACTCTTTTGCGCTAACTGCCCAACAGTCGTGATGTTGGCATTGTTGAGGCAGTTCGCCGCACGCACACTAAGCTCAATCTCATTGACGCTCATGTTGAGAACCTTGACCATCTGCTCACGCTCGATGTCAACCTGTGTTTCCGTGTCCTCAAACTCCACCACGTTCTTGTCATAGTCCACGAAAACGTCAAGATGGTGCCGCAACACCGCCGCCGAAACCGTCATTGCGTCATCCGGCGTAATCCGCCCGTCCGTCGTGACGTCCATGATCAGCTTGTCGTAATCGGTTCGCTGCCCTACCCGCGTGTTTTCCACTGTAAAATTCACGCGCTTGACCGGGGAAAAGATCGAGTCGATCGGAATTCGCCCGATGTCTTGATTATCCTTCTTGTTCCAGTCCGCCGGACAAAAGCCGCGACCGGTCTTGATTTCAATGACGGCCTCCAAGACACCGTCGGCGGCTAAGGTCGCAATGTGCTGATCCGGATTCAACACCTCCACCGTACCATCGGTCTGTATGTCACCCGCCGTCACCGCCCTAGCCCCCTTTACCTTCAGCGTCAGATAACGGGTTTCACGGGACTGCATGCGCAATAGCACCTTTTTCAAATTCAGGATGATATCGGTCACGTCCTCGACCACACCTGGAAGCGCACAAAACTCGTGAGGGGCCCCCTCGATGCGAACAGACGCAATCGCCGCGCCTTCCAAAGACGATAACAAGACTCGCCTCAGCGAGTTTCCAATCGTCCGCCCGTACCCAACTTCCAACGGTTCCGCAACAAAGCGGGCAAACGTTGTGGTGGCAGACCCGTCATCCTTGACCAGCCGCTTCGGCATTTCGAACTTGCTCAATCTGATTGGCATGATTCAACCCTTCCCAATGAAAAACTTTTCCCGCATCAGCGGGCTGCTGTTACTTGGAGTACAACTCCACAATCAACTGTTCGTTAACAAACGGCGCGATCTCTTCCTTGGTCGGCACACGCAGGATTTCGCCACGCAAATTGTCCTTATCCAGCGTCAACCAAGTCGAAAGCTCACGAGTCTGGGCATCCAGCGTCCGCTTGACAGCGTCTTGGCTCACCTTGCGCCCCTTGACGTCGATACGATCCCCCGCCTTGAGGCACATCGAGGGGACATCAGCACGCCGTCCGTTCACTGTGACATGCCCGTGCAACACAAGTTGCCTCGCCGTACGCCGACTCGGCGCAAAACCAAGCCGGTACACCAGATTGTCCAAGCGCATCTCCAGCAACTGCAGCAGCATCTCACCGGTCACACCACGCTTTCTGAGAGCACGCTGAAAGACCAACTTGAACTGCCCTTCCTGCAACCCGTAGAACCGGCGCAAGCGCTGTTTCTCACGCAACTGGACCCCGTAGTCCGACTTCTTCGAAGGCCGCGCACCGTGCATCCCGGGCGCAGGCCGCCCCGTTTCAATCGGACACTTTGCCATCCGGCAACGATCACCTTTCAAGAAAAGCTTCATGCCTTCGCGGCGACAAAGCTTGCAGGCTGGCCCTGTATATCTACCCATTCGAATTCTCCTGTTAGTTCAAAATCGCTTGCCGTTACACGCGTCGACGTTTCCGAGCCCGGCAACCATTGTGCGGCATCGGTGTCACATCCTTAATCAAAGTCACATTCAGGCCCGCTGACTGCAAGGCGCGTATCGCCGATTCGCGACCCGCACCAGGCCCCTGGACCCGCACTTCGACTTCCTGCATACCACGCCCCACGGCCTGCCGCGCCACTTCCTGCGCCACAACACTGGCGGCAAAAGCCGTACTCTTCCGCGACCCCTTGAAACCCGCTCGCCCCGAAGTGCTCCAAGCAATAACGCCACCCTTGCTGTCCGTCACAGAAATAATCGTATTGTTGAACGTCGCCCGAATATGAACCACGCCAAACGGGACCACGCGCCCACCGCGCACACGACTCTGCCGCACTGGCTTGACCCCCTCCGCACCCACCCCGTCCGCCGCAGGCCCTTTGTTGTCAACCACCGGCGCCCCTGCGTCGGCCTGTTCCGCTTTTTCTTTTACTTCAGCCATGGCAAATCCGTACCTCTCTGTAACCTCTCGTGATCCTTATTACTTCACCGCTGCGCGAGCTTCCTTCCCGCGGACCGCACCCACGGTGCGACGCGGCCCCTTCCGGGTCCTGGCATTCGTGCTGGTCCGCTGCCCGCGCACCGGCAACCCACGCTTGTGCCGGATACCACGGTAACTGCCAACACTAATCAATCGGCGAATGTTCTGCGCCACTTCGCGACGCAGGTCACCCTCAATCCGATACTCCTCCTGCAGCACATTGATAATGCGAGCCAACTCTTCGTCGGATAACTCATCTGCCCGCTTGGTGGGATCAATCTTCGCTTTCGCCGCGACTTCCAGAGCCGTGGTTGGCCCAATCCCGTACAGGTATCGCAACGAATACGCAATCTGCTTCTTACCGGGTATCTCAACACCTAATATTCTTGGCATGAAAACGCTCCTCAACCTTGTCGCTGTTTGTGGCGCGGATTAGTGCAGATTACCCGCACAACACCCCGTCGGCGCACAACTTTACATCGTTCACAAATTCTCTTGACCGAACTTCTGACCTTCATCCGCTGTCTCCATTCCAAAAAGAGTCCGCCAAGTTACCAGTCGCTTGTCGCACTGTCTACATCAAAAAACACTCACCGCACCCACCCCCGGGTAGGCACGCCTGCTCCAATCGTCAGGATCTCCGGCCCTTCGTCGCCAACAGCCACCGTATGCTCAAAGTGCGCCGATGGTTTCCGATCAGCCGTCAATACCGTCCATCCATCTCCCTGAACCTCCACCGCAAACCCACCCATGTTCACCATGGGCTCGATGGCCAGCGTCATCCCTGCTTTCAACCGTGGCCCCCGCCCCGGCGGACCATAGTTCGGAATCTGCGGTTCCTCGTGCATCTTCCGCCCAATTCCATGGCCTACAAAATCCCTCACCACCGAAAACCCGGAACGACTGGCCGTCCGTTCGATGGCATGCGAAATATCCGAAAGCCGCTTCCCCGCCATCGCCATACTGACCCCTTCAGCCAGCGCCTCCTCCGTCGCCTTCACAAGTCGCACCACATCAGGATCCGTCACTCCCACCATTACCGTTGTCGCCGTATCCCCGACAAATCCATCAATGACCACACCAACATCAACACTAACAATCTGCCCGAGTTCGATCCGCCGATCGCACGGAATCCCGTGAACAACCTCAGCGTCAATGGAAATGCATATGTTTCCAGGATACCCATGGTATCCCAAGAAAGCACTCCGCCCTCCCACTTCCTCAATCAATCCAGCCGCCCGTTCGTCCAGCCACTTCGTACTCACCCCGGGCGTCACCAGCTTCGCCACCTCGTCCCGCACAAAGGCCGCCGCCCGCCCACTCACCCGCATCCGCTTCAATTCATCGCGGCTCTTGATAACGATCATGGCGCTGTCAGCGCTTTGGCCGAATTCAGAATTTCCGCCACCGCCTCATGACGAGACCCCGCGGAATCCACCCGCACCAGAACGCCTTTCTTGTCATAGAACGAAATTAAACTCTCGGTCTGCTGCGTGTACACATCCAGCCGATTCAGAATCGTGACCTCCTGATCATCAGCGCGCTGATAAAGTTCGCCACCACAAATATCGCAAACCCCTTCACGTTTCGGCGGGATATTGATCACATGATACCCCTGACCGCACTGACGACACACCCTTCGCCCTGTCAAACGCGCAATCAACAGTTGCCTTGGCGCCTCCAACAGAAACACAAAATCCACCTTGGCGCCACGACGGCTCAAACTCTCATCCAACAGACGGGCCTGCGCCAATGTGCGAGGGAACCCGTCAAACATGTAGCAGTCATCCCGCTGCCCGCGATCCAAACGCTCTTCCACCAGCTTGATGATGACTTCATCCGGTACAAGTTCACCGCGCTTCATGTACGCTTCAGCCTGCTTCCCAACCGGCGACCCCGCCTTGACGGCTTCCCGCAGCATGTCGCCCGTGGATATGTGCACAAACGGACACGCCCCCCGAATGCCTTCGGCGATCGTCCCTTTTCCGGCACCTGGCGCCCCGAGTAAAATGATCGTTTTCACAACTGCATTTCCATCAACGCCCGCTTGCCATCAGCGCCGCCCGCGCAGACGTCCCTTCTTAAGAAACCCATCGTAATGCCGCATCAACAGGTGCGACTCGATCTGCCGCATCGTATCCAGCATTACACCAACAATGATCAGCAGGCTTGTCCCGCCAAAGAAAGACGCCACAAGCCATGGCACACTAAATTGCCGACTCATAACCGTCGGGATCACCGCAATCACCGTCAAGAATATGGCTCCTGCCAGCGTGATCCGCGTCATGGTCGAATCCAGAAATTCCGCCGTCGGACTGCCCGGCCTAATCCCAGGAACATACCCGCCGTACTTTTTCAAGTCATCTGCGATTTGCACGGGGTTAAACTGCGTGGCCACCCAGAAATACGAGAAAAAGAGAATCATAACCCCGTATAGAATCAGATACAGACCAGTTTCCATCGTCAATGCATCGGCCAGCCGCTGCGCAAAATCAAAATCAATCCGCCGCAGAATAATCGCCGGAAACATCAGGATCGACTGTGCAAAGATGATCGGCATCACACCAGAATAGTTGACCCGTAACGGCATATAGGTGCTTTGTCCACCATAGACCTTACGTCCCACAACTCGCTTGGCATACTGGATCGGAATCTTCCGCTGTCCCTGCGTCAACGCTATAGTCCCCGCAACCACAAGAAACAGCATGACCAGCAATCCAACCAGATGGAAGGGCGAGAATTGCCGCGACCCGTCCTCTGCAGCCCGGAACATGTGCGACATCGCAAGTACAGCAGCCGGCAAACGGCTCACAATACCCTCGGTGATAATCAACGAAATACCGTTCCCGATGCCCCGCTGCGTAATCTGCTCCCCAAGCCACATGATCAACATCGTGCCCGTCGTCGTGGTAAGAATGGTCATTAGACGGAAACCCCATCCGGGATTCGTCACGATCTGCCGCGTAATCCCCAATACCTCCGGATTCTCCAGCGTGCGCGCCAAGGCATACCCTTGAATGAGACACAAAAACACGGTCAACAGTCTTCCGTACTGCGTAATCTTCTGCCGCCCGGAGTCCCCTTCACGGGCCAGACGCCCCAAGGCAGGAACAATTGCCGTCAGCAACTGCAGGATAATGGAGGCGCTGATGTAGGGCATGATGCCTAGAGCACCCACTGCACAATTGCTCATCGCACCGCCACTGAACATATCAATCAATCCAAGAAATCCGCCCCCTACGCGACTCTGAATATCATGAATCACCTGCTGCAGAGCGACAGCATCCACACCAGGAGTCGGAACATTTGCCACAAGGCGGCAAATGAAAATGAGCCCCAGGGTAAACAGGATCCTCGCCCGCAATTCCGGAATTCTAAAACTGTTCGTGAAAGCCGAAAGCATGGTAACTGGATTCCTAACCCTTGGTGATCACTTCGCAACTCCCGCCGACCGCCTCGATCTTAGCCTTCGCTTCCACACTGAAGGCATTGGCTTTCACGATCAACTTCTTGCTCAACTTACCGCTACCCAAAATCTTGATCCCATCAAAACTTCCGTTCGCCAGACCCCGGGTTTTCAGCACCTCCGGCGTGACCTCAGCACCACTCTCAAAGACCTCCAACTGAGCCACATTGACCGGAAGATATTCCCTGCGACTGATATTCGTGAACCCCCGTTTTGGAATCCGGCGAATCAGACGCATCTGCCCACCCTCAAACCCCAACTTGTGCTTGTGTCCCGAACGCGCGTACTGGCCCTTATGCCCCCGCCCGGAAGTCTTACCCAATCCGGAAGCCATGCCACGCCCAAGACGCTTCTTCGTCTTCCGGGCTCCCGGTGTATTCTTCAATGAATGCAGATTCATGTTTTCCTACCCATTTCCAAACCAGTATTTACCGCTTAACCACGGGCGGCCACAATGGCCTCATGCGACCGCAACTGCTCCAAAGCATCCACGGTGGCCTTCACCACGTTTACCTTGTTGCCACTACCAAGGGACTTACCAAGAATGTCATGCACGCCGGCCAACTCCAGCACCGCTCGCATCCCGCCCCCGGCAATAACTCCTGTGCCTGCCGATGCCGGCTTCAGAAGCACGTAGCCCCCATCACACTGCCCCGTCACCTGATGCGGAATAGTCCGATCCTTCAACGTCACCTGGAACATATTCCGCCTGGCAATGTCACCACCTTTTCGAATGGCATCGGCCACTTCATTGGCTTTGCCAAATCCGTACCCGACCATGCCCTGACGATTGCCAACCACCACAATCGCGCTAAAACTGAAACGGCGGCCACCCTTGACCACCTTCGCGCAGCGATTGACAAACACCACGCGTTCCTCAACATCCGAAGACGACGCCGACCCGCCTTCACCCATCGTTCGTACTTTTGTCACTGCAGTCTGCCCTTTCATAGCTTGGCCAGCCTAAAACGTAAACCCGGCTTCACGCACCGCATCCGCAATCGCCTTGACACGCCCGTGATACTTGAACCCACCCCGGTCAAACACGATTTCCTGAATGCCAATCTGCTTGGCTAATTCCGCCACCCGCTGACCAACCACTTTTGCGCCCTCAAGATTCTTGTGCCCCGATCCATCTTTCCCGGCCGACGAAACTGCCGCCAGCGTCTTCGCGGCCTCGTCATCAACAAGCTGCGCATAAATGTGCTTGTTCGAAATCATGACACTCAGCCGCGGTCGCGTCGCTGTGCCACTGATGCTCTTGCGGACACGCGCATGCCGTCGCTGCCGCCCGATTTTCCTGTCAACTGTCTTCATAGGTTAGGCCACCGTCTTTCCGGCCTTGCGCCGTACATGTTCACCCTTGTACCTGATCCCTTTACCCTTGTAGGGTTCCGGCGGATAGAAAGATCGCATCCGCGCCGCTACATCCCCAACCTGTTGCTTATCGGCCCCGCTAACGGTGATGATACTTTCCTTGACCGCCAGACTAATTCCCTTCGGGGCCACAAACTCCACCGGATTGGAGTAACCAATCGTCATCGTTATCTTGCTGCCCTGCACCGCCGCACGGAACCCGACACCCTGCAGCTCAAGATCAATCGAATACCCCTTCGACACGCCTTCCACCATGTTGGCGATAAGGCTACGCCCCAATCCATGCCGACTGCGCCCCGCTGCCGTAGCCTCGTCTGCTACGACCAGCACGGCACCATCTTTTACTGACGCCTGGATCAATTGCGGCAGCGCCATCACCAACTCGCCCTTGGGCCCCTTGACCGACACACGCCGCCCGTCCACTTGCACGGTCACGCCTGCCGGGATAGCCACCGGTTTCTTGCCGATTCTTGACATTCTCGTCCCCTGTTTAACACCTGTTTCAAATCGAGGCCTTCAAGGCTTCAATCCTGCTCTACCCGAGTGGGAGGCGTTCACCTACCAGATCTGACAGAGCAACTCTCCTCCCACACGCTTCTGGCGCGCCTCCGTATCCGTCATAACTCCGGACGGCGTACTCAAAATCGCCACTCCCATTCCACCCAGCACCCGGGGAATCTTATCAAACCCCACATACCGGCGCAACCCGGGCCGACTGATCCGCCGCAGTCCCCTGATGACAGGCTTGCGATCAGAGCCGTATTTCAGTGAAATCTGCAGAGTCTTCCGGATCCCTTCGCCTTCGACAGCGACATCCCGGACGTAACCCTCCCGCTTCAGAATCACGGCAATTTCATTCTTAAGTATCGAATGATCAACCTCGGCAGTCTTCAACCCTGCCGATGACGCATTCCGAATACGATTCAACATGTCACTAATTGGATCCGACAAACTCATAGTCTCTCCATTTCACCAGCTCGCCTTGATCACTCCGGGGATCATTCCATTCGAGGCTAATTCCCGAAAACATATGCGGCATACCTGGAACTTGCGCATGTAAGCATGCCGTCGTCCACAACGCTTGCAGCGGTTATAGCGACGCGCACTAAACTTCGGCGCGCGACTCGCTTTGACTTCCTGTGATATCTTGGCCAAACTTAATCCCTCCTGACGTGAACTACTTCTGCGACTTCGCAAACGGAATACCCAGTAGCGTGAGCAACTCGCGCGCGCGCTTATCCGTCGCCGACGACGTGACCAGCGTCACGTTCATGCCTTGCACTTTCTTACACTTATCCGGATCGATTTCGGGGAAAATCGTCTGCTCCTGTAAACCAAACGTGTAACTCCCCCGCCCATCAAATCCTTTCGGGCTCAATCCGCGAAAGTCACGAATCCTCGGCAACGTCGCATGAATGAGCCTCTCCAGAAACTCATACATCATCGCGCCCCGGAGCGTCACCTTGGCACCCACCGGCATCCCTTGCCGAAGCTTGAAATTTGAGATGCTCTTCTTGGCCTTTGTGATCACCGGCCGCTGCCCGGTAATGGCCGCCAAGTCTTCCGAAACTGCCTTAATCGCATCTTTCTCCACCGAGGCGTTAAACCCCATGTTCACCGTCACTTTGAGCAACCGGGGAACATCCATCACGTTCTTGCACCCCAGCGACTTCAACAGTGCCGGCACAATCTCACTCTTGTACTTTGCCTTAAGTCCAGTCATAGACCACCTTATACGTCAAACGCCTGACCGCACCGCTTACATTTACGAACACGCTTCCCGCCCTCGACCACACGCTGGACACGCACCGCCTTCTTGCAGTGCGCGCAGAACAACATGAGATTCGCCACCGCAATAGATGCCTCTTTGCGGACAATCCCGCCTTCGGGATTCTCCTGTGTCTTGCGGACATGCTTCGTCGCCAAATTGACACCCTCCACAACCGCCCGCCCGGTCTTGGCAATCACCTGCAGGACTTTCCCCTGCTTACCGCGATCGCGCCCGCGCTGCACCACCACAATGTCATTACGTCGGATATTCATGATCACAGCACCTCTGGCGCCAGCGAAATGATTTTCATGTAGTTCTTTTCCCGAAGCTCGCGCGCCACCGGCCCAAAAATACGCGTTCCCAGCGGATTGAGCTTCTCATCCACCAGCACCACCGCGTTGTTGTCAAACCGCACCGTGGAGCCATCCGAACGACGAATCGGCTGCGATGTCCTGACGATAATCGCCCGGCACACTTGCCCCTTCTTGACCATGCCCGCCGGCTGCGCTTCTTTGACAGCAACGCGTATCACGTCGCCAATGTGTGCATAACGCTTCCGCTGCCCAATCAGTCGGAAACAGCGCGCCTTACGGGCGCCCGTGTTGTCCGCTACATCAAGATTTGTTTCTTCCTGAATCATGGTCTTTCTTCCATGTTATTGGCCTCGGGCCGACTCCAGAATCTTGATCAGGCGCCACCGCTTCAACTTGCTGAGCGGCCTCGTCTCCGTGATCTCAACCCTGTCGCCAACCTTGGCCTCGTTTTTCTCGTCATGCGCATGGAACTTCTTGTACTGCCTCATCTCCTTGCCATACAAGGGATGCCGCTTCTTCAGTTCCACGCGAACCACAATCGTCTTCTGCATCGCGGCGCTGACCACAACGCCCGTACGCCCTTTGCGAAGCCCGCGCTTATTTTCAGTGTCTGCCATATTGATCAACCCCGCTGACTTTGTCGCTCGCTGGCAACTGTCTTGGCCCTGGCAATATCCCGCCGCAAACTCCGGATTCGGGACGGCTGCTCGACCTGACTCGCCGACTTACGAATGTTCAGCGCCCGCAGCTCCCGCTGCATGTCCGAACATTGCTGTTCCACTTCAACTTCACTCAATTCTCTCAATTTCGCGGCCTTCATGGCTCACCGCATCCTTCGCTTTTTTTAGGCCCCTCTACCGGTGCCGCTTCACAAACATCGTCCGGATCGGCAATTTCGCCGCTGCAAGCCGTAGCGCTTCCCGCGCCATCACTTCCGGCACACCGTCAATTTCAAACAGCATGGTTCCAGGCAACACCACCGCCACCCAGAATTCTGGCGCTCCCTTCCCTTTCCCCTGCCGGGTTTCCAGCGGCTTCTTACTCACCGGCTTGTCCGGGAAAATCCTCATCCAGACCTTGCCACGCCGCTTCATGTGACGGTTCATCGCCACACGGCACGCCTCGATCTGCGTCGCTTTCACCCAGGCCCGGTTCAGAGCCTTCAGCCCATACTCACCAAACGCCAGTGTATTCCCGGTTTGGGCATCACCACGGCGGGTTCCACGTTGCACCATCCGGTGCTTCACGCGTTTAGGCATAAGCGGCATTCGATCGTCCCCTTACTGCCTTTTCCGGCTCTTCCTTGTCCTTGCAAATCCACACCTTGACGCCGATCTTCCCGGCCGTCGTGTGCGCCTCGGCAAAACCATACTCAATGTTCGCACGCAGCGTATGCAGGGGTATCGTCCCCTCCTTATACCACTCCGTACGAGCCAACTCAGAACCTCCAAGTCGTCCCGCCACCTTGATGCGAACACCCTTGACCCCAAGCTCCATCGCCATCTTGATCGCACGCTTCATGGCACGACGGAACGAAACGCGCCGCTCCATCTGCACTGCCACGCCCTCGGCGACCAACTGTGCGTTCGTATCAGGATTGCGTATCTCTCGGATCTCAAGGTAGACATCCTTACCGCTCATCTTCGTGATCTCTTCACGAATGCGGTCAAGATCCTGACCCTTCCTTCCAATCACCACACCAGGCCGGGCTGTGCATATCGTCACACGCACACGGTTCGCGTAGCGCTCAATGATAATGTCCGCTACCGCCGCCGCCTCCAGCCGTTTCTTTACCAGATCGCGAATCTTGAGATCTTCGATCAGCATTGTCCCGAAGATCTTCTTATCAGCAAACCAGCGCGATTTCCACGCCTTGCTGACCGCGATCCGCAGTCCAATAGGATTGGTTTTCTGTCCCAAAACGTCGCTCCTTTCCAATCGTCCGGCTCAGAGCCGGTTACTTTTCATCCGTCAACACTATTGTAATATGGCTGGTCCGTTTCCGGATCCGGCTCACCATTCCCCGCGAACGCGCCCAAAAACGCTTCATCGCCGGCCCCTCTCCGATGGTCGCTCGCTTGACCGTCAGATCGTCTGCCGAAAGTTTTGCGTTGTTTTCCGCATTGGCCACAGCCGAACGTAGCGTCTTCTCTAACTGTTCAGCCACCTTCCGCTCGCTAAATTGTGCTATCTTCAGTGCCTGCGCCACAGGCAATCCCTGGATCGCCCGCGCCATGTCCCGCGCTTTCCGCGGTGACATCCGCACATACTTCGTTACTGCTTTTACTTCCATTGCCTTCGCTCCTACTCCTTGGAGCCGGGCGCCAGTACCACCCGGTCCCTTGCCCCGGGGAACTCCCGGCCCATCCGCTCAATCACCACTCCGGCAATCATCGGACGAACATCGACTATCCTGAGTCTGGCCACCACCTTCCCCGCGCGCATCGCCGCCAGTCGCATCCCAAGACGCAATCCCTGCCGCCGCCCCGCGTTTACCACAGCCATCCCCAGTTCCTCATTCACTTCAACAACACTACACTCTAACCCCTGCGGCATGGAACCCCGCTCCGACACCTCCGCCACCCCCCACGCCACCTCAAATTCATTCCTGTCCAGCCTCGCCTTTAGGGCGTCTACTTCAGCTTTCGCCCCCGCCAGCGACTCACACAACCATCCCACCTGCCGCCGAAGCATCTCCACTTCGCCCGCAGGCGACTCCGCAGCGACCTCCCGGCCCACGACGACCAAACTCACCACCGCCAGCATCCACCCCTTGCAACCTCCGCCCATACGAACGACCCCAGCCCTGGTGCAGATGCTCATGCGACCTACTTCAAGGCCACCGTCTTGTCCGTATGCACACCGTGCTTGCGGAAAATCCGGGTTGGCGCAAATTCGCCCAATCGATGCCCAACCATATGCTCCGAAATGTACACCGGTATGTGCTGCTTCCCGTTGTGAACCGCCACGGTATGCCCGATAAATTCAGGGACAATCATGGAACGGCGTGACCAGGTCTTGATAACCCGCTTTTCGCCCGAACGATTCATCTTCTCGACTCGCTGCAACAGCTTGTCTTCGACGTACGGCCCTTTTTTCAGTGAACGGCCCATGGCTTATTTTCTCCGACTGACAATAAATTTACTCGACGACTTCCGGCCGTGCCGGGTCTTCTTGCCCTTGGTCAACTGACCCCAAGGCGTTACCGGATGCCCACCACCCGACGTGCGGCCTTCGCCACCTCCCATCGGATGATCCACAGGGTTCATCGCCACACCACGAACCGTGGGACGAATCCCAAGCCAGCGTTTACGGCCGGCCTTCCCCAAACTGACGCTGTCATGATCAACGTTACCAACTTGCCCCACCGTGGCCATGCAGTTGACGTTGATCAGCCGGATCTCACCGGACGGCAGTTTGACGTTGGCAAACACACCCTCACGTGACATCAACTGAGCCGACTGACCGGCACTACGCACCAACTGCGCCCCGCCACCGGCCTTTAATTCAATGTTGTGTATAGCCAAGCCGAGCGGAATCTTGCCAAGGGGCAAGGCGTTCCCCACAACAGGCTCAGCATCCGGACCTGACATCACCGTGGCGCCAACCAAAAGACCAACCGGCGCCAATATGTACCGCTTTTCTCCATCCTTGTAGTTCAACAGAGCAATGCGAGCCGAACGGTTTGGATCATACTCGATCGCCGCCACCTTCGCCGGAATCCCATGCTTGTTCCTCTTGAAATCAATCAGACGGAACTTGCGACGGTGCCCGCCGCCACGATGCCGGACCGTAATCCGACCGGCCGCGTTGCGCCCCGCCTTCTTCGACTGAGCCACGGTCAGCGACCGCTCGGGCGTGCTCTTGGTAATCTCGTCAAACGCCGGCAACTGCGTAAAACGCAGGCTCGGTGTCGTCGGTTTGAAAGTCTTCAAAGCCATTCGTTGCTCCTACTCGAGATCGATCTTGTCGCCTTCTTTGAGAGTGACTATCGCCCGCTTCCAGTCAGGCTTCCTTCCATAGTGAAGTGTGCGCACCCGGCGTTCCTTGCCAAGATAATTCATCGTATGCACCTTCACCACCTTCACCTTGAAAAAGTCCTCAACCGCCTTCTTAATCTCAAGCTTGTTCGCGGTGGGGTCCACCTTGAACAAATACTTGTTCTGCGCGGCTAACTGAGTCCCTTTTTCTGTGATATTGAGACCCTTGATCGCTGATAAACCGTCTTTCATGACTTCCTCCCCTCATCACCCTGAAGACGCGCACACAGCACATCCATCGCCGCGCGGGTGACCACCGTTACCGGGTAACTCAACAACTGGAAGGTGCTGACCGTCTGGGCCGTCGTCGCTTCCACTGACCGCAGGTTGCGAACCGCACAGATAAGATTCTTATCCAGCCGATCGACCAAAATCAGCGCACTTTCCAACCCCATAGACTTCATCACACCAATGGCCACCTTCGTCTTAGGCTCAGCCACGGTCAGTTGATCGACCACACGAATCCGCCCCTCGCGAACCAAATCACTGATCACACGACGAAAAGCCAGCCGAGCCACCTTCTGAGGCACCGTCTTCTCATAAGACCGCGGATGCGGGCCATGGGCCACACCACCGCCACGCCACACCGGAGACTGCTTGTAGCCAGCTCGCGCCTGACCCGTCCCCTTCTGACGCCACGGCTTCTTGCCGCTACCGGCAACCGCACCCTTGCCAAGCGTCGATGCAGTCCCAGCGCGCTTCCCCGCCTGCTGCGCTACCACCACATCATGCACGGCCTGACTGCCCTTCTTCGTCAAAAACTTTTCCGGGAACTCGAATTCCCCGAGGGAAGTGCCCCGCATGTCATAGACGGACAACTTGCTCATTTCGCCTGCCCAGCCTTCTTCAGTGCTTTCCGAATCACCACCATCGCCCCTGCCGGACCGGGAACCGCCCCGCAGACCAACAACAAATTCTCCGCCGTACGCAGTTGCACAACTTGCAAGTTCTGAGTGGTTGCCTTCACATTACCCATGTGACCAGGCATCCGCTTCCCCTTGTGAATCCGACCCGGGAACGAACGGCAACCAATCGATCCGATGCGACGCTTCGAGTGGCCACCATGGGTCATCGGTCCGCCCTTCATTCCATGCCGGCGCATAACACCCTGAAAGCCGCGCCCCTTCGTAATCCCCGTGATATCCACATGGGACGCACCTTCCAGGACTGCCGCTGTCACCGCGTCGCCTGCCTTTAACTCCTCAGTCGAATCGACGCGGAATTCGTGCAAGTACTGCTGCGCCACCCCACCCGAAGCCTTCGCTTCCCCAGCCTCAGGCTTGCTGGTACGCGTCGCCTTCTTCGGCCCGAGACCGATCTTTAGCGCATCATACCCGTCCTGCGCCTTGGTCTTGCGTTGCACAACAACGCAAGGCCCGACTTCAATTACCGTCACAGGAATCTGGCGACCTTCGTCACCGAAGACCCGCGTCATGCCTATTTTTTTTCCAAGTATCCCTTGCATGGCCATCCACTCAGATCTTGATCGTTATATCCACACCCGCCGGCATGTTGAGCTTCTTCAGCTCATCCACCGTCTTTGCCGTCGGCTCCACTATATCCAGCAACCGTTTATGGGTGCGGACCTCAAACTGCTCCATTGACTTCTTGTCGGCATGCACGCTGCGATTGACGCTGTAGCGCTCAATCCGCGTCGGCATCGGAATCGGACCGACAACCCTCGCCCCTGTTCGCTTTGCCGTCTCCACAATGTCGGACACCGATTGGTCCAGCACGCGGTAGTCGTAAGCCTTCAAACGTATTCGTATGCGTTGTTTTTCCATGTTTCCACTCACCGTTCCAGAAGTTGCTGTTGGATCGCCGCCGGCACGACGTCAAAACAGGCCGGTTCCATCGTATAACTCGCCCGCCCCCGTGTCAGGGACCGGATGGCAGTCGAATAACCGAAAAGCTCCGCCAAGGGTATTCTTGCATGAATAACCTGCACGGTCTCCCGACTGATCATATCATGCACATGACCGCGCCGTGCACTGACATCGTTCAATACATCGCCAAGGTGCTCCGGTGGAAGAACAATCTCGAGCGACATGATGGGCTCCAGAATCACCGGCGCCGCCACATTGGCAGCCGCCCGTAAGGCCATGTTGCCCGCCGTCCGAAACGCCATCTCCGTAGACTCCTGCTCGTGAAAACTACCGCCCACAATACGCACATGAAGATCAACCAGGGAATAGTTCGCCACCACACCCGTCAGCAGGCCATCCCGGATGCCCTCCTCAACGCATGGCCTGAACTCGGCAGGTATGCGGCTCGCCGGTATGGCAAACTCCACATCATTTCCACTTCCCCGCTCAGCCGGGCTGACTTCGATCACCACTTCGGCATACTGGCGCTGCCCGCCAATGTCACGCTCAAACTTGTATTCCCCACGGCCCGCGGCGGAGACGCTCTCACGATACGCCACCATGGGACGACCAGCATTCGCCTGAACCTTGTATTCGCGAAGCATGCGGTCTTTCAGGATCTCCAGATGGAGTTCACCCATGCCGCTCAAAAGAGTCTGCCCGGTGTCGCCATCCAAAGAGACCACGCACGTCGGATCCTCGGCCGCCAGCGCAGCCAGGGCTTCGTTCAGTTTGTCCCGGTCGGCTTGCGACTTCGGCTCGATCGCCATCGACATCACCGGCTCCGGGAAACGAATGCGCTCAAGTTCAACAGGCTGATTCTCCGCACATAATGTGTCTCCAGTGGTGGCCTGCTTGAGCCCAACCACGGCACCGATTTCCCCGGCGTGAATCGTCTCAACCTCCTGCCGGTCATCGGCATGTAGCAGGACGAGTTTCATGACCCGCTCACGCTTGCGCTGGCGGGCGTTGAACACGTTCTGGCCTTTCTTCAACTGGCCGGAGTAAACCCGCACAAAGGCCATCCGACCCATGTAGGGATCATTCATCAGCTTGAAAACCAGCGCACTCAACGGAGCAAAATCATCCGTCTCGCGCGTCACAGCCTCGTGCGTCTTCGGGTGCACCCCCTCAACCGGGAGAACGTCCAACGGCGATGGGAGATAGTCCACAACCCCATCCAGCAACTGCTGAACACCCTTATTGCGTAACGACGACCCCGCCAAAACCGGCGTGATCTTCTGGGCCAGCGTCGCGCGACGCAACCCTTCCTTCAAGACCGCGGCAGGCACATCGGGATTATCAAGATAGGCCTCCAACACTCCCTCATCGCACTCCGCCAGACACTCAATCATTTCGGCCCGCGCCTTTTCCGCCTGCACCCCCACATCGGACGGAATCGACGATGTCACCACTTTGACTCCCAGTGACGTATCGTCATACGTCAGCGCTTCCATCGTCACCAAGTCCACAACTCCTCGGAACTGATCCTCGCAACCCATGGGAATCTGAATCGCCAGCGGCCTCGCCCCAAGCTTTTCGCGCATCTGCCGGATCACGGAATTGAAGTCGGCGCCAATACGATCCATCTTGTTGACAAACGCCAGACGCGGAACATGATACCGGTCTGCCTGCCGCCACACCGTCTCCGATTGCGGCTGAACACCACCCACCCCGCAAAAAACAACCACGGCGCCATCAAGAACCCGCAACGACCGCTCCACCTCCACGGTGAAATCAACATGCCCGGGGGTATCAATGATGTTGATCTGGTGATTCTTCCAGAAACAGGTCGTCGCCGCACTGGTGATCGTGATGCCCCGTTCCTTTTCCTGAGGCATCCAGTCCATCGTGGCGGTACCCTCGTGAACTTCACCCATGCGATGCACACGGCCGGCATAGAACAAAATTCGCTCGGTGGTCGTGGTCTTCCCGGCGTCAATATGGGCAATGATGCCGATATTGCGCAGGTCAGCCAACGGCCGGGAACGATCCGCCGCTTCGCGCGAACGAACCTCCCCCGCCGAATCACCTTTTCGCTTCTGTTCCAAGATCGTTTCCATTGCCGTTAGTGCCATTGGCAGACCCCGTCGCGCATCAGCACGCCAACGTCTACCCTTCGTAAACTACCACCTGTAATGTGCAAAAGCCTTGTTCGCCTGCGCCATCTTGTGCGTGTCGTCACGCTTTTTGATCGCGTTCCCCTGTTCAGCATACGCATCCAGGATTTCCATCGCCAGAGCGCGTCGCATGGGAACTCCTTTGCGTGTCTTCGCGTACTGGATGAGCCACCGCATCGCCAAGGCCGCCTGGCGATCTGAACTGACCTCCACCGGCACCTGATACGTCGCACCGCCAACTCGCCGTGACTTGACTTCCACCCTCGGTTTCACATTGTCGATCGCCCGAAGCAATACCTCGAGCGGATCGGCATCCGCATGCTTTTCCTGGATGACTCTCAAAGCATCGTAAACGATGTTCGTTGCCACCGATTTCTTACCCACCTTCATCAGGCGGTTGACCAGCCGGCCGACCAGCTCACTGCTGTACTTCGGATCCGATTCGACTGCTCGTCGTTGTACTTTACGTCTTCGTCCCATGTTCTTGCGCCGTCCTACGCGTTACTGCTTGGGCATTTTCACGCCATATTTGGAACGGCCCCGGTGCCGCCCGTCCACACCCAGCGTATCCAGAGTACCACGAACAATGTGATACCGCACGCCAGGCAAATCCTTCACACGTCCACCACGCACAAGCACAACACTGTGCTCCTGCAAATTGTGTCCTTCGCCAGGAATATACGCAGTCACTTCCTCGCCGTTGGTCAACCGCACACGTGCCACCTTCCGCAACGCCGAGTTCGGTTTCTTCGGAGTCTGCGTCTTGACCGATAGACACACACCTCGACGCTGCGGGCAATTCTTCAACGCCGGCGACTTGCTCTTGTAGCGGACCTGCTTCCGCCCATACTTCACCAGCTGGTTAATTGTTGGCATACTCTAGTTTCCTCCAATACACAAAGCGCGCGATGATGCCGAAGCACCCCACGTTCTGTCAAGCATTATCCAAGAAGCTCCTGAGCTTTCTTCACCGCTTCACTCTCTTGCCTCAACTCTTCCTCGGGAATCGGCTCCGCCAGCGGCACCAGTTTAATATTGCGGAACATCGGGAATCCAGTCCCTCCCGGAATCAAATGCCCCATGATCACATTCTCCTTGAATCCGTACAACGTGTCCACTCGGCCCAGCGTCGCCGCCTCGGTCAACACTCGCGTCGTATCCTGGAACGATGCCGCCGAAATGAAACTCTCGGTTTCCAGCGCGGCCTTCGTCACCCCCAACAGGGCCGGGGAGGCCTCAGCAGACCGCTTGCCCTCCGCCGCCGCCTTCTGGTTGACTTCCTGGAACGTCTGCTTCTCAACCTGCTCACCCCAGAGGAAGTCCGTATCACCGGGATCGGTAATCCTGACCTTGCGTAGCATCTGCCTGACAATGATCTCAATATGCTTGTCGTTGATGTCCACGCCCTGTAACCGGTAAACTTCCTGAACTTGGTTCACCAAGTATTCCTGCAACTCCTGCGGGCCACAGATTTCGAGAATCTCCTGCGGCACCACCGGACCTTCAGTCAACTGCTGCCCCTTCTGAACAAAATCTCCCTTGTAAACAACAATGTGCTTACCCATCGGAATCAAATGCTGCTCCTCGTCGCCCGTCACGGTGTCACGAATAATCAGACTGCGACGACCACGCTGGTTCGGGCCAAAATCAACCAACCCGTCAATCTTGGCAATCTCCGCCGCATCCTTCGGCCGACGCGCCTCAAATAGCTCCGCCACTCGCGGCAGACCACCGGTGATGTCCTTCGTCTTGGATTCCTTCCGCGGCGTCTTGGCCAGAACTTCACCAGCCGCCACCTTCTTACCATCCTTGACCATCACGTGCGCCCCGGCCGGAATATTGTACGACGTCGGCTGTTCCTTGGTGCCTGCGTAGGTAATGACAATCTGGGGATGCAGATCCTCCTTGTGCTCCAGCACCACCGTCCCCATCAATCCCGTCGACTGGTCGACTTCTTTCTTGACCGTCACATTCTCGATGAAGCCATGAAAATGAACCACGCCGGGACGCTCAGCCAAGATCGGCACGCTGTAGGGATCCCACTCAATAAAGCTTTGCCCCTTCTTCACCCGCCCGCCATCCTGCACACTGATGATCGCACCAATCGCCATGGTATGACGCTCGACTTCACGACCGGCATCGTCAAAGACACCCACAGACCCATTCTTGTTGAGCACGACAAAGTGGCCAAGCCCATTCGTGACAATACGAAGATTGGTGTACTGGATAATGCCGTCATGCTTCGCAATGACATGCGGCTGCTTGAAGACCGAACTCGCCGTACCACCGATGTGGAAGGTCCGCATGGTCAACTGGGTCCCCGGCTCACCAATGGACTGAGCCGCGATGATTCCGACCGCACCCCCTATTTCCACAAGCCGCCCCGTCGAGGGATCACGCCCATAACATTTGGCGCACACACCGCGTCGCGACTCGCACGTCAACACACTCCGGATGCGAACTTTGTCCACATCTGCATCCATGATGCGTTCACCGATGTCTTCGTCTATCAGGGAACCCGCCGACGCCAGAACTTCGCGCGTAATCGGATTAACCACGTCCACCAGGGTGGTGCGGCCAATAATCCGGTCGCGCAACGACACGAGACTCTCCTCGGCCTGCCCGATACCTTTGACTTCGATGCCATTCAGGGTGTTGCAGTCCTGCTCAATCACCCGCACATCCTGCGAAACATCCACCAGTTTACGCGTCAGATACCCCGCATCGGCGGTCTTCAACGCCGTATCCGCCAACCCCTTGCGCGCACCATGCGTGCTGATGAAGTACTCCAGAACACTCAACCCTTCACGGAAATTCGACAAGATCGGCCGCTCAATGATCTCACCCGACGGCTTGGCCATCAAACCACGCATACCCGCCAACTGGCGGATCTGCTGCCGGCTGCCACGGGCCTTTGAGTCAACCATCATGAAAATTGGATTCGCCTCATCACTCCCTGCGTTCTCTTCGATCGCCCGATACATGGCGTTCGACGTCTCTTCGGTCGTGTGCGTCCAAATGTCCACAATCTTGTTGTAACGTTCACCGTCGGTAATGACACCGCGCCGGTACTGGCTCTCAACTTCGGCCACCGCCTTGCGGGCCTTGCCAATGATCTCCTCTTTCTCGGCGGGGATGATCATGTCACCCAGACCGATCGAGACACCTGCCAGCGTCGCGTGCTCAAAACCCATATTCTTCAAACTGTCCAGCACCCGCACCGTCTCGACATTCCCGCTCAGGTGATAACACTGCCAGATGATCTTGCCCAAAAACGACTTGTCACAACAGCGATTGATGAAGCCCAGTGACGCCGGCAGAATCTCGTTGAAGAACACGCGACCCACTGTCGTCACCAGCATCTTACTATTGCTGTCGCCAAACACAGTGCTTCGGTTCAAATCCGGATTCTTGAACCGGATCCTGTCGTGAATCTTGAGCGCTCCATCGTCGTAGGCCAATCGCGCCTCGCTCGCATCACCGAAAATCGGCAAACGCTCCTGCTCGACCGCCTGGCCGGACAGTTTCCGCTTGATCTCCTTGGTGCGATCCTTCTGCGCCGAGGAGGTCAAGTAATAGAGGCCCAACGCAATGTCCTGCGTCGGCGTCATGACCGGCCTGCCGCTTGACGGCGAAAACACATTGTTCGTCGAAAGCATCAGCAGGCGGGACTCCAACTGAGCTTCAATGGACAACGGCACATGAACCGCCATCTGGTCGCCATCGAAGTCCGCGTTATACGCCGTACAAACCAACGGATGAATCTGAATGGCCTCCCCTTCCACCAAAACAGGCTCAAACGACTGAATGCTCAAGCGATGCAACGTCGGCGCACGATTCAACATCACCGTCTTGTCGCGCGTGATTTCCTCCAAAATCGCCCACACCTCGTCCGACTGCTTGTCGATCAACTTCTTGGCGCTACGCACCGTGTGCGCCACACCCATCTCCTTGAGGCGGCGAATGATGAACGGCTCGAAGAGCACCAACGCCATCTTCTTGGGCAAACCGCACTGATGCAACTTGAGTTCCGGCCCGACGACAATCACCGAACGACCCGAGTAATCCACGCGCTTGCCCAGCAAGTTCTGCCGGAAACGCCCGCCTTTACCCTTCAGCATGTCGCTCAACGACTTCAACGGGCGGTTCCCCGCTCCCGTCACAGCACGACCATGCCGCCCATTGTCAATCACCGCATCCACCGCCTCCTGCAACATGCGTTTTTCGTTCCGGATGATGACATCAGGCGTTTTGAGTTGCAGCAGGTTCTTCAACCGGTTGTTGCGGTTGATGACCCGCCGATAAAGATCATTCAGGTCCGAGGTCGCGAATCGCCCCCCCTCCAAAGGCACCAGCGGCCGCAGGTCGGGCGGAATCACAGGCAACACTTCAAAAATCATCCACTCCGGGCGCATGTTGCTGTTCAAGAAACCCTCGAGCACCTTCATCCGCTTGGAAATCTTCT
>CAZHRU010000006.1:0-57807 GCA_964535015.1 uncultured Verrucomicrobiota bacterium | reverse complement strand
TATTGTGGATATGGGGAGGCGGTGGGGGGAGGGAAGCAGGCGCGGGAAGGGTTGAGGCGGGCGTTTGGGGAGGAGGGGGAGTGGAGTGAGGTGTCAGGGCGGTATCGGCAGTTGCTGTATATGACGGGGGAGGCCCGCGGGGTCAGTGAGGGGGGGCGGGCGATCAAGCGAGGGTTTACGGTGGAGGCGGTGGAAGAGGTGATGAAGGTGAAGGGGAAGTTGCCGTTGAATGAGGTGTTGAGGTGCCGGGTGAGGTATTTCACGGATGGTGCGATCCTGGGCGGGCGTGCGTTTGTGGATGAGGCGTTCAGGCGGCACCGGGGTCATTTTGGGGAGAAGCGAGCGGATGGGGCGCGGACGATGGTGGGTGGGGAGTGGGGGGATTTGGCGACAGCGCGTGCATTGCGGCTGTCGGTGATTGGGCGACCGGCCCCGGCATAGACGCCGGAGAGGTGGGTGCAATCGTGATTTTCCTGTAACTGTAACGGTGACACGCCAAGGGCGGAGCCTTGTCTTGATGGCGTCAGGGTGATGTGACAATTGTGGTGACGGCGATCGGTTGACACGGGTTTGGCGGGAACTGATGTCTGGTTGCCGGTTCGGGCAAAACCGGAGGAGTAATCCGAGGGAAGTGGGCGTATCGTGCTGCCGGTTCCCGACTATTTGTGTGTCCCTTGGAGTGTGTGTGTCCCTTGGAGTGTCCCTTGGAGTGGAGAACGTCCCTTAGAGAACGCAGGTTTCTGACTCCTCTTTCATTTACGACGGCTGGGCGATGATCCGGGAGGTAGGGCGAGCCGTCTCTGGCGAGCCGGGTGTTACCAACTACTACGTCTACGGTCTGGACCTGTCGGGCACGCTTCAGGGTGCAGGGTCAGCGCAAGACTCTCAACAAACGTTCGATCTGCTCGATTTGTTCCGGATCGACACTCCGGGATAGCGCCATGGACGCCTCCCGCTTCGCGGCGGCGATGTCGCCTGCGCGCCACAGAGCGACCGCCATGCTGAACCGCGCCTCCGCCTGGTCCGGCATGCGTTGCACCACTTTCCCCAGAAGCGAGACCGCCTCCTGGAATAGACCCAGTTCATACAGCACCTTGCCTAATTCGGTCTGTGCCTCAAGATTGTCTGGATTCATCCCAACCGCCCGCTCCAAGGCCTCACGCGCCTCCGGGAGATGTCCCAGTTGCCGCAACACCTGGCCCCGTCGGCACGCATACACGTCACGAGGCATCAGGGTTTCGGCGCGGGCAAACGACGCCAAGGCGTCGGAAAACCGGCTTTGCTGGGCCAACGCATTGCCCAGGCAGAAGTGGGCTGTCTCGTTCGTCGGATTCAAGACCGTCGCCCGGCGGAACATCGCTTCGGCACGTCCGGCGTCGCCGCCATTGAACAAGTCCGTGCCCGCCCGCACATAGGATAAATCATCCATGAAACGTTCCCGGATTTGGGTGATGGCACCCGCCGGCTGGTTCACGAACTCAGGAATGTTCGCGGCCCGGTCCCCGGCGGTTAACTGAAACAAGGTCACGGCCGGACTGGTCTGCCCGTCGCCGTAAAACCGTGCAAGGGCAATGCGGGTGTAGGGGCCCCACGCCTTGGTCGCAAAGGCAAGCCAACGGCCGTCGGGTGAAAACGTGTGCCAGGAGTTCATCAGGTTCGTGTTGCACCGCAACCGCCGCGCCTCGCCACCCCCGGACGGAATGACCCACAGTTCGCTGTCGGGTTGCAACAACATGAAGTCACGCGCCCGGCAGAAGACGATCCAGCGGCCATCAGGTGAATACCGCGGAAAATAGTGGCTCATTCCGCCGCCGCTCGCGCCGATCAGGGGTTCGGCCGCCCCGCCTCGTCCCGAGTTGAACGGCACGCGGAACAGGTCATACCCGTAGCGCGGATTTTCCTGGAAGAAGGCCGAGGCCTCAGCCTCGCTCACCAGGGCGGATTCGGGATGTTTCAGGTTCTTCAAGTCGTACGCCGGCGCACGGGCAAACACAATGAATTGGCCGTCGGGACTCCACACCGGGTTACTCTGTACGTAACGCGGGTCGTCCGCTCCCGGCAGGGGCGCAAACTGGCGCGTTTGCGTGTCAAAGACCGCAAGGATCCCTTTGATCGGGAAGAACAACTGGGAAAACGCGAGATTCGTCCTGGCCATGAAGATCGAACGGTCCTTGACCGTGCTAATCGCATACCGTCCATCGGGCGAAACCTGCGACAGCAACCCGAACGTGCCGGTTTTATCTTCGCGCCGGTAGTCGCTCCACGTGAGTATGCGTTCCCTCGTCAGATCGATGGTTGGGGTCACCGGCGCAATGACGTAGGATCCCTTATCGTTGGCGTAATCCACATCCATCCCGAGCGTGTGCCCATCGGCTGAAAACGAATGGCAGTTTCCGCAGACGGGAAGTCCCTGCAGTACTGGCGCAGGTGGTTCTGTCGTCGCGATGGAGCCGAATCGCCAGACGATACGCGAGGGATCCTTGACCGCCTCCGAAAAAGGAAGCGGAACCTCCCGGAAGAACAACGGTGCGTCCAGGGGTTCGCGTTCGAGGTGGATCACCGATTCAGGACCGGATCCTACCTGCAGAAAGATGTCCTTTCCCGCCGACTGCTCCACGACCTCATGCCACCACGCGGGTTCCGGCTGCCAGCACGCATCCGACCCGGTAATCGTGACGATGCGGGTCCGGGCGCCAAACCGGATCGTGAGATTCCAAGGTCCGGCGCCGACAGTCCAGCGAATCAAGGGTGCCGACAGGTTCGACGGTAAGACGGCACCGTCAGGAGGATGCAGAATACGGGCATCCACCGCTGGCGGGACCGCTTTTGCCGTCTTCCAAACCGCCGTGCCAATCCCGGCCGCAAGAACAAGGACACCAACGCCTATCCAGAGCGTTCGACTCATGGCAGAACGAAGGGCTTGTTGGCTTCAGTCTCCTGATAGGTGCGCCAGGCCTCCTGGGTGGCCCTGTCGTTGGCCAGTGCCTTCTCCGTGGTGTCGGTGACATCGATCAGCCGCGGACACATCCAGATCTTGCCCCATGTTGCGCAGTCGCCAATCGCGGCCTGAATGAACAGTACATGGCGCCCCGCCGGCAAACGAATCGGGACATTTTCCTCGACTCGTTTGCCGGACAGGAAGACGGCAAAATCCAACTGGGAGCGGAAATGACTGCGCCCCGGGGTCAGCAACGCCACCTTGACCCAACGATCCTTGTCGTTCTTGATCGCCGTCATGTAGAGACCCGTCGTATGGAACTGGCGGTTGTGAATTGCCGTCAGATCGATGGCAGGAAGATTGGCTGTGAAACGCTTATCCTGCCAGAGGTGATTGGTGGTCAGGGACTGAAAATGATAGTTCTTTCCTCCCGCGGTGAAGGCGGTGCCTGGTGCGGGCAAGGCCTTGGCGATGCCACCCAGTGGCGCCAGGAAATCATTGGTCAGATTTCGACCGGGGATGGGAGCCGCCCATAACCAATGGATCGGCATGGTATTGTCCACAAACGGTGATACTGGAAACCCTGATGGCAACACGGCGTTTGCCACCGGATCAACGGAGATCGATACCGGTCGAACCGGTTCTGTCACTGTTCCGCCCGCGAGGTGGTGCAACCGGTTTCCGGACAGCACGGTCACGCCATCCCCGGAAAACGCCAAGGCCTTGACACTCCCGGAGAACTCCCACACCATCTCCATCCCGGCCGTCGGCATCACAACACGTGTTGTACGGCCCGGCAGCCACAAGTGACCGTTGACCAGAAACGGCGCTTCCACAAGTGGATCCGCCAGGGACAATTCACCGACGGTTTTGCCTGTGGCCGCGTCCAACGCCAGCAAGGCCGGTTGTTTCGCGGGGACAAACAGCAACCCGTTATACTCAAGGGGTGCCAATCCGGACGCGCTTACCTTCGACTCCCACTGTTTGGAAACGGCCGGAACGCCGTCCTTCGCGACGAATCGCAAGGCAGTTACAGTCGCCCCGCAAAGATACGCCGTGTAGTCACCCGCCAGGAGATCGCCCGTCGCGGTCGGCAAATCCTTGACGGTAATCACACCGTCGGTCGTTCGAACCAGGGCACCCCATCCGGTCACGAAGGAGCCAACGCCATCCAGCCGCAGTTTGGCCGGTGTCCCGTACGCGTTATCCGGCACGGGATGTTTCCAGAGGACACTTCCCGTCTCAACATCGAACCCGGTCAATTCAGCGCCCTGGACCGCCAGAACGTTTTCACTCAGCAGAGGCGCAGTGATCTTGTGACCTGGCGATGTCTTGCATAAGGCAGTCCAAATCATCTTGCCATCCGCCAGGTTCAACCGGGTCACGGCGCCGTTGCCAAACACCGCGAACACGGCGCCCTCGCGCACCGTGGCGCATGCCGTCCAAGGCGATTGGACGCCGGCTTGCTGGTGGGTCCACAGGGTCTTGCCGGTGGTGCCATCCACACAGGAGAGCGCCCCGGGACTGCCAACCAGCACGCGACCCTCGGCCGCTGTTAGTGTCTCCGCCGAGCCGTCCACGGCCACGCTCCAACGGAGATTGGCCGCCCGGCTCCATGGCAGTGGAGGATGGGCGCCTTCGACAATGCCGTTGCCGGAGTGCCTCCAACCGATGGCTGGTTTTTCAACGCGCAGATCATAAACATAGAGGTTTCCGTAGTGGATAAACAACCGTCCCTCGGCCACCACCGGCGAAATCGCAACATGCCATCCCTGTTCCCCGCCGGTCGGATCCTTCACACTCAACTCGCCGGCCACCTCCATTCCCCCGGCCGTCGGACGCACCAGGCGGACCCGCAACGGCGCCCCGAAGGCAGCCGCATCCGCCACATACACCATACCTTCCGCGGAAACCACGTTGCCTTGGCCGCTCGACGGCAGAGAGGCGATGAGGTTTCCGGTTTGCGCGTCCAGACACACCAGTGCCGTCTCCGGTTTGACAGACCTCACGGGGGCTCGGTTTGGCAACGCAGGCGGGACCGCTGCCCCGTCGCCAGCGACGGGCAGGGCGTTCTTGTTGGCGATGAGGTAGAGGCGATCGCCAAACATCGTGCCGCCGCCGAATCCAACTCCTCCGGCGCGCGTCCAGAGCGTCTTGACGGAAGTCCCGTCCGGGGCCAGTTCCAGCATCCGCAAGGATCCGCCCAAATCTGCCAGTAGCCGGCCATTGCTATAGACCGGTGGCAGATTTCCGCCACTTGTCGGCAGTTCCCACAGGAGTTTTCCGGTTTGCGCGTCCAGGCAGACGAACCAGGAAATGGTTGGATAGGCTACAAGATCCCGCCCGTTGTGGCGGAAACAAGCGCCGGAAACATCCATTGCCGAGTAACGTAGCTTCTTGATCTCAAGCCCCTTCGAGTCCCTGATGTCGCCTTTGCCGGGCAGTTCCCACACCGTCTTGCCGTTCCGGATATCCACTGCGACGATCCCCGGCGTTTCCGCGTCACGACTGCAGGGGTTGAAGATGAGTTTGTTCTCGTGGCGCATCGGAGATTCCGGCCAGCCCCACCCCATGGAGCCTTTCCCTGACCCGAATCCCTTCCATGCGTTCAGTTGCCAGCGCGCCTCCATGGTCTTCAGATCAATGCCGACGTAGTCCGCATTCGGCATTCCGATCGCCGCCATGCCATTATGCACGATAGGGGTGGTGCGGCTGCCGGACCATTTCTTCCAGATGGCGGACCCCGCCACGGCTTTGTCCAGGAGGTTGCCGTCGAGATCGTACACAAACAACTGCGCGGTCAAGCCGCCGGGAATGTAGACCTTGCCATCCACGACCGCAACATTGGCCCACCCGGCCCCGACATCGGTTTTCCATAGGAGTTTCGGGCCGTCCTTCGGCCAGACGCGCAAGAGTCCCTTGGCGGCGTAGGCCCCGCTGTTGTCCACGCCGCGGTAGCGATCCATATTCTCCGCCTGCACGGTCACAACCAATGTGAACAACAACGCCAGGATCATTGGTCTGGGGACATTTCCTCTTCCATCACCCATATGCATACGGTTTCTCCCATTGGGGTCGGTTTGCGGGAACCTGTTAGAACGCCAAATCCAGAATTATCAACAGAGTCTCTTGCTCCAACCCGCAACCCTTCTGGTTTTCACGAGTCGCGCACCATACACCGGCCCGCCTCACCAATCAATCCTTCCTTAACCGGAACGATTCAGATCTCTTGATGTTCGATTGGTGGACACCGACGTCCCGGCGGCGTCAGGCACTTGCCTGGCGCTCCCCAAGCTCAACGTCGCCGGGACGGCGACGTCCACCTCTCAGTGAGTGAATTCAACTTTGACTTCACGGGTGGGCTTTGGCAGGCTCACGCGCACAACCAGCAAACCATTCCATATCCATGTCCAGATTCATTATTCATGGCGGCAAACGATTGAGCGGCAGTTTTGTGCCGGGCGGCAACAAGAATGCGGTCCTGCCGATGTTGGCGGCGTGTGTATTGACCGATGAGATGATCGTTCTGGAAAATGTTCCCCTGATTGACGATGTCCGCACGATGCTTGAGTTGCTGGACAAGTTGGGCGTGAGCGTGGAGGTCAAGGGGCATACGGTCCGGCTTTGCGCGAAAGGGTTGCGCCGCAGTAAACTGGACCCGGCCCTCTGCGGCAAGGTCCGGTCGTCCATTCTGTTGGCGGGGCCCCTGGCGGCCAGACTGGGGCGGGCGACGTTGTCGCCACCGGGCGGGGACGTGATTGGGCGGCGGCGGGTTGACACGCATTTCCAGGGATTGGCGGCGTTGGGGATTGAGGTGGAGGGTGGCCGGCATTTTGTATTCCGGCGCCGATGCCTCGAAGGGGCGTCAATGGTGCTGGATGAGGCCAGCGTGACCGCCACCGAGAATGTCCTGATGGCCAGCGTACTGGCGAAAGGGAAGAGCACGATTTTCAATGCCGCCTGCGAACCGCATGTGACGGACCTGGTACTGCTCTTGAACAAGATGGGCGCCCGGATCACGGGGATTGGCACGAACCGGTTGGAAGTCGAGGGGGTGTCGAGTCTTGGTGGCGCGACGCATGTCGTCCAGCCGGACTATATCGAGGTCGGGAGTTATGTGGCGGCGGCGGCCATTACCGGGGGTGAGTTGCGGGTCAGTGGGGTGGAACCCGAACCGTTGCTGATTATCGGCAAGACGTTCCAGAAGTTGGGGATCCGGTTCCAGGTGAGCGGGTCGGAGTTGCTCCTGGCGCCGCGGCAGAAACTACGGGTTGTCAAAGATGTCGGATCGGTGATTCCAAAGATTGAGGATGGACCCTGGCCGATGTTTCCGTCGGATTTGATGAGTGTGCTGTTGGTGGCGGCCACCCAGGCGCATGGGGCGGTGTTGTTTTTCGAGAAGATGTTCGAGAGCCGGTTATATTTTGTGGATAACCTGATTGGGATGGGGGCGGGGATGGTGGTGTGCGATCCGCACCGCGTGCTGGTGACCGGTCCCTCGCGATTGCACAGCATCCCGATGGCCAGTCCTGATATTCGCGCGGGTATGGCGTTGCTCATGGCGGCGTTGTGCGCCAAGGGGGAGAGTGTGATTCATAATGCGCAGAGCATTGATCGCGGTTATGAAAAGGTGGAGGAGAAACTCCGGGCGCTGGGCGCTGATATTGTGCGGGAGGAATGACGGTCATGCCCCATTCTCAATTGAATCGCAGTAAGTTGGTGATTAAGTCGCTCAGGCAGCGGCTGAACAAGTTGGCCATTGAGAAGGATCATGTGAATCCCGATCAGGTGGCGCGCCCGATGCGTCCGGCGGCGGAGCAGGCGCTGGGGGAGATTGCCGTACGCGTGCGGAAGGCCCGGCAGTTCAAACGGCCGGTGATGTTGGCCTTTGGGGCTCATACCATCAAGAACGGGCTGGGGCCGGTATTGATCCGCCTGATGGAGGAAGGGTGGGTTACGCATCTGGCGACGAATGGCGCCGGGATTATTCACGACTGGGAATTTGCCTTCCAGGGCGCCAGCAGTGAGGATGTGAAGGGGAATGTGGCGCGGGGCGAATTCGGCATCTGGCAGGAGACGGGGTTTCTGATCAACCTGGCGATTGTGGTCGGGGCGTATGAGGGGTTGGGGTACGGGGAGTCGGTGGGGAAGATGATCGAGAGGGAGGGGTTGGATATTCCGGCGGTTGAGGTGTTGAAGGCCGTGGTGGAAGGGAAGGGCGGGGGCGGAGAAGAGGCGTGGGATCGGGTGGCGGCGGCGGCGGACTTGCTTGGCGTGATCAAACAGTTTGCGCTTAAGCCGGGGTGGATGGCGGTTGGACATCCGTTCAAGCGATATAGTGCGCAGGCGGCGGCATTCCGTTTAGGGATTCCCTTTACAGGGCATCCGATGATCGGGCATGACATCATTTACAATCACCCCATGAATCATGGCGCCGCGATTGGACGGACGGCGTTACGGGATTTCCTAACATTTGGCGATTCAGTCAGTCGGCTTCAGGATGGCGTTTACCTGTCTGTCGGGTCGGCGGTGATGTCCCCCATGATTTTCGAGAAGGCGTTGGCGATGGCGCAGAATCTGGCGCTTCAGGCGGGGGCCCCTATTGACCGCCATTTCATTGCCGTGGTGGATCTGGCCGAATCGAATTGGAATTGGCAGAAGGATGGCGAGCCGCCGATGGACAATCCGGCGTATTACCTGAGGTACTGCAAGACGTTCAGCCGCATGGGAGGCGAGATGCGGTATTTGAGCGCCGACAACCGGGATTTCCTGCTGGCGTTGTACGGGAGGCTGGGGAGTGTGTGTGGGTGTGAAGGGATCTGATGAGTGTTGGGTTTGTCAGGGTGTTTGTGGCGGTGGATATTGGCGATGATGTCCGTGTGGTTCTGGGGCGGGAAATCGAGGCGTTAAAGAAGACGCATTCCAAGGTCAAGTGGGTGGCGGCGGATTGCATTCACCTCACGCTGGCGTTCCTAGGCGAGATTCCTGAAGAGCGTGTTCCCGAAATCAATGGCGCTTTGGACGAGGTTGCCGCGTTGTCGGTTGTTTTCACCTGTGAGGTCAAGGGGCTGGGGTGGTTCGGGGCGGCGCGGTTGCCGCGGGTGGTGTGGGCCGGGATAAAGGAGGATCCGGCGTTGATGGAGTTGCAGGTTGGGGTGGCGGGGGCGTTGAGGCGGCTTGGGTTTGTGCCGGAGGATCGGGAGTTTCATCCACACCTGACCTTGGGGCGGGTGAAGTCGGCGCGGGACGGGGAGGGGCTGGCGACGGTGTTGAGCGGGCGTGGGGATACGGTGCTGGGTTCGATGAAGGTTGACCGGGTGCTGCTGATGAAAAGCCAGTTACGGCCGCGTGGGCTGGAATACAGCGTGTTGCACGAGGCGGGGTTGTTGTCTGGACGAGGTGTGGGTTGAACGGAGAGCCCAGAATGCAACCGCCGTGACGGCGATTGCCACCCCGGCACAGTGGAAGAAGACAACATCGATGGATAGGATAGGCAGGATAAGGAATGTCCCAAGAGACAACCTGCTAGTTGACGATGGGGTTGGGGTCGACAAGGGAGGGGTCGGCGACCTTGTAGACGGGGATCTCGAACCTGGCAGCGAAATCAATACCGGGGGTGGCGGCCTTGGCGGTGAGCCGCCAGATGAAATTCGGGAACTCTGCCGTGTAAGTTTCCGGTTGTCCGGTGGGGATGGTGAATTGGACAGGGACGGCTGAGCCGCGGCCGGAGCGGCTGGCCAGGTCGGTGTTGACCGTCTTCTTTTCCCTGTAGATTTCGCGCTCTTCCAGTGAGGACTTGTTGTTATTCTTGACCCATTCTTTTCGCAGGCATTGCAAGGTCAGTTCGGTGCCCTTTTCGGTGGCAATATGCTCGCGGACATACAGGATGGCGCTATTTTCCTGGCCGATGATGAACGGCAGTTGGCGGAAGACGAGAGTGGCATTGCCGTATTTGAGATAGCGCAATGTGTGATAGACGGCGGAGATCAGGGCGCCGATGGGAATCAGGGTCAAGAGACCAACGATGATCTTGGCGAACAGGGGGGCGTTGCCGTCACCGTGAAGGGCGATCACAAATATCGACATGAAGATGCCGGTGAATAGGGCCATGGCGAGGGAGCCGGTGATCTTTTTGCCGGGGTTATCGTGGACCTGAAAGGTTTGCCAGCGGCGGTTGGAACGCCAGGGGCGATCGGGAGTGAGATTCAGGCGTGCGCGGGTGCTGGCCGCCTTGATTGACATATAAATTCCGGAACAGGAAACGGCAAGGCCGGCGAGTGCGAACACAAGACCGAACAACGGCAGGACATAGAGGGTGGTGGTCTTTTCGCGGAAAAGGAGGGACTGGGTTGGGTTGGCCGGATTCACCCAGGCCTCAAAGGGGGTCTTGGCGTTGCGGTGTCGCGTGAGGATGGCGTGGCGGCGCGAGTGGTAGGAATCGCTGGAGCCGCCGCCTTCAATTCCCGCCCGGTCACCCTGATAGGTCTGTCCGGCAACGGTATAGGTATAGCGGCATTTCACGGAGTAGGAGGTGGAGTTCTTGTTGTGGTGGGTTTCGAGATCGGCGGAGAGAATGGTGGCGGGTACCCTGTGCCATGAAGCGCTTTGCTGGTAGAGCATCCACATCTTGCCGCTCCAGAGGAGGACGCCCAAGCCGACGGCCAGAAAGGGCAGGCCGAACAGGATCAGGAACCAGGTGCCGGATCTATTTGAAGTGGCGGATTTGCGCATATCAGATCCCGATAACGACAAATCCTTCGCGGCGGGCGGCTTCTGTCAATCGCAAATCCAAGCACACCATTTCAAAACGATCCGGTTCTTGCTCGCAAGCGGCCAGTGCGGCCGCCAGTTGCAGTGCATCGGCGGCCCGGAGGGAATGGGTACGCAGGAGCCGTTTGGCTATCCGACGGACCGCTTCGGTTGGTACGACTTCTTCCCAGCCGTTTTGCAGAACCGTGAGGCGCTGTTCGGCAATGCGTTGTTGATCGCCGTCCATTTTTTCCTCGCGGATCAAGCGCATCAAGGCGGAATAGCATTCAGTGGATGACCCCCACCATGTAATCACTTCCGCGTCCCGAGTCAGCAACTGCTCCATGGGTTTGGTGAAAGTCTGCCGGGTGATCAAGGGCACGAGGGCGGACGCATCCCAATATTTCACCGGCTTTCCTCCCTGTCGGCTGTCAATGCGGCAAGGATATCGCCCTCGCTTTTTGGGGTGGGGATGGCCATGGCGATAAGCGCATCGGTATCCAGTGGGTTTTTTGCGGAGCATAGGATGCCACGCCGGATAAGATTATTCTTCCAGTCGTGTTTTGCGCGTCCGGTTCTGGATGGGGGATCTAATTGAGCCACAGGGACATGGCGGTCTGTAATGAGAATGGATTCACCTTCCCTGACGCGATTGATCAGTTCGCTGAGGTGATTCCTTGCATATGAAATATTGGCCACATTCATAACGCCATCATAGCCATATTAAGTGGTGTAGGTCAAATTGTTATATTGTGAGGGTGATTATTCGAATTGAAATTGATATTGGGAGAGACCCAGTTCGTTCCGCATGGTGATCATCTGTTTCTGGAGGACGGTGTCGAGTGGGGCCCCCTTGTCCCTGCGGTCCAGCCAGGCGAGGTACTCCTTTTCGCCGCAGGTGTAGATGCGGTTCTGGCCTGGCGCCTTTTTTGAGGCGCGCAGTTCGCGCAGGATGTCGCCGGTGGTTTTCCGGAAGGCTGCCGGATCTGTGAAACATTCGATGTTGATGGCCATGAAGAAGTGGCCGAGGTGGTAGGGGGCCTTGCAGCCGTTTTCGAAGCCATTGAGTTGTTTGAGGAAGGCGCCCTGTTGGAGGGCGGCGGAGAGGACTTCGACGACGGTGGCGAAGCCGTAGCCCTTGTAGCCGCCGGTTTCTTCGCCGATGCCGCCGACGGGGGTGAGGGCGGCGGTGCCTGCCACGAGATCGCGCAGGACTTCGGCGGGATCGGTCTTGGTATGTCCGGATTGGTCAATGACCAGGCCGGGCGCCATGGGTGTGCCTTCGCGTTCGTACTGTTCGATCTTGCCGCGTTGGGTAATGGAGGTGGCGTAGTCGTTGGTAAAGGCGAAGGCCTCATCAGTGGGGAACCCGAACACCAGGGGGTTGGTGCCCAGCATATTCTCCACGCCGAAGGTGGGGGCGATGGAGGGGCGCGCGTTGGTGCCGCTGAGGCCGATCATGTTGGCTTCGCAGGCCATGAGGGCGTAGTAGCCGGCGATGCCGTAGTGGGTGGAGTTGCGGGCCACCACCATGCCGAGGCCATGTCGGCGCGCCTTTTCGATGGCCATCCCCATGCAGTGCTTGGCGACGACCATGCCCATGCCGTCATGGCCATCGACGACGGCGGTGGCGAGGCAGTCGCGCACGACGTCCACGCGGGTGACGGGGTTCTGGATTTTGTCGTGGACGATCCGGTCGTAGTAGATGGGTTTGAGGCGTCCGACGCCGTGGGAGTCGATGCCGCGTTTATCGGCGGTGATGAGGACATCGGCGCAGATACGAGCGTCGGGTTCGGGCACGCCGATGCCGCGGAAGACGTCCACCATGAATTGCTCCAGGGCGTCGAAATCCATCCAAACGACTTTATCCGGTGTTGTCATCTTCATCTCCTGCGGTATTCAGTGGGGGTATTTTCAACGCCGGAGCTGGTATGTCAAGTGCTGACGGGGTGGATGACGGAGGGAATGGATTTAGGGGCGGGGGTTTGGTATATAGAAACGGGTGGTGGGAAAGATGCTATCAGGAAAGGGTTGATCATGAGTCCTAATAACGTTGGTGACAACGGTGGTGTACGCAGGCGGATGGCGGTGTGGATGGTCGCGACGGTAGGCGTGATGATGGGGGTGACTTTGTGCACGGCTGAAGACAAGGCGGTGCCGGCGGGGGGCCTGACCTGTGTGGAGCCGTTGTATCGGTTTGGGAATCTCGGACCGGAGCAGACGGTCCGGCATGCTTTTATCCTGACCAATACCAGTGATCGGGTGGTTCAGATTGCCTCGGTTCGGGCGGGGTGCGGGTGTCTGGCGACGGACTTGGCGAGTGAAAGTGTGGCACCAGGGTGCGCGGTTGAACTGGTGGCCAGCATGAAGCTGGTGGGGCGAAAGGGAGCGCAGCGCAAGACGATCTATGTGGAGGCGGATGGCGGAGTCAACACCCCGCTCCGACTGGAGTTTGAAGGGAATGTGGTTCCGCCCATTGAGGTCATGCCGGAAGGGATTCACTTTGGCGCCCAGGCGGCCGAGGGGAACCTTGAGCAGAGTGTGATGGTGCTGGGTATGGGTAGCACGCCGTTCCAGATCAAAGGGGTGAAGAGTTCTTCGCCGCAGTTCGCGGCCGAGGTGGAGACCGTGGAGGCCGGTAAGCGGTACCGGTTGAAGGTCAAGTGCGTCGGGGGGCGAACCCCGGGGACGAGTACGGCTTCCATCCGGGTGGAGACCGACAACCCCGCCATGCCGGGTCTTGATGTGCCGGTGACGGTGTTTGTGACCGGGGACATTGTGGCGGCGCCTGCCATCCTGATGGTGATTGAGTCGGCCACCAACGTCCCGCGCACGTATTATGTGCATGTATATTCACCGGGAAAGAAGGCATTCAAGATCGAGAAGGTCACGGCGCCGCGGGCCGACATTGAGACCCGTGTGGCGGAAATCGCGCCGGATCGCCACCGGCTGGAACTGAGTCTTCCGGCCCAGGTGCGGGACCTGAATGGAACGTCGCTACGGATCGAGACGGATATGGCGTCCATGAAAGAAGTGCTGGTCCCCTTCCGGGTTATTGTCCGACCGCCGAAATGAGGATGTTTTGGAGCAGGCGAAGCAAAAGAGTTCTGTGGGGGCGGCGAAGACCGGCGGCGTCGCGGGAGCTCCGCCCCCCGGTATAGGGCGGGCTTGCGTCGTTATCGGCTGTTTCGTTGTCCTATGGCTTGGTGTGTTTGGGCTGAGTTTGCCGGTGTGGGGCGGGGCGAGTCCGGCGGGGGAGGTGGGAGCAGGGGGGGCGGTCGGCCTTGAGTTCTTCTTTGAACAAGGGTGCGATGCCTGTGTCCGTGTGCGGGGCGAGGTTTTTCCCGAGGTGGAGCGGCGTTATGCCGACGGATACCGGCTTCAGGAGTATGACATTGCGGTGACCACCAACTACCTGCGATTGGCCGGTTGGCTGAACCGGTTGGGTATTCGTGATAACGCGCCGGTATTGCTGGTTGTGGATGGGCGGGAGGCGCTGGCGGGATACGAGGCGATTCGCGACGGGGTATTCGTGGCGATTGATCGCGCCATGGCCCGGCGGGTGGCGCGTGCGGGTGGGGGCGAGGGTGGCGCCGGAGAGGAGGCCCAGGAGGGAGGAGTGTTGCGTCGTCATGTGGCAGGGTTCACGCTGGCGGGGATTGTTGCGGCGGCGGCGGTGGACAGTATCAACCCGTGCATGGTGGCCACGTTGGTGTTCTTCCTGAGTCTGCTTTCGGTGTCGCACATGGGGGTGCGGCGAATGATGTTGGCCGGAGGCGCGTTCGTGGTGGCCTGTTATGTGACGTATTTCCTGCTCGGGCTTGGGTTACTCGGGGTGTTGCGCGTCTTGACAGCGGTGCAATGGGTCAAGCGGGTGTTCGAGGCGGTCGTGTTGCTCGCCCTGGTGGTCTTCTCAAGCCTGTCTTTTCTGGATGCCGCGCGGTATCGCCGGACGGGGCGAGGCGACTCGTTACGCCTGCGGCTACCGGACGGGTTACAGCGCCGGATTCACGCGGTGATGAAGCGAGGATTGAGCCGAAGGCACCTGTTATTGGGCGGACTGGGGATCGGGGTTCTGGTGACGCTGATGGAGAGTGTGTGTACCGGGCAGGTCTATGTGCCGGCGTTGGCGTTGATGATCAAGAGCGGCCAGTCGGTTGTCCGGTGTGCCTTTTATCTGGGGCTCTACAATCTGATTTTTGTGATGCCGCTGGTCATTCTGCTCGGGTTGACGTGTGCGGGGCTGGGGACACCGGCGCTTGTGGATTGGAGCCGGCGGAACGTGGTGTTCAGCAAGGTGTCATTGGGATTGTTTTTTGCGGTGATGGCGGTGATGATGCTGGTCCTGCGGTGAAGAGAGCCGACCCCAGGTCGGTGCCACACCGATGGAAGCGGATGATCTTGGTTGAGGCATGGGTTCAAACGGCGATGGGAACTAAACATGAAGACGACGACGGCGAGTACGAATCTTAAAGTGATGGCAACGCATGCGCGGGCGGTGGCCCAAGGCGGGCAAGCGACGATGACAAGCCGGATTGTGATTGCGGTGATCGGGAGTGACCGGCCGGGGATCATGGCGGGGGTAACGGCGATCCTGGCGCGGCGGCACGCCAATATCCTGGATGTGAGTCAGACGATCATGAGTGATTTGTTCACCATGGTGATGCTGGTGGATATCAAGGGGATCGAAGGAAAGTTCGCGGCGCTCAAACAGGAATTGGAAGGGCATGGGACTCACGAGGGGTTGTCGATTATCGTGCAACACGAGGAAATCTTCCGTGCGATGCACCGGGTGTAGGAGAGACACATGGCGATCAGTTCAGAAGAGATTTTCGAGACGTTGGGGATGATCCATGCGCAGAAGCTGGATATCCGGACCGTGACGATGGGGATTGACCTGCACGACTGTTCGGGGCCCGACGTCCGGCGCGTGGCGCGGCAGGTGTATGACAAGATCATGCGGATGGCGGAGCGGCTGGTGTCGGTGGCCGGGGAAGTTTCGCAGGAATATGGGATTCCCATTGTCAACAAGCGGGTGGCGGTGACGCCGATTGCGTGGGTGGCCGCCGCCTGTGAGACGAGGGACTACGCGCCGATTGCCTTGGAGATGGATCGGGCGGCCAGGGAACTGGGCATTGACTTTATTGGCGGCTTTTCGGCATTGGTGCAGAAGGATATGACGCCAGCCGGGCGGGCGTTGATCGGATCGATTCCGCGTGCGCTGGCGCAGACGGAGCGGGTTTGCTCCTCGGTCAACATCGGCACCACCAAGGCGGGCATCAATATGGATGCGGTGGCATTGATGGGGGTGGCGATCAAGGAGGCGGCGGCTTTGACGGCGGACACGGCGGGGAGCGCCTGTGCGCGTCTGGTGGTGTTTTGTAATGCCGTGGAGGATAATCCCTTTATGGCGGGTGCGTACTGCGGGGCGGGGGAGGGGGATGGGGCGTTATCGGTCGGGATCTCCGGGCCGGGAACGATCCGGGCGGTGGTGCAGGCAATGGGGCGCGACCTGGATTTGCAGACGGTGGCCGAGGAGATCAAGAGGGTATCCTTCAAGATCACGCGGGCAGGGGAGTTGGTGGGGCGCAAGTGCGCCGCGCGCCTGGGGGTCCCCTTCAATATCGTGGATCTCTCGCTGGCGCCGACGCCGGCACCGGGCGACTCGGTGGGGGATATCCTGGAGGCCATGGGGTTGAGCAAAGTCGGGTGTCCGGGGACGACGGCGGCGCTGGCCCTGCTGAATGACGCAGTCAAGCGCGGGGGTGCCATGGCGACCAGTCACGCCGGCGGGATGAGTGGCGCCTTTATTCCGGTCTGTGAAGATGCCACGATGGCCAAGCGTGCGGCGGAAGGGGCGTTGACGCTGGAGAAACTTGAGGCGATGACGGCGGTCTGTTCGGTGGGGTTGGATATGATTGTGGTGCCGGGCGACACGTCGCCGGAGACATTGAGTGGGATCATTGCGGATGAAGCGGCCATCGGGATGATCAACAAGAAGACCACGGCAGTGCGGATTATTCCCGCGCCGGGCAAGAGTGTGGGCGATCACGTGGAGTTCGGCGGACTTCTGGGGGGTGGGCCGGTGATGGCGGTGAACACGCATTCCTGCGCGGTGTTCATCCGGCGGGGTGGAAGGATTCCGTCGCCGATCCAGGGACTGAGCAATTAGGGGTCCAGACGCATGGGGGCGGGAACAAGAGCGCAACCGTGCAAGTGGAAATCAGGACGTGACGCGGGAAAGAGGGTGTTGTGGAAAGTCAGCGGAAGGAAAGCCTGTTTTTCCTGTTTGTCGTTGTGGCGGTGACCGTCATCGCCTATGCGCCGTTGGTTGACGGGATTCTGACGCTGAGTACGCGGACGACCCAGGCGGTCAACGCCTTTGTGCTGGTGGCGATGGCTTTTGTGGACGCGATGGCCACGATGATTCGCGGACATGCCCTGCGCCTCCGCATCAACGACCACGGGCTGGTTCTATTCACGTTGTCTTGTGTGGCGCTGGCGGTGTCGTCGTTGTTGCAACTCTGGCCGTTAGCGGTGCTGGGTTTCTGTCTTAACATCGGGGCGTTGTTGTCGTTTTGTTTCGGGAGGGAGGGGGTCCGGGTGTTCTATCCGGCGATTGGGGGGTTGGGGGTGGCGGTTGGGATGCTGGTGTTTGTGCCGAGGTTGGATGTGGCGTTGCGGGTGTTGGCGGCGAAGGCCTCGGCGTGGGTGTTGGCGGCGGCAGGGATTCGCACGGATCTGGTGGCGAGTCAGGCGCCATTCCAGGTGGCGATGGTGGTTGAAAAGGGTGCCGGGTTGTTTGATGTGGCCACGGAGTGCAATGGGTTCGGGATTCTTTTGTCCTCCGTGGTGCTGACGGTGATCATGGTGATTCGCCGGAGTGTACCGGTTGGGCGCGCGCTGGGGTTGGTCGGGTTTGCGTTGGCGGTGGGGTTGGTATTCAACATTCTGCGCATTGTGACCATTGTGATGGCGACGATGCAATCCGACCTGAATTACGAGGTGATCCATGAGGGACTGGGGACGGTGATCTATCTGCTGGCGCTCGTGGTGGTTTATGCCGGGAATGCGGTGGGGAGCCGAGGCAGATAGGAGGAGGCGACGCCGACTACTTTGCGGCGCTGAAGGATCCTGAATAGGTTCCGTTGCCGTCGGAGGTGGTGGCGGAACCCTCGACACTGCCGGCGATGCGATTGTTGTTTACCATGCCGATGAACCGGATTTCTCCGTTGCGATCCGCTTGGTGCACCGGGGCAACCAACTGAAAACTGGAACCGGAGAGGTGCCCCTCCAGGTGCGTGCCCTCGTAAAGGTTGTCGGAGGTGACCACGCCCTTGCTGTTGATGACAATGGTGATGGGGTAGGTGGAACTGACGAGGGTGCCGCCCGGCGGTTGGAAATAGACTGAGGCGGTGCCGGCATAGGTTCCGGCGGCATTGGTGGTGGTTCCGCTTCCGCCGCCACCGGAATCGCCCCCGCCGCCGCCCATAATGGCCAAGGCGGCGCCCCCGACCGCCAGAGCGCCTCCGGCGATCAAGGCAGGTTTCTTCCATGAAGACTCTTTTTCGGGGGATGCGGTGGCTTTTGCCGCCGGTCCCGGGGAAGACACGGGGGTTCCGGTCTTGATTTCCACGGGGTACCAGGGGGTTTCACCGACGGCACCGAGAGTATCCTTGGCCTCGATGTAATAGAGCAGTTGCTGGAGGCCGGCGGTGAGGTCGGCGGAGACGGTACCCATGTACACGCCGGCTCCCGTCGGGTTCATGGCGACTTTATAGGGGGCCGCATCACGGGAGACGGAATAGAAAAGGGTCACGGACTGGATCGCGCTGGCATCATCGGTCACTTTAGCGCGGAAGAGGATGTTCTGGCCGCGGACGGCGACTTTGACGGGGGAATGGTCGATGGATGGCGCACGGTTCTGAGCCATGGCGGACTGTGAGACGATTAGGGTGGCGACAAGGGTGAGGCAGGATGAAAGAAAGCACTTCATGATGTAGTTCTCCGCGTTTTGGTAGGGCGAAGGTAATGATTTTGACGGAGACAGGCAAGCGATATTGGTGGAACGGCGTTGCAGAACTCCACCATTCAGGGTTTCGAGTCGGGTTTCGTGGAGGGCGGAGTTTGTGCGACGCCGTGTGGTTAGAAGGCGCGGTCGAAGTGGGAGTCGTCGCGGCCGAATCCCAGGCGTTCGTGGCTTAACCGGTGCGGGGAGTCGTTCCGCATGACGAAGGGCCGGATAGATTCCGCGAATTTGCCGCCGGCGTTTTCGCCGTAGAGCGGTTTGGCGCCGCGCAACTTGTCCAGGCGGGATGGATCGGTAATGATTCCGCGCAGAATCCGGGTTTGGAACTCCGCGGATACGGGGGGAACCAGCAGGTTGCCGTGGTTGCCCATCACGGTTTCCGGTCTGTCGGTGTTGAACCGGCAGGTGAAGCAGGGTTTGCCGAGGAGGTTCATGTCCTCCTGGATGCCACCACTGTCGGTCCATGCCGCCAGGCAGTGTTTCGAGGCATAGAATTCCACCACGTTGCTGTAAGCTGGCCAGATTTCCGTTGGCAGGAAATTGGAGTGCTTCTTCAAATCCTCGAAACGCTGATGCAAGCCCCAGCGTGACAAGGCGTGCAGGGTGGCGTTCATCATGACCATGGTCACCTGATGGCCCTCGTGGACCAGTGTTTCGAGGGCACCGAAGATGGATTGGAACCGGCGTTCGCCGAGGTTTTCCTTACGGTGGATATCCAGGCGAAGCCACTGGCCGTGCGCGAGTTGCGGATAGACCTCGAAGATGCTTTGCTCCGGTTTCTCGCGAAGCTTCAAATGCAGGGCGTCGACCACCACACCGCCAATCAGATGAATGTGCTCAGATGGATAGCCTTCGCGGAGCAGGTGCTGGCGGTTCAACTCCACGGGGGCCATATGATGTTCGCACCCGGCGGCGGAAACATAGGTGTCCCACTGTTCGGGGAACGGTTCGGTACGCATCAGTTGCCAGTCGCCCTGCCACTGGCGTTGCATGAAGTCATCGACGGGGATATCGAGGGGCATGTTGTTCAAGACGGAGGGCGACATGGAGCGGAGGCCGGCCTCGTTCTGGATGGATTTTTCGCCGCGGGCGAACATCCAGGCGGGTGGAATGATCGGGCACAGAATGGTGTCGCCGTTGACGACGGGAATGACGGTGACGTCGGGCCAGTTGCTTTTGAGCCACTTGGCGAGGCGGGCCGTCTTGTAGAACAGTTCGGCGGATTTTTGCACCAAGTCGCCGCGCAGTTGGAGGTTGACGGCCAGGAATTGGTCGAAGCCGAACTCCTTGATGCCATAGGTCAGGTTGGCGTCGTAGTGCTGATTGGCGTCGATGACGAACAGGGGGATGCCGGCCTTATGGCAGGCCATGACGGAGCCGTAGACCTTGTTGAAGCAGGGTTTGGTGCCGATGACGAAGGCGAGGACCCAACTGTTTTTGGCGCGGCCCTCTTCCATGGCGCGCCCGATGAGTTGTTGGTTGAGGGTGATGGGGAGGGAGGCGGGGATGAAGTCGTCGAGGGTGGTCAGAGTGTTGTTCATGGTTTCTCCAAGGCTTCGGCGCCGGTATTCAGTTTCATGGATAATCGTTTGCGGGCGGCGGTGTCGTGCTGTCGGGCGTAATCCAGGTAGCCGAGACCGACCCCGATGCAGGACCAGAGGGAGACGGCCGGGCCGATGAGCCAGTTGGGGTCGCGGTCACGGAAGGCGCGGTACGTATATTCGAGGAGAGGGCCGATGAAGGTGGAGTGGTAGAGGAAGGCCAAGGGGAGTGCCCAGCGGGAACGTTTGGAATCCCAGGTGACCGGGACTTCCTGGCGGCGGAGCAGGTAATTGATGACCATACGGCGGCGTTTACGCATGTAGTGCGTCCAGCCGTCGGCATAGTCGTGATAGATGGAGCAATCCGGGCGTTTCAGGAGGATGTCGTGGCCGGATTGAATGAGGCTTGGGAAGAAGGCGGCTTCGTGGAATGGCACCTCGCGCGGGGCGAGATCGAGAAGGCGGCGGTGGAAGACGAAACCGTTGGCGCCGGTGGGATGACTGCCGTCGGACGGGAGCCGGTAGAGTTCCAATCCGTCCGCTGGTGGGGCGATGGGTTTCAAGGGCCCCGCCATGGTTTTGGCGATGGGGTCGCTGATTTGGAGGAGGGCGGTCAGGTAGCGGTTCAGGAGGGGGCTGCCGGGGCGCTTGATGTAATAGGATTCGAAGCCGAGGGCTGTGGGATGGGCGGCCAGGGCCGTGGTGACGCGCTGTAACCATAGGGGAGAGGTGATTTCATTGTCGGTATCCACCATGGCGATGAAGTCCCCGCGGGCCTGGCGGAGGGCGAGACCCTTGGAGGCTTCGGCCAGCAGGCCGCGTGCGTCGATGAGGGTGGCGTGGAAGGAGTTGGCGATTTGGAGGGTGGCGTCGCGGGAGCCGCCGTCGGCGATGAGGATTTCGTAGCGGGCGGGGTCGTACTGCTGCATGCGGATGGAACGCAGGCAAGCGGTGATATAGCGCTCGGAGTTGAGCGTTGGGATGATGAAAGAGACCATCGGCGCGTTCATGAGGGGGGAAAGTAGCAGAAGTCGGGGCCGACTTCACCACTAATTGAAGAGAGGCGGGAAGGGAAAAAGGGACTGTATGGAGGCATTGGACATGGATGCACAGGATGAACGGGATGGAGGATGAGGGGGCAATTTTACCACTAAGTTCACAACGAACACGAAGGGGCGCCTCTCTGAGTTTTGGCGATCCCCGCGGTCGTGTGCCGCGGGTGAAGAAAGTTGGGATGATGGGCAGGTTCGATGCGGACGTTCAACGTTTGCCTCCACCGGGACGAGCCCGGTGGGCGGCTGATGTTGTGTCATCAAAACTCGGAGATGCGCCCAACACAAAGGGCGAGATGTTTGTGGCGGTTGACTGTTGGGGGTGTGAGAGGCTAATCTACCAGAGATGAATGCGGCCATGGTTGACATCAAGAGAGAAGAGGAGCTTAAGCGGGACAGGCACTGGGATGCCTGCGAGCGGTGGTGACTGATTCAGGAAGCCATTACTTGGGCCGAGGTGCAGGGGGCGACGGGGGGCGCAATACGCCGGAACGATGCCTGCGGGAGCAGCAGAGGAAATTGAGGGGGTTAAGGGGTGGTGTGAATTGTGAAGAGTGAATGGTAAAACTTGATTGTTCCCTTGGGGTCCTTTGTGCCCGTTGTGGTAAATCTATTCTTCCTTATTGGGTAGGTGTTTATGGAGAGAGCCGGACAAAAGTTGATCTTGTCTGTTTTGATGCCCATCTACAATGAGAAGGCCACTTTGGATACCATCCTGACCCGAGTATTAGCGGCGATGTTACCTTCGGAGATCAGCGGCATCGAGATTGTGGCGGTGGATGACGGGTCGACCGATGGTTCACGTGAGATTCTGAAGGCGCGGGCGCTGGCTGATTCCCGGATACGGCCGGTGTTTCATGAAAAGAATGCCGGGAAAGGGTCGGCCATCCGGACGGCCATCAAGGAGGCCCGTGGCGACATCGGCATTTTCCAGGATGCTGATCTTGAGTATGATCCGCAAGAATATGGAAAGGTGTTGCGGCCGATCTTTGATAAAGGGGCCGATGTGGTGTACGGGTCGCGATTCGCGGCATCGGAGTATCGGCGGGTATTGTTCTTCTGGCACAGTGTGGCCAACAACCTGTTGACGTTGTTCTCCAACATCCTGACGGATCTCAATTTGACGGACATGGAGACCTGCTACAAGGCATTCCGGATGAACATTCTGAAGACGATGCCGATCCGGTCGAATGGCTTTGGCATTGAGCCGGAGATTACGGCCAAGGTGGCAAAACGCAAACTGGTGGTTTACGAAGTTCCGATCAGTTATTCCGGGCGTACCTACGCGGAGGGAAAGAAGATTGGATTCGAGGATGTTCTTGTCGCCCTGTGGGTCATGTTGAAATATAAGATGGTGGATGACCTTTACGAGGAACGGCATGGTGAAGTCATCCTGCGGGAAATGGAAGGTGCAACACGGTTCACGAATTGGTTGATGAAAAGGCTGGATCCGGCGTTGTCGGGAACGATTCTGGAAGTTGGTGCCGGCATCGGGAATAATGTGAGGGCGTTGCTTCACAAAGACCATATTGTGGCTACGGAACCGGATTGGGAATACGTTCGAGTGCTTCGCAATGCGTTTGCGGGTCGACACAATGTCGATGTTCAACAGTGGGATGTCACCTGCCCTGCGCCGGAAGGCGTGAAGGCGACCGATTCGATTCTGTGCTCCAATGTCCTGGAACACATACAGGACGACAGGGCGGTGTTGTCCAACCTGCACACGGTTCTGAAGCCGGGCGGACGGTTGGTGTTGGTGGTACCGGCAGGGGGCTGTCTTTATGGGAGTTTGGACGATGTGCTTGGGCACTTTCGACGCTATCGCAAAAGAGATCTGGTGGCATTGTTGGCAGCGGCTGATTTTGAGGTCGAAGATGTGTTCAGCATGAACAAACCGGGTGTAGTTGGGTGGTGGGTAAACGGGAAGGTATTCCGACGCAAGAGACTGGGAAAGTTCCAGATGAAACTCTTTAATGCCTTGGTTCCTCTGTTCATGGTTTTGGATCCGTTTCTGCCGTGGACGGGTTTATCGTTGGTTGTTTTCGCGAAGAAGAAGAGCTAAAGGGTGGCGGATGATCACTCGCGATTTGCGGGGTCTTATGGGAAAAGACAAACAGAGTGTTGGGCCTGGGAGGACTGGTTCGGCAAATGCCAACTGTTCGGATGGTGCTTCCGTGACGGCCCGATGTTGGAATTGGATTCGATGGACCATTGCATTGGTCTTGATGTCTTATGTGACCTATCGGATCGTGACACTGGACATAACGAATGATGAATGGGGTAGTTTGAAGGATGTTTACCATAAGGGCATTCCCGATCTTGTTACATTTAAATACGCTTCAGCCCAGAGTCATTTCCTTCAAAGTCTAGTTTCGATCGTTTGTCTGCAATCGCTACCTGCGGCGTACGAGGTTGCGGCGGTCCGGATTCCGAGTCTTCTTGGGCTCATGATCTATCTGTATGCTGCATTTCGCATCACCTCTGTGGTCAAAGAGAATCTCTTATCCGTCCTGGGATTTGCAGCCCTATGTGCAAATGCGTATCTCTTGGATTTCTTCGGTCTTGCGCGGGGTTACGGACTGGCCAACGGATTCTTGTTAATCAGTCTCTGGCATGTGTTGAACGTCTTTCGCGAGTCGGTTCCATCATCCCGTGTACAACTTCATGCAAACCTGGCTGCCTGGTCGGGCGGAATGGCTGTACTAGCTAATTTAGCTTGGATGAACTACTACGGTGCCTTGAGTCTGATGTTGCTGTGGCATTCCTTTAGTGTTCAACAGAGTGTTGGGACCATGCGCAGAGTGGGGCGAACCTTGATTGCCAGTCAGGGGCTGATTTACACGGGGCTGATTGTCGGAGTATTCTACCTTCCTCGAGTGATGCTAATGAGTGCTCAGGATGGACTGTACTTTGGGGGTCAAGAAGGTTTCATAACAGATACTGTGCAGTCCTTGGTTAAGGCGGCGCTCTACGTTCCCGGTGAAGTGCAGAACCCGGGTTATCTTTGGGTAGCGTATGGAATAGTGCTTCTTTGCGGTGCAACCGCAGTCATCGCCGTGATACGTCCAATGCGTAATGCTGCAGCAAGTGAGGAAATCAAGGCCAGTGCGGTGGTGGCGGCGGCGCTTCTTCTTTCGGTTGCGTTGACGTTGATAATGCATCTCTTCTTGAATGTCAGATTTGTGATAGAACGGGCGGCTCTCGGGTTTCTTGTCATTGGCGTTTGTCACATTTTGTTGTTTGCCGCGAGCGTGGACAACAAGAGACGTACGGCGCTTGTAGTCATTCTAGTGTTGTACATTATTGGCGGTGTTGCGAATCTGAATCTGACCCGAACCTGTAGTTGGCGCATGAACAGTCAGATAAGAGAATTTGTGCAGTGGGTTGGGGAGGAACGGGCAAAGACAGGTCGCCATCTGATTATCGGGACCGATACATCGGCCAACTACACGATGTGGTACTACGTTGAGAAACTCCTCGGACTGAAAGAGAGTGAACAGACGCGTGCGGGCATTGGCTTTGTGCGTATCTACAATGGAGTCACGATATATTCCTTGGAGTTACCGGAGGAGAAGGCGCTGTTTGACAGTAATACCGATTTCGTTCTGTTGCGCCATCGAGAACCTATAGGGAAATACCCGCAGCCGCTTCGACTGCTACGGCGGTATCGCAGCGCGGATTGCGATCTATTTGCCTGTGAGGGGGGGCGAGGTGACCAACTGAAGGATTTTAAGCCATTTAACGGTGCGGTATATCCAGCGCGGTTCTATCGGTAATGAGTAGGGATTGTATGAGTAACAAAGCAACATTGACAGTGGTGGTGCCGTTTTTGAACGAGGCGGGAAACCTGCCGGCGCTTTTCCAGCGGTTGTGCAAAGTCATGGAAGGGCGGCTGGAGGAGTTGGAAGTGTTGTTTGTGGATGACGGCAGTACGGATGGTTCGCCGGAGTGGGTGGTGGAGACGGCAAGGAAGGATCCCCGGGCGCGGCTGCTGCAGTTGTCGAGGAACTTTGGGCACCAGATTGCGATTACGGCCGGGTTGGACCATGCGGCGGGCGATGCGGCGGTGATCATTGACGCCGACTTGCAGGATCCGCCTGAGGTGATTCCCGAGTTGCTGGACAAATGGCGTGAGGGGTATGAGGTGGTGTATGCGGTGCGGCGGAGCCGGCAGGGCGAGACCTGGCTCAAGAAATTCCTGGCGGCGACGTTCTACCGGGTATTCCGCGCGTTGGCCAAGGTGGATGTGCCGATGGATGCCGGTGATTTCCGACTGGTCGACCGCAAGGTGATTGAGGCGCTCAAGCAAGTGCGGGAGTTGCACCGGTTCATGCGAGGGCTAACATGTTGGGTGGGGTATAGGCAAGGGGCGGTGTATTACGAACGTGCGGCGAGGGGGGTGGGGGAGACCAAGTATCCGGTCTGGAAATCCCTACGTTTAGCGGTTGATGCCATTACATCATTTTCGGCGAGTCCGTTACGTTGGGTGGTGGGGATGGGGTTGATAGCGTGCGTCTCTAGTTTGCTGTGGATCCTGCAGATCATTATCTTTCGGTTCATTCACCCAATGACCCAGGAACGTGGGTGGGCGTCACTTATGGCGGCGATCATTTTCATGGGAGGCGTGCAACTGGTTTCGATCGGAATGCTTGGGCAGTACGTCAGCCGGATTTTCGAGGAAACCAAGAGGCGTCCGCTATACTTCTTGAAGAAGGAAGAATAGGGAATGACTGGTTCAAGGCCCTGATACGTTTATCAGAATGAAGATTGCTATCATCTACGACGCCATTTATCCGTTTGTGACAGGTGGCGGCGAACGGCGCAACTGGGAGATTGCGCGAGCGCTGGTGAAGCGGGGGCATGAGGTTTCACTTCTTGGCATGCAGGCGTGGGAAGGGGACTCCTGGCAGATGAGGGATGGGGTGAGGATTGTCGGGGTGTGTCCGGCCCAGCCCCTTTTCACGGCATCCGGGCGGAGATCATTCTTCCAGCCATTAACATTCGCACGTGGCGTTGGCCGTCATTTGGGGCAGGAGTGCTATGATGTGGTTGACTGTGCAAGTTTCCCCTACTTGTCCTGTTTGTTGACGAGGTGGGAGTTAGGGCGGAGGACTCCATTGGTCATTACGTGGTACGAGGTTCGCGGGCTGAGGGGGTGGGTGCGTTATGCCGGGATTTCCGGGGCGATTGCCGCGGGGTTTGAACGGGTGTCCGGCCTGTTGACACGTCATAATGTGGCCATCTCGGGATTGACCAAGGCGGATGCGGTGCGGATCCTGGGGATGCCGGAGGAAACTGTAACCGTCATTCCTTGCGGCGTTGAGTCGGTGCCAGTGTCGTTATTGACGGAGCGACGTTCGCCCCAGATTCTCTATGTGGGCCGCCTTGTCAGACACAAGCGGGTTGATCTCTTGATTGGAGCGTTTGCGGTGTTGATTCGTCGCTTTCCGGGCGCGCGCTTGAAGATTATCGGGACAGGGTACCATGAGGGTGAACTGAAGGGGCAGGTCAGGCGCCTTGGTCTTGGCGGGGTTGTTGAGTTTGCTGGTCAGGTTGAACAGGGGGTGTTGGAAGGGGCGTATCGGGAATCCGCGGTGTTTGTACTGCCGTCGGAGCAGGAAGGATTCGGGATGGTGGTATTGGAGGCAATGGCGCAGGGGCTTCCGGTGATGGCGGCGCGCGGCTCTAGATCGGCGGTGCAGGAGATTGTCCAGTCGGGGGAGAACGGTTTGTTGTTTGAGGATGTGCGTGGTCTGGAAGAGGGGTTAGGGCGTCTGCTTGAAGATGATGCGTTGCGTTGGCAATTAGCTTTGCAGGGGTTGAGGACGGCGGAACGCTATTCGTGGACCACGTTGGCAGGCGAGTGTGAAGCCTATTACAGGGCTGTGCGGGCGGCGGCAGGAGGCGGCCAATGAAACGGTTGAACTACGGGTGCGGTCGGGATTACCGGGAAGGGTGGGTCAATGTGGATGTGAATCCCGAGGTTCGGGCTGACATTCATGTTTCGGAGGGGGTGCGGTTGCCTTTGCCGGATGGGGAATTTCAAGAGGTCTTGCTGGATAATGTTTTGGAGCACATTCCGAGGCATCAGGTGTTTGAGTTTCTGGACGAGATTCATCGCGTGAGCGCCCATGGGGCTATTGTCAGGATCTACGTGCCGCATTTTACCAGTGTTTTCGCGTGGGCCAATTTATCGCACCACTCGGTGTTTGCGATAGGAGCCTTTGATTGTTGCAGTCCCGCAGGAGGAGTAGGCTCGGGGGAGCGGTATGGGTATGGGGTATTCAAGGTGAGGCGCCAGAAGTTGTTCCTGATTGGACACAATCCCGTACGTTGCCAGTGGATTGGGAAACTGCCGATCAACTGGATTTTCAACTTGGGTTGGTTATGGCAAAAAGCCATGGAACGATTTCAAGTGTTTGGTTTTGATGAAGTATATTTTGAGTTGGAGGTTGTGAAGGGGGATTCATGAAGACAAGGTTGGGATTTCTGTTGGCGATCAGCGTATTGGTGGCAACCGTTGGTTTTGTAACTTACACGGTGATCTTGCCGCGTGAGGTGATGCATCTACAGTCGCTATCGCTCGTGTTTGAATCGCGAACGGCGACGCCATGCTCCGGACAGTTATTGATCGATGGGCGACCCATGCAATATACACTGGCCCCGTCGGCGGAGTATCGCTTTTGCTCCGTTCAACTTCCAGAACTGGGGGAACCGATTCAATGGATTCGGCTGGATCCGATGTTGTCCGCTGGTGAGGTGTCGTTACGAAACATGGCAATTATGGAAGGCACTAATGTGATTCGTCGTTTGGAAAAGGGGACTATGGAAAGTCTGAATCCCCAGGCGCGGGTAAGTTGGTCTGGAAGTGAACTCAGTATTAAGCGATCGGTGGCGCAAGACTACCCCGCTTTCTATTTGACGCGCATTTACCCGATTCGCACGGCTACCGATGCATACCCGCGCCTTACACTGACTGGGCTGATTGGTCTTTGGATCGTCGGCATCGGGGCAGTCTTAGTCCTACTACTTAGATTGGTGCGGACGATGCTCATGGGGGGGCGAAAAGAACGATTGTGTTTTGCAGGCCTTTTCTTGTTTGTGTTGGGCGCCAGAATGCTCTGTATTCAGCACTTTGGAGAGTCATTTCATTTCATTGATCCCTGGGTCCATGAAATGTGGGCGCTCTACCTGCCATTTCTGGATGGCAACTTCTCTTGGCACCATCTCTTTGCCCCCTGCAATGAGCATCGGTTGTTTTTTACCCGTGTTTTAAGTTTGGGCGTATTCCTGTTCAACGGACAATGGGACAATCTTGTTTTGGCAAGTGTAAATGCATTGATGTATTCAACCATTGCTCTCGGACTGTCTGTGATGCTTTGGTCATTTTTCGATAGAAAGCACCTGGGGTCTGTTGTTGTTCTGATAGCATTGACAATGGGAATGCCTTTTTCTTGGGAAAACACAGTGTGGGGTTTCCAGTCGCAGTTCTATTTCTTTGTTGGGTTCTCCGTGCTTACCTTCTGGTTGTTGGGTATGAACAAGGCGTTGTCAACGGAGTGGTTCTGGGGGGTAACCGCCGGCGTCTGTGCCATTTTCACTGTGGGGGCTGGCATTACCGCGACGGTGATTGTAGCCGGCGTGATGGTGTTAAAGATGATCAAAGAGAAGCGATTGTTTAGCCATCATCTGGTGACTCTTCTTGCTTGCAGTGGCATATACTGGATCTATCACCAAGTGGCAGTTCCCGATCAGAGTCTTTCGTTGAGATCGCACACCTGGGCTCAATTTGTAGGAAGGTTCGGTCAGGCAATGGCCTGGCCGTACAATGACACGATGTGGTTGGCAATAGTGATGTGGTTGCCGATGGCGCTTCTGGTGGTATATTTCCTGCGTCCTAGGCGTACAGTGCCTCCTTTGGTGTGGCTGTTAATCATGATTGGCGCCTGGTGCGTTCTCAACAACATTGGGATTGGAGTCTTCCGGGGTGCGTTCGTTCACAGAACAGCCTCCCGGTACATGGATCTGACAAGCATGTCGGTTGTTGTGAATGGTCTGGCAACGGTGCTTTTGCTACATGAGCGCGGTGCCATCAGTTGGGCCGGAAAGTGGGGGAGAATCTCCGTGCTGGCCTGGTGGATGTGCATGTTTTCGGGCATCCTTGGTGTGATTGGCGATGAACTACTGGCTGACGTTGGTCCTCGCTTGGTTCATTATCGACGTGCACGCGAGACAATTCGAAGGTTTATCAAGGATGATAATGTTCACACTTTGCTGAGCCTTCAACCTAGTGCGTTGCCCTATGGAGATCCTTTAGGTGTTGCAACATGGCTTCGTTGTCCTGCGGTCAGGCAGTTTCTGCCTTCATCTGTTCGAGAACCGGTCCCGGTTAGAACCCTCGGCGAGACTGGTTTTGTTCAGAATGATGCTTCCCTGAATGATGTACTCGACAACTGGGATAACGCATGGAGTTCTCTCGTGCGGAACAATTTTGCCGGGAAGGGCGAGTTTCGCAGCAAACCTCTCCGTTCACTGAGGTACCCCTATGTTGAGTTTGAAGTCGTAGGAGACTTCGGTCACAGTTTTGGTACAGATGAAATTAAATTAGGCCTTGAAGACACAGCGACTGGGCGTGGAAAGAGTAGTTCATGGGTGCAAAGGGTGCGCAGCAGGTGGAGTTTAGTTGTGATTCGCTCGCCATGCGATACGCCGGCTATCGTTGCCCATGACAGAAGCCCAATATTATTCTGGCTGGCTTTCAAGGAACCGCGGGAAAAAAGCAGTGTTTCTTTTGTGGTGGGGCGGGTGCTGGAGTTCAGTGTCTACATCACGGCAGCGGGACTGATGTTGATCGGGTTTGCTCTTATTGTTCCAAGGATTCAGACTTTTGGAAGTTGGCGTGAATAGTCTCCTTTGGAGAGATGCTTCTCAAGCCAGATGTACAAGGTGATAAAGAGGTAGCGGCTGCCCATTTCCTTGATTTTGAGTTTGGATACTCCTGTTTTTCGATTGGTCCAACTGATGGGGATTGTCTCAAAGGTGAACCCACGCGTAACGGCTTTCAGGGGTAACTCCACCGTGAGGTTGAAGTGGTGGGAAAGGATAGGTTGAACCCCGGCAATCACTTCCCGGCGGTACGCTTTGAAGGCGTTGGTGATATCATTGTGTTCCAATCCGAACAGGAATTTGATGAACCAGTTTGCCAGTCGGTTGAGTACAAGTTTATGGCGTGGATAGTCGTAAACGGCGGCACCATGGACAAACCGAGACCCGAAAACACATTCGGCGCCATTCTTGAGGGTGTGATAGTAGGCCAGAATGTCCTTTGGTGAATCCGAAAGATCACCCATTACGATCGCCACGGCCTCACCCTTAAATTCTTCCAGACCGCGCCGGACAGCAAATCCGAACCCGTGAGGAGGGGGATTGTTGACATATCGGATGGATGACTCCCGCGCCTGCAGATCCTTTAGGATGGCCTCCGTGTGATCAGAACTGTTATCGTTTACCACTAGGATCTCAAAATCACTGATACTTTGGGCGTGGAACTCAGCGACAATGGACTGGCAAGTGGAGGCAATGCTACCCGCCTCATTGTGTGCAGGGATAACGATCGAGAGAAATGGTTGACTGCTCATTTGGTTATCCGTGGTATATAAGCCGTGCCCGCTACAGGTGTTTCCATCAGGAAGGGTTACTACGCCATCGGTCCTTATTGTAAGTGTAAATCCCCCGCAAGATATCGTTGATATTGCGGGTCAGGTGCCATTCCGGGTAATGGGTTTCGAATTTTGACGTATCGCTGATCCACCAGATGTGATCGCCGATCCTGTTGGTATCCATATAGACGGTCCGCATGTTCCGTCCGGTAATGGTTTCGCAAAAGTTGATGGCTTCAATCATGGAGCAATTGCTGAAACGGCCACCGCCCATGTTGTAGACTTCGCCGCACCGTGGCTTCTGGAAGAAGCGCCAGAAGGAGTTGACCAGATCGGCACTATGGATATTGTCCCGTACCTGTTTTCCCTTATAACCGAAGATGCGGTATTCGCGCCCTGTGGCCGCGCATTTCATGAGATAGGCAAGAAACCCGTGAAGTTCGGCACCGGAATGGCCAGGACCTGTGAGGCAGCCGCCGCGGAAGACTCCGGTCTTCATGCCAAAGTAGCGTCCGTATTCCTGCACCATGACGTCCGCAGCGACCTTGGATGCTCCAAATAGGGAGTGCTTGGTCTGGTCAATGGACATGGATTCGTCAATACCACGTTCGAAATAGTGGTGCTTCGAGTCGAGTTCCCACCGGGTCTCTTGTTCAACGAGAGGGAGCCGATTCGGAGTGTCGCCATAGACCTTGTTAGTTGAGGTGAAGATGAAGACTGCATCCGGGCAGTGTTGTCGTGTCGCCTCCAGGAGATTCAGGGTGCCGACGGCATTGACACTGAAATCCGTGAAAGGTTCCTTGGCCGCCCAGTCGTGCGACGGTTGCGCGGCCGTATGAATGATCAACGCGATATCGGCTCCATACTTGGCGAACAGGCGGTCCACGGCTGTGGCATCGCGAATGTCCAAGGCGTGGGCTTCGAAAGATTGGAATTCCTGCTGCAAAGCCTCGATTTGCCACTTGGTGGAAGCCTCGGCGCCGAAGAAGTATCGGCGCATGTCATTATCAATGCCGATGATTGGGTATCCCTTGGCTGCGAAAAAGCGCACGGACTCCGACCCGATAAGGCCACCAGCGCCGGTGACAAGAACATGTTTCATTTGATGAACCTCCAGAAGATATAACCACGAAGGGCACAAAGGCTACTAAGGGACCGTTGTTCCCCTCTTTGTGGTGAAATCTTCATGCCGAAAAGATGTTCCGGAATTCGGACTCATGATGCCTTAGCCAATTGCAAGTGTCCGCAAGGATGGTGCGCGCGTTGCGTTTAGGTGCCCATCCAAAGGTCGTTGACACTTGCCTGTTGTCGGTCACATACCAGATCAGATCGGCCGGTCGCGTTGCGGGTTCCGGATCAATGGAAACGGCATTACCGGTAAGTTCCTGGCAAATAGCGGTTGTTTCTCGGAGGGACAAGTTTGAGATACGTCCGCCGCCCGTGTTAAATACTTGCCCACGGTACTCGTGGAGGCGCGGCAACTGAAGTTCAATCAGGTCGGCGAGGTCGTCGATGTGCAAAAGGTCGCGCACCTGTTTGCCTTGTCCGCCGAAGCCTATGTAGCGCAATGGTTTCTTGAAGTGATGGCTGGTCAGCCAGTAGGTAAAGACACCCTGGTCCACTTTGCCCAATTGCCAGGGGCCTGCGACGACGCCGCATCGGTTGATGATGGCTGGCACATCGTATTGATGCGCGTACTCCTGGAGGACAAGTTCGCACGACAGCTTTGTGGCGCCATAGAGCGATCGAATGCCGCTCAGAGGGAAATCGGTTGAGACGCCTTCGATTGTCAGGCTGGGTTGAGGCGTTACCAGTTCGAAACGGGTAGACTCTTCGCGGAATGTCGCTCGATTCAGGACATCGTACGGGTACACTCGCGATGTGGAGAGGAAGAGAACCGCCATTTTCCGTGATCGGGCGAATTCAAAGCAATTGATGGATCCCTCGAGGTTGTTGCGAAATACATAACGGGCGTCTGCCCCTTTGGTTCCTGCCAGAATGGACGGTTCGGCACTGCAATCGATCAGGACGTCGAAATGACGATCAAGTCGATCAAGATCCTCGGGGCACCGGATATCGCCGTGCTGGAAACTGCACCTGTGATCGAGAATGCGTTGAAGGAGGTGCTCGGAGCCACGGCGGCACAGGTTATCGAGGACGGTGACTTCGTGTCCGGATGACTTGAGGCGAACCGCCAAGTTTGACCCGATGAATCCGCACCCGCCTGTGATTAAGATTAAGGACATGCATTGAACAATGCACCATGTTTACACGGGAAAACAAGAGAATACTTGGTTGGGCATAGGTGGTCTGTGGACAAGGCCCTCTAGTGATGTTATCTATACAGAAGGTACGCAAAGCGTGCAGATTGATGGCGATTCCGATGTTGCTGAAGAATCCAATGTATGAGGGGAAGTGTCGGGGTACAGGTCTGGTCCACCGCAGATGGTCCGTGGCGCAAAGATAGTGAGGTAGAATATGACTAATCAATTGGAAGTGATGTTGGCGCGACGGGGGGGTATCTGGACTATGGTCGTGCTTGTCTTTGTGGCAGGGGCGTGTTTTCGCCTTGTTGGATTAAATGATACCAGTCTACATGGCGATGGCATTATCCATGATGTTTGCAGGATGGGGGCAACTCCCGCGCAAATTCTTGTAAAGTGGGAGCAATTGGTTGGCAACACAGGGCAACTTGCGACACCAGCAGCCTATACCAAACTGTTTCTGGACGTGTTTCATCTTGGGCCGACCAGGGGCAACATCATCTTGCCGTCCGCGATATGGGGCATACTGACAGTGCTTGCTGCATTGTGGGTTGGGTGGCGGCTGGGGGGGCGATGGTTCGGTTTGTTACTTATGGCGGTGGTGGCCTTCAATCCGATGCACGTGCAAATGAGCCGGATGGCTTATTTCTATCCGCCCAGCGTGCTGGGAGGCTTCCTCATGCTTTGGTGTCTGATGGAGTCATGGGAGAAGATGCGGGAGGGGCGCCCTCTGGGGTGGTTGTTTTATGCTGTCCATACGTGTGCGATTATCACCCTGCTGTATTCCTCGGCTGGCGCCTGGTCGTTGACGGCTCTGTTTGCCTTGGTGCTGTTCTTGTTCTCATTCTTGAAGTGGAAACGCGGTGCCATTTCGTTTGGCGAGATCGTTGGCTTGGCGGCAACGTATGTTGTCGTTGGCGCGCCGTTGTTGTTCTTCTCGTGGGGGGTTCCAGCGCTGACAGCAATGGCACAGGATAATGCCCATCGGGCTTACGGGCGTAGAATTTTTGAGTTAGATCGGGCCAAACCCTTGTTTGGCGTCATTTTGCAGGAGTTTTCGCGTTTGGGTTGGGGGTGGACTCCAGCAAGGGCAATGACTGGGGGTATACTTTTTGTGATTGGATGCGGCACTTTGGCGGTGCGAATGCGAAAGGACTGGAAATGGGGAGGGGCACTTCTTGCCTTTTTTGTAGGGTTGTCGTTGGCGGTTTGGGCCATATACGCAACTTCCTGGCCGTTTGGCTTACGGAGAGTTGCGCCTATCTGGCCATATGCCTTGATAATTTGGACAGCGGGCCTTGCGGCGCCATGGCTGATTGAAGTCCAGGGGCAGTGGAGAAAGGCGGTTAGGGTGGTGTGGGGAGTGTTGGTGATCGTATTAATAGGGCTATGGATAAAAGCGGACTGCATGGCATTGCAGGCAAAGGGTTTTCCAATCCCTTACCGGCAGATTGGACAATGGCTTGATAGTCATTTTTCGAAAGGGACGCCGGTGGTTACGGAGCGGTTCTATACGGCCATGTGTGAGTTTAATCAGTCCGACCCGACAACCAATGTCGTGATGCTGTCGACCGTCATGAATGAACTGCCCGAGATTCAAGAGAAGACTAGGTTTCGGGAGGTGACCCGCCAGTATTTCGAGGACAATCCCGACGCTCTCTTTTACTGTTCATTCCACATGTATGAACGCCCGGAGGTCGTGCCTTGGGAGTGGCCGACCCAGTATTTCAGGCGCAGTCAGGCGATAAAGGATGAGGCGGCGGATCAGTTGGGAAAGATGGGGCAGAGTTTCCATATGGGCTATCCGGGCAATCTGCGCTGGCCGGTGATCTACTACAACACGGTTGAGGACGTGGCGGCAATCAAGAGGGCCGCAGGTTCGTCCGGGTTCGTGCTCTGGGGGGCCGATTGGCGGCCGGTACAGACTCAGGATTACCGGTTGTGGCGACTGCTTTTGGCGGGTGATGCCGACTTGAAGGTGTATGGATTGGGCGAAACGGGGCAAGAGGTGACACTGGAACTGATGGGTGTGGCGGTGGGCGGGGAGTTAAGGGTTCAGATTGAGGATCAAGGGATAGTGTTTCCGGCTAATCAGATTGCCCAGCACCGGATCAAAATCAAGGTGCAGCCGGGGATGAATGTTGTGCGGGTGCGGAGTCGTGGGGTGGCAAATGCCAGACTGTTGATAGGGAAAGCGGGAGTGGTGGGGAACAGCGGGTCGTAGGCGGCGGACGGGTGGCCGAGTGAGGGATGAGGGAGAATAGGTCATGGATGGGAAGGATGGGGAGCGGAAAGCCGAAGATAAATCCTAACCATTAAGGACACGAAGTTAGGACACAAAGGGTGGGTTGCGGGAGAGGGTGACTACGGCAGAGGGTTGACAATATGGAGCACAGTGCGGTGAGTGCTGTTTGATGGCAACAGGTCTGACACTCCGCCATCGAGTGTCACCAGTTGTCCGCCATGGTGAATGGCCAGACCAAGCAGATAGGCGTCGGTGATTTGTCTGTGACCAACCAAAAAGCTGGCTGGGATATGTTGATCCAGTATGGCGATGTCATCCTCCCAGAATGTGTGGGTCTTCAGGCCGACAATTTTGCGCAATAGGGACAGTGCTTCTTGCGGCGTAACGGCCTCCGGAATGATGTTCCGATTGGCGGAGATTCGCACGAATGCGCACTGGGTTAGGGGGCATGTTGCCCATCCGTTAACCGCATGTCTTGAGAACCATGACTGAGCCGCCTGATGATGGATGTGGGATGGCCAGGCCAGTGCGATCAACATGTTGACGTCAAGCAGGCTCACTTTCATGGTTCGTCCTCCGCCCGTTGTACGTCTTCGCTGGTGATTGGACGCGCATCACGAGGTACTGTGAACACTGGAAAGCCCGATGCGCGGCGTCCCGTCCGAACCCTCGTTGTGGCGGTCAACCCCCGTCGCGCAAGTTCTGACAGAGCCTGACCGAGCGTTACCGACCTTGCCCGCGCGAGACTTCTAACCGCGGCCAGCAGGTCATTATCAATGGTCAACGTTGTTCTCATGGCGGAATAATGCCGGAAATGGGGAGTGATGTCAAGATGCTTGGGCATCATGATGCCAACACCCACGAGCAGCAGCAAAGGGAAATGGTTAATGGTTGAGGAAGGGAGAGAGAAGGGACGGCGGAGGGATGGAACCTGAGACGCGGGTCAGAAATCGAGGGTGGCCGGACTTGAATGATGCCGATGAATCTGTAAGATGCTCGCATGAAAGTCGAACTCCTTGCCATAACGCCGGATCCGGAGCTGATCATTGAACTGGCCGCGCGGACTTGTTACCAGAGTGAAGACAGGATGGTGCCTGAGACCATGGGGCAGATGCTACCGAAACTGATCGCCATGGGGCATGAGTCGCCGTTCGAGCATGCCTATGCCTCGTTTCGCTTGACGGGGGTGTCGCGGGCAATGACGCACCAATTGGTCCGGCATCGGTTGATGGCGGTATCGCAGAAGAGCCAGAGGTATGTCGAGGAAAGCAACTTCGCCTGGGTGGTTCCCCCGTCGGTTCCCGGAGAGCAGGTGGAGGATTTCAATCATGACATGGAAGCCATCCGCGGAATGTACTCGAAGTGGGTGGCGGCGGGGTTGAGGAAGGAAGACGCCCGGTTTGTGCTTCCCAATGCCTGTACGACCGAACTGATTGTGTCGGCCAACTTCCGCGAGTGGCGGCATGTGTTCAAGGTGCGTTGCCACCGGCGTGCCCAGTGGGAAATCCGGGCGGTCTGCCTCGTCATGCTCAAGGAACTGCACCAGCAGGCGCCGAATGTTTTTGCCGACTTGATGACGGAGTCTGGCTAAGGGTTACCGGTCCGGGTCGCGCAGGGCGCACCAGGACCAGAAGTACGGCAGACCTCAGGATCGGGAGGCAGATGGACTTGCCGCCTGTTGAAAGAAGCCAAGCCCCGCCAGAAAACGGCTCAGCAGGACGCCTCGCCCAAAAAGGCAATGCTTTCCGAAGGTAGGGTGAACTGTATCGGTGAGCCGCCGGTTTTTCGACAGGCTGCCAGGGAGTCTTGACAGGAGGGATGGGCTCCCATTGCCCGGCCTGATTAAAAAAAAGCAAAAAAATCGTTTTCCGTCTTGACCATGCCGCTTCCCAGTGTTAACCATTGGCCCGTCAGTCGGAATAGACCTTCGAAATATAAGGAGCGAATATGAACGCAGCAAGCAGTTGGCGCACGATGTTGACGTTGGTTATAACAGTCTGCTTTTCATCGCTAGTTTTGGCGGCGGAAACCGCGCCGGCTCCCGCGAAAACTGCGGCCGCCCCTGCAACCGTAGCAGCTCCCGCCAAACCCGCCACCACTCCCGCGCCGGCGGAGAAACCCGTGCCTGCTGTGGCGTCCGCCGACATTCCGTTGCCGCCCGGGCAGATCACCATCGGGGGGTTGTTTGGCGACAAGCAGGCGGAAGGTTACGCCGATGCGTTGATTCCCGTGTTGATGTTGAAGTCCGGCCTGCTCTTCATCGAGCCCCGCGGCTCGCTCAATGACAACGAGGAGAACGAGTGCAACTTCGGCGTCGGCTATCGCCAGCTTTTCCCCGACAAGAATTTCATCGTCGGCGCCAACGCATTCTATGACTACCGCGAAACGGCGCTCGACAACAATTTCAGTCAGGTTGGCTTTGGGCTCGAGTTTCTGAGCAAGTGGGTGGATGCCCGCGCCAACTACTATCTGCCCGAAGATGACACCAAGGTTGCGGATCGTTATGTGGTCAGTTCGTCGACGGTCACCGAAAGTCATGCGCACAGTGGTGCGCCGACCGGTGATGGAAACCAGATTGTCCAGACCTCCTACGTTACCGACTCCACCTATGACTTACAGGTCCAGCAGCACTACAAGATGTACGAGCAGGCGTTGGAAGGGTTTGACTGCGAAGTGGGCGCCCTGTTGCCGATCCCGGTGGTGCAGGATCACATGGATGTGAAGGCCTTCGTGGGTTACTACAATTTCGACTCTGACCTGAGTGGACGCAAGGATGGACTCAAGGCCCGTCTGGAAATCCGTCCGATGCCTTCCGTGTATCTCGACGCCACGTATAATGACGACGACGAACTTTTCGGGTCCACGTACTCGGTGGGTGCCCGGGCGGTATTGCCGTTCGACTTGGCCGCTCTGGGTCACGGCAAGTCGCCGTTCGCGGGCGCACTCGATGGTTTCAAGTTGGGCAAGACGACGGCGCCGCTGTCCTCTCGTCTGACCGAAATGGTGATCCGCGACCTGCATGTCCGGACGGAGGCCACACAGCCGGAGGAACTAATTCAGGATCGCGTCCTCAAGAGCAAGAAGCTGATCAGTCGTCGCAATCGTGACAAGCACACCGATGTGATCGTGGATGACGTCACCTTTGTTGATGACGACAATCGCAGTGGAGTGGAGAACGGTTCCTGGGAGCATCCGTACAGCAGTATTGGCGAAGGCGTGGCTAATCCCCGGAGCATGGTTTATGTGCGCGACGCCGCCCAGCAGTACTATGAGAATGTGGTTTTGACGGAAGGCATCATCCTGTGGGGTAGTGGCTGCCCGATCTACGGGCGGGGCGATCGTTTCCTTGGTGGAATATATCCGGTGGTGAATGGCGGAGGCAATGGACCGGCCATTACCCTGGCCAGTCACACGACCGTCGCCGGGTTTGAGATTACGCAACCTGAGTGGGTTGGGACAGAGTCCGGCAAGCCTGTTTCGCAGTCCGGAATCTATGGTGTCAACGTCACGGATGTTGAAATCCACTGCAATTATATTCATGGAAGCGGCAGCACCGGGAACGGTATTGAGATCCGGAATGCATACATGAATTCATTTGAGGGCAGCATTTGGAACAACCGGATTCTGGATGTCCGCGGGTCGGGTATGGATCTCTCGTTCTACGATGTAGACAATGTGGATCTCGCCCTCTACGGCAATACGGTGACGGAAGCAGACGATGACGGTATTAGGGTCAGCGCTTGGGGTAGTGGCGGGTACGGGACCCTCAATCTGATGGCGGACGACAATGTGACCTCGGACAACGGCTCGGACGGCATGAATGTCTATGCCTCAGACTTTGGCGATGCCAATGTGCAGATTACGCGGCACACGGCCAATGACAACTATTGGGACGGAATCAGTCTGACGGTTGAGGCCAACGGTTACGCTTCGGTGTTGCTTGAGAATGTGAATGCCAGTGGCAACTACTCCGGCATCAGCCTCTGGAATGTCAGCGGCGACTATGGTGCTGAAACAATTCTGGCGGACATCAACGTCTCGGGGAACTATTCCAGTGGTATTATGGCGGGTCTCTATGGCGGCTATGCGGCCCACTCCAGATATGGCGATGCATTTCTCGGAATGTTTAATGTTACTGCCAATAACAACGGTGGTAACGGCATCAATTTCGCTCAAGATCACTCTTCCTATTCCTATAGCAGTTACGGTGGCGGCTACAACGGGTCTGACAGCCTCTCGTACGGTTCCTACAGCCAGTACGGCCATCCGGCGGTTTTGGCCAACAATGGCAATGCAATGATCTATTTTGCAAATGTGGATGCCTCGGGCAATAACGAGAACGGCATCTTCTTTGGGGGTGACGGCGCCTATGCTGACTATGGCGATGCCACGGTTTATATGTACTCGGTTTCGGCGAACAACAACGGTGCCAGCGGCATCTATGTGGCGCAGGACTACGCCTCGGGTTACTACAGTTACTATAGTACCTATGCCGCCTCTTATCCTTGGGGTTCCTATTCTGCCACACGGGACGTGGACTCCTCCTGGAGTACCGAAAGCGCGAACAGTTTGGCGCGGTCGCGTTATGGCAACGCTTCGGTCTATATGGACTATGTAACGGCCACAGGGAACGGGTACGGGGATGACCAGCGGAAGTCGAAGAATAACGGGTACGGAATTTACATCGGTGGGTACGGAGCACTCAGTCATTACGGCAACGCAACCTTCTCGCTCTACGGGGTGAACGTCAACGACAACTCCGCCAGTGGATTGTATATTGCCAAACAGGACTGGGATACTCGCGATTCGTATAATCACTCGTGGGTTCGCAGCAACAACGGTGATACGGCCAGTTACGGCTATGGTCACTATGCCAACTATTCCGGTCAAGGGTTTGGGGCCGGTGCCTATGCGGTCAATGGTAATGCTCTCGTTACGATGCAGGGGGTTGATGCCTCATTCAACGGGGCCTATGGTATCTTCTTCGGCGGATACGGCGCGAAGTCGGTCAATGGGACAGCCGCTTTCCATGCTCAAGATGTAACGGCTGACATGAATGGCGACGATGGAATTCGTTTCGCCCAGTTGTACAGTGAGTACGCCATGGGGCATTCCGACAGTTACGGCTACTCGTATGGCTATGGATCATCCAGTTATGGCGCCAACTACGGTGTTGCGTTTGATATGTTCGCTGTGCGCGGTGGTGGCATTGCGGTGGCGGATGACGACAATGCGACGGCCATGTTCGATAACGTAAGTGTTTCCTGGAATGGCGGGTACGGATTGTTTGTCGGTGGATACGGGGCCATGGCGATCGCCGGAAGCGCCTACGCCTCGTTAAATGACGTTGATGCCAACTATAATGGGCAGAGCGGAATCGCGTTTGCGCCGAATGGTGCCTATGGGACCGTCGATATCAACCGCTCGTCGTACGATACTGAGACCGCCTACTACGGCAATTCGTATAATTACTCCAGTTACACGAGTTATGCAGGAGGCTATGCGGGCGGGAATGCGATCGCCATGGCCATCCATGGTAACGCCACGGCCATTCTCTCCGACATTTCGGCTGACGGGAATGGTTGGGGTTACTATGGTCCCGCAGGGGCGAAGTCCTTCGGTTACTATGGTAGTTCCGGCTATGGAATCTATATTGGCGGGTACGGGGCATTGGCGCGCTATGGCAACGCCTCGATGATGCTATCGGAGGTCTCCGCTGACGGTAACTATAACGACGGTATACATTTTGCGCCTGCGCGGTCCATGATGGAGATGGATGGATCCTACAGTCATCATAATGATCTGAATCTCAATCCCTATCCGGGCTACTACGGTTCTGATGTGAATGGTTACTATGGTAATTACAGGGATGCGGAATATGGGCAGGGCATGGCGTTTGCCTATTATGGTAACGCCTATGCGTCCCTGTATGGGGTGAGCGCGAGTTATAACTGGGATGACGGCATACAGATTGCCGGGTACGGGGCGCGCGCCATCGGCAGGTCCGATTACGGTTACGGCGACGGAAACGCCACCTTTATGGCAGAGTACATGAGGGTTGATGGCAACGATGAAGGTGGTTTCCAGGTGGACGGTTTGTACACCTACTGGTCTTCGTATAGCCGCTATACCCGTAGCAACTATACACCTACGTATTCGGCCTCTTCATCAGGATACTACAGCGACTGGTCTGAATACGGCAGTCCGGCGGCTTTGGCGTCCGCCGAGTACGGCAACGCCTATGCGTCCATGACTTATGTTTCGGCCGACTGGAACTACGATGACGAAGGCATCTATGTGGGCGGTTACGGTGCCATCGCCCGTCACGGCAATGCCTACTTCAGCATGTACGGGATCTCAGCCAGCGACAATGATGGTGACGGCATCTGTTTTGATGCTACTTGGTCCGGTGGCAACAGTTACGAGAACAACAGCAGTTGGGATTACGGCCCCGGCTACAGTCATTCTGCGTCCTACTACAACGACAGCAATTGGAACGTTGACATCGGGAATGCCTTGGCCTCGGCGACCTACGGGATGGCCACTGCCAACCTGTACGGCATTAACGCCGATTGGAACAACGGGCACGGCATCTATATTGGCGGGTATGGCGCCATCGCCAGGTACGGCAATGCCAGCTTCAGCATGGGCGATGTGGGCGTCTGGGACAACGACAATGACGGTATCCGCTTCGGGATGAGTCGTTCAGGTTTCTGGGCGTACACCAGTGAGTCTAGCTCCTCATCAAGTGGGGGTGGAGCCACTTACAGTTACTTTAGTAGCTATGCGAATTCGTCCGGTTACAGCAGTTGGGGTAATGCCGTGGCGATGGCGGAGTACGGCAATGCCTACGCTTCGTTTGACGGAGTCTACTCGGGTTACAATGGCGGGTACGGCATCTTCGTTGGCGGGTACGGTGCTCTGGCTCGCGATGGCAATGCCACCTTCAGCATGAATGATGTCGACGCCTATGATAACGGCGCTGATGGCATTCACTTTGCCCAGGACTACAACGACTACAGTTCGTACTCCCATGTCTACCAGTACAACAACTTCTCCGGCTGGTACTACGAAAACAGCGACGAGTGGCAGGACTCGGCGGCGGCCTATGGCAACGGGGTTGCCGTTGCTTACGACGGCAGCGCCAATGCCAGTTTTAATAACGTCTATGCGGAGGACAATGGCTGGTACGGGTACGTAGAAAAGTCTTTTGGTGGATACAATACCGGGTACGGAATCTACATCGGCGGATACGGGGCCCACGCTGTGAACGGTTACGCGACTTTTATGATGACCGATGTGTCGGCCGACTGGAATGAGCGGAGCGGCATCTATTTCGCCGGCGCTTATGGCTACTCCTATGGCGGCACGTATTCGTATGTCACCGGCAGTGGATATCAAACGCTTACCGATAACTACTACGACTACGATTGGATGGCGCCGACCGCGGTGGCGCGTGCCGACAATGGCGGTGCCTATGCCAGTTTTGACAACGTCAGTGCGAGTGCGAATGGGTGGTACACCGATGGCCACGGTATCCTTATCGGTGGTTACGGCGCGATTGCCTCCGATGGCGATGCGTGGTTCTCGATGAACGGTGTGTATGCCGACATGAACGGCAATTCAGGTGTTGCGTTTGTGAGTGGCTGGAATGACAAATACAACCGCAACTACCACTGGGATACTGGCTACGGTCCTTACATCGACCAGAGTTACTCTTCCTACTCCTGGATGCCGGCAGCGATCGCCCGCACCGATGGCGGATACGCGACGGCGACTCTGGACGACGTGTCGGTATGGGGCAATGATGGTGACGGAATCTATGTGGACGGGTATGGGGCCATCGTTTCCGACGGGTATGGTTCCTCCTACGGCTACGCTGGTCTCTACATGTCGAACATTGATGCAGACAACAACTCGTATGATGGCATCTACTTCGAGAATACGGGTGCGTATGTTGAGAATGGTTACGCCACCGTTAATATCACCGACACCAGCGCCTCTTGGAACTGGGATGGGGACGGCATCTGCTTCGATTGGGGCTATGCCGCATGGGCCGATAATGACGGTTCGGCGTCGGTGACCTTGACGGATGTGACGGCCAGCAACAACGACGGGGATGGCATCTATGGCGCAGGTGCCCTTGCCTATGGGTCCGGGCAGAATGCCGGCCTGATGATTAGTGGTGTTACTGCCAACGGGAACGGAAACGACGGTCTTAACATCGATCTGTATGCCGATGAAGGGGTCGCCGGCCTCCTGATGCAGGACAGCGTGATCACTGGCAATGGCGACGAAGGTGTGTCGCTGGACGCCGAGACTTGGGTTGGTTCCACTATGCTCATCCTGGGAATTGAAGGTTTCATTGGCGGCGATAACTCCATCTATGGGAATGGCAGTTACGATCTGGCCAACTGGGGTGAAGGGGACGTGAAGGCGGAGAATAACTGGTGGGGCACCACTAGCCCGCAGTGGTGGCAGTTTGCCGGATCGATTGACATTGATCCTTGGTTGTCGAGCGATCCGAACGCTCCGTAATGATGAAGGTTGCGATAGTGAAAGGCCCTCCGAAAGGTGGGCCTTTCTTTTTTTGGTGGCAGGACAATCCAACGGGCTGATGTGGCGTGACACAGTCAGGCCTGTGTGAACTTCCAACATAAGGATAAGAGGTAAGCATGAAGGTTATCAAGCAAGTGATGTGTGCGGGGGTTTGTGTATATCTGGCCGCTGGTGCGGTTGCCACCGCCGGATGGTTCAGTCGCGAACCTGAAGCGCCGCCGAAAGCAAACAATGCACAGCGGCCACAGCAGAAGTACGTGCTGAACGTGCCGGACAAGAAGACCGAGCAGGAACTGCTGGGAATGCTCTCCGGGCGCAAAGCCCTGGAGGAGAATGTAGGTGTGTTGCGGCGGCTGGTACAGTCCAGAATTGGCTTGCAGCGGTCGGTTCGGGAGGCGCTTAACCAGGAATTCGGCATCGCGCCGGAGATGAAGTGGACTTATCAGGCCGACACCATGACGATTGTAGAAACCCGGGCCGCCACCAACGGGACTGCGGATGTTTCGACGAACGCTGTCTTCCAGCGGAAACTTACCGATAAGGCCCAGGAGGAGAAGTTGCTCCGCATGAAGCGTGATGCTGCGACCGTGGTTGAGCAGATCAACGTTCTTCAGGAAATTATGATGGAGCAGGACTCGGCATTGAAACGTCAATTAGGTCTCCTGTCGGCCAAGTTCTCACTGAAGCCGGAAAAGATGTACTATTACGACCGCAAGACCATGACGCTCTTTGAGGTGATGGGTCAGGCCAACGGGCCGAAACGTATGGCGCCAAGGCAGGGCAATGCGAGGCAGGTCCAGCCCACGCGGGACAACAAGGAATAAGTACTACGGACGGGCGGCGGGTGCGGGAGGGTCCGGTTTCTCGAGGCGGGGGCGGACGATGTCGCGCATGATGGCCTGAATGATCAGTTTCAGGTTGCTGTCGTAACCGCGCCAGGCGGGCGAAAGGGAGTCGAAGGACCGCAGTATCTGCCAATAGACCTTTGGATTCGTCTCGGCCAGTCCATCAAGGTGCCGCACAAGATCATTGTACTTTCCGGCCCACATCAGGAAGATCAAATACTGGCGCGTGGCGCCGAGTTGATCAGGTTTGTAACAGGCCAGCGTTTCAAGTTGCCGGAAGGAATCCGTGTATCGGCCGAGGGCGTGCAGGATCATTCCCCGCCGATCTTCCTGCTCGGGCGTCAACACGTCCAGCCCATCCAGTTTAGCGATGTCAGCGGCCGCCCTTTCCCCGGTTTTGCTTAACAGAAGGTTACGTTCGGCAGTTTCGGTCATGGATCGTTGGGCGATCGTCAGGACGGGCCGATAGGCGTACCAACCGACGGCCAGCGTAACGGTGGTGATGAGAAGCGCCTGGCGGAGTGCGACGGGCCATCCCTGCTTGAGGGAAAGGATATTAAGAAATTGTTGGCCAAGGAAAGCCAGACCGAAGGCGGCCAGCAGGGCCAGCGGCACGATGGCGGGATAGCGGTAGCGGAAGGTGACAAAGGACAGCAGGTTCATGAACAGGACGGATGTCATCAGGCCGCCCAAGAGGGACAGGAGGAGCCACTGGCGTCGCCAACAAAGGGCCACCAGCCCCCAGAAGGCGAGTACAACGAACCCACCCCAACCGGGAGATGGAATTTGCGCGATGGGTACGCGGCTGATGACGTGCGGCAGATAGTGGTTGGCGGCCGACTCGAAGGTATTGAAGAACTGCTCGAACTTCCTGCCGAGGATGGAAAGGGTTTCCCGTGGGTTCTGCCTGATAAAATCCGTGGCTTCCTTGATGTAGGAACGGTCCGCCTCGGCGGCGGTGTGGGGATAGCCGTCGCGGGCATCGGCGGCCATGCGGGCGAAGAACGTGTGGCCAAGGGGAAGGGCGGGGAAGCGTTTTAGAACGTGATAGGTCCCGATGGCGCCGGATTGGAACCCGATCCGCATATGGACACCACCCACCGGCAGAAAGCGATCGGACGGGATGCCCAGAAGGGGCTCGCGGTATTTGAACAGGAGTTGGCTGCCAAGAAACAGGGTTGCCAAGGGGAGGATGACGGCTAGGCGGGCGGCCTTGCCATGCAGGGTGGGAGTGCGGAGCAGGTAGATAAGGATGAATACCCCGTAGAGGATAGTGCCGCCTTGTCCGAACCGAAGTGCGGTCAGCAGGCCGCCCAGGAGCAATCCAAGAGCAATCCATCGCCAGGCACCCCGTACCTCACCTGGCCTGACCAGCAGGAAAAGCGCAAGAGACAGCATAAGAATCTCGACGTTGGTTTTGAGGATCATGCTGTCAAAGTAAATTGAACTGGGCAGTCCGGCCAGGAGCAGGGCCATGATGGACGCCGCCGCCAGACTGTCTGTTATGCGCCAAGCGATAATGAACAGGATTAGGATGGCAAGGGCGCCCAACAAGGCCCTGAACAGGCGGTGATAGACCATGTTTTCGCCCAAGAGCACCTGGCAGGCGGCTACGAAGTAGGGGTGAAGCGGGGCGGAAGGCATCATGAGTTCAAAGCAGGGGAACGGCGCGTCGGCTCGGATCTGTCTTGCCGCTTCCCAATGGAGGCCGATGTCCAAGCCTGGCGTAGGGGTCCGGAAATCGACAAGGGTTTCGCTCTGGAAGATGAACACCACCCGGATGGCCAACGCGATCAGGAAAATGGCTGAACCGGCCAGCCACAAAGGTGAGGTTATTCTGCCGGATTTTGCCGGGCCGGGTTCGGCTTGTTCTACAGTCCTCGTTCTCATCATTGGGTCAGAAATGCGGATGTTCAGGGCGTCATGGACGCCAAAGGCAGCACTCTACATTCAGGAAAGCGGAATATCAATGAATGATAGTGCTCAGCGTCTGGCGGAGATCGATGGCCAGATTCCCAGTCTTCTGGAGGAGTACCTCGGTCGGGATGGAGGGGATAGTTGTTTCGGCCAGGGCAAGAGGTCCGTTCAGCAACGTCACGACAGGACAACCCTTCAGGGAAGGGTCGGCCTTGATCTTTTCCAGGACCTCGGCACCATCGGCATCCGGCAGTAGAAAGTTGAGGACGATAGCGTCGGGTCTGGCCTTGCGGGCAAGGCGAAAGCCTTCCTGGATGGAAGTAGCCGGTAATACGACGCATCCCGCATCCTCCAGTATACGCGTCAACAGTAGAAGAGGCCCTTCGTCATCGCTGATTACCAGGATAACCCGGTCCTGCAACGGATCAGGCCAGAGCGGGGTATCGGGGGCGGGAGGCGAGGCGCCGAGAGAGGGACTTGGCAGTTTGGCAGGGCGCGTTTCCGGAACAGGGTGGTCTTTTGGTGAGAACCAGATGGAGAAGGTTGATCCCCTTCCCTCTTCACTGCAGACATCCAGTCGGTAACCCAAGAGGCGGCAAAGTGCCATGGAAATTGTCAAACCGAGGCCGGTTCCGCCGTACCGGCGTGCGGTGTTGTTGTCTGCATGGCGGAATGCCTCGAAGATGACCGATTGCCTGTCCGTGGCGATGCCGATGCCGGTATCGTTGACATCAATGCGTATCGGGTAATGGGTGGCGGGTTCAGTGACAATGCTGACCAAGACATAGCCGTGTTCAGTGAATTTTATGCCGTTGCCGATAAGATTGAGGAGGATCTGGCGGAGTTTTCCAGGGTCGGATCGCAGGGGGCCCACCTGTTCCGGGGCGTCGAGCAGTAACTCTATCTGGCGTTGTCCGAGTTGGCTTTCGTAGTTAGTGAGGATCTCCTGAACCAAGGCCTTCAGGTCAACGTCAGCCAGATCAAGATCGATCTTCCGAGACTCGATCTTGGAGAGGTCGAGCACCTCATTGATCAACCTGAGCAAGTGGCGTCCGTTGGCCAGAATACGTTCCAGGTAGGCGATATCCTCGGCCCGGAGGTTGCCCGCCTTGTTCTTCAGGACCAGGTTTGTAAAACCAATGACTGAATTGAGGGGGGTGCGCAATTCGTGGCTGACATTGGCGAGGAATTCGCTCTTAGCCTGGTTGGCAGCCTCGGCGGCGGCGGTCCGCTCGGCAACGCGTTGTTCCAGGGTCTCGGTCAGCAGGCGCAGGTCGTTTTCGACTTTCCGGCGTTCGGCGATTTCGGCGTGCAGGGAGTCATTGCTCTGTCGCAAGGCTTCGTTGCGAGTCTGGATTCCATGCAACATGTGGTTGATTCCATCCGTCAACTCACCGATTTCGTCCCGGCTGATCCGGGTGGCGCGGATGGAGTAATCCCTGTGGTCCGACACCCGGCGAACCACCTTGGCGAGGCCAAGGATGGGGGCCGATATCCACTTTTGGAACAGGACGGAAAGGATGACGGTTACAATGCCCGATGCCAGCAGGATCATGCCGGTAACGCCAGCATAGAGGATGAGTTCGCTTTGAAATTCACCGGGCATGACGTCCCGGTAGGTTACCCAGCTGTAGACCCCGAGGAGGGTGCAGGACGACAGGGCGCTGATGGAACTGATCCCGATGATGATCAGTGCCAGTTTTCGCCGGAAAGACAGTCTTGCTTGCCATGACATGGCGGGGATCTCTTTTTCGGAGGAAGCATTCTTCGTGTTATCGTTTGAGCAGACGGGTAATACAGTTCAGGAGAGTTGTTTCGTCTTCAACGGGTTTGGCCACATAGTCGTCAAAACCGGCGGTGAGAATCCGGTCGCGGTCGCCAGCCATGGCATGGGCGGTCAGTGCGACCACGGGCAGTTTTGAGAACGTGGGGTCGGCCCGGATGGCCTTGAGGACGGCATACCCGTCAAGGCCGGGCAGGGAGATGTCCAGGAGGAGCAGGGATGGGCATTGTTTGTGCAGGTCGGCCAGGGCTTCGGCGCCGGTTTCGTAGGCCGCGACGTCGTAGGCGGGTTCCAAAATGCAGCGGACCAGCAGGCGGTTGTCGGCGTTGTCCTCGACGACAACAATGCGGGAGCGTTGGGGGGGGTGGTCGCAGCGATGTTCGAGGAGGGGTCGGAGTTTTAGAAAGGCCTCCTCGAGGTTGCGGAGGCGGCCGGGCAGGGCAGCGGCATCTCCGTCCAGAGCGATGGTCTCGATTTCAATGGCGAGTTTCCGCATGTGTTGGGCACCGATGTTGGCACAACTGGATTTGAGCGAATGGACCGCCAAGAGAACCTGGCTCATGTTGCCGGTGCTGGCGCCGGCGAGCGCGGAAGCAATCCGCTCGGGAGCGTTGCGGAGAAAGATGGCTATCAACTCCCCCACCAATTCATTGCCGCCGATTCGATGCAGACGCTGAATGGCGGTTTCGTCGATAACATCTGGATCGTCCATGGTTACACCTTCCCCTTTGCGGATACACCGGAACCATAACCCTGCCCTGCAATCCCGTTTTTATGCCTGTATCCGGGGGTTGTCAAGCGTCAGGATACCTTTTGTGGCAATGGGCCAGTTGACCCACAGGAAGGCGGGGTGTACAGTCGCTTGTGCATGGCGAATGGAGGAAATGGGATGAGCAGTCCGGATGTCGTGATTTCCAGATTGGGTGAGGCGGCGATTCCGTCACCCTTGAACTTGAGTACCCAAGCGGGCGATGCCTTGGGTGACTATGTTTCCGACGCGGTGCGCGTGCGGTACAACGTCGAGGAGGGCGGGCCGGTGGGAGAGGACTTCCGGTTTGAGAAGGCGGGGCCCCGCGGGAAACTGTTCTTCCAGCCCTCGTATACCCGTGCGGCCATCGTGACGTGCGGCGGGCTTTGCCCCGGGTTGAACAGCGTGATCCGGTCCGCCTACCGCCAACTTTGGCTCTACGGAGTTCGTGAAGTGCTGGGGATCCGTTACGGCTATGCGGGATTGAACCCTGCCAACGGCTTCGAGCCTGTGCGGCTCGATGACGACATGGTGGATGACATTCACCGGGATGGCGGCACCATCCTCGGATCCTCGCGCGGGTCACAGCCGGTGCCTGTGATGCTGGATACGCTGGAACGTATGGGGGTGAACATCCTGCTGACCATCGGGGGTGACGGGACGCAGAAGGGTGCCCACGCGATTGCCGTCGAGGCCCTGAAGCGCAAGTTGCCTCTGGCGGTGGTTGGGATTCCCAAGACGATCGACAACGATATTCTCTACACGCGGCGCACCTTCGGGTTCACGACGGCGGTGGACCGGGCGCGGGACGTGCTGTCCAGCGCGCACCATGAGGCGCGCAGTTACCATAACGGCATTGCCCTGGTCCGGCTGATGGGGCGCGATTCCGGGTTTATTGCGGCGGTGGCCACGCTGGCCAGTCAGGAAGTGAACTTCGCGTTGGTCCCCGAGGTGCCGTTCAGGCTGGACGGGCCGAACGGGTTTCTGGCGGCGCTGGAAAGCCGTATCCATCGTAAGCGCCATGCCCTGATCGCGGTGGCGGAAGGCGCGGGACAGGATTTGGTGGCGGGCCTGGGAGAGCGTAAGGATGCGTCGGGCAATGTAGTGCATGAGGATGTGGGGTTGATCCTGAAGGAAAAGATTGCCGCCTACTTCAAGGAAAAGGGAGTCGCCATCAATCTCAAGTATATGGACCCGAGTTACTTCATCCGCAGTGCTCCGGCCAATTCGGAGGATGCATGGTTGTGTGACCAGTATGCGCGCCATGCCGTGCATGCGGCTCTTACGGGACGTACGGATGTACTGATCGGCTACTGGAACACGTTCATCCATGTGCCCATGCTGATGGCGACGGCCTACCGGCGTAAGATTGACCAGGAAAGTCTGCTGTGGAGCAGTGTGCTTTCCTCCACGGGCCAGCCGCCAGTCATGATGTAGTCGGTCAGGTGATGTGACAGAGGCGGTTCCGGCCATTTTCCTTGGCCCGGTAAAGCGCCTGGTCGGCAGCGTCCAGTACTTCCTGGGGGGTCTTGTAGTTGACTGACGGCGCGGCGGCCCCGATGCTGACCGTGAGATGAATGACGGTGGCTTCCGCCGGGGGTTGTTGGGGTGTGCGCGGTTTCTGGGGGGGGCGGGTTTTGCTGCGCAGGACGAACTCCTTGCGGCTGACGGCGTCGCGCAAGTCATCCAGATTGTTGAGCGAGTCCTTGTAGGCCAGGCGTTCATACACGATGACGAATTCCTCGCCGCCGTAACGATAAGCGGTGCCCCGCAGGTTCTGGCGAAGTTCGGCGGCCACATAGCGCAGAATCTGGTCGCCTGAAAGATGGCCGTACGTGTCGTTGATGCGTTTGAAATGGTCAATATCCACCACCGCCAGAACATAGGCATCGCCAAGGCAACGCAGGTGGTGTTTCAGCGGGCGCCGGCCGGGAAGTTCCGTGAGTTCATCGATATTCATGTGACGCCAGGCGGTTTCCATGACGGCAAACAGGAGTGTGAATCCCCCGAGCGTACCGAAAAGAACCAGGGTGGCGCGTTGGTGAGCCGGGGGGTGCCACGAGGAAGCGAAATTCAACGACAGGAACAGGAAGACCAAAGCCATTCCCGTCAGGGCCCCCAACCGGGGACTCTCGCCGCGCGGTCTGAACAGGAGGAAAGGTAGTGATCCCAGAAGCGACAGCAAACCTGCCCCGGGAATGCGCAACCAACCGGAGGATGTCCAAAGCAAGGGCGGAGATGAGGACATCAGGGATTGCTGGAAGCCGGAACTCAAGGGGAGTGCGATTACAAACCCCGTTAGCACGAGGACTGTCATGGCGCGGATGGCCCCGTAAGGGGTGAGGAGACCCCGTTCCTGCATCCGGTGAAGCACAGCGGCCAGCGGCGGGAGCAGGAGGGTTCCCAGAAGCAACGTGGCGGCCCCGTACGCGGAGTCATGTTCCGCGAAGGTGGCGTGGTCAACACAGAACAGGGTAGCGGCGGCCGGTACAGCCAGGAAGAGGATCCTTGTCTGGGTGAAGCAGGCGCCGGCAACGGCGGCGGCCAACAGAAAGAAGAGGGGAAGGTGGGAGAACCAGGCGGACTCCGGCCAGGGGGCGATCAAGGGCCACACGGCCAAAAGCAACACAACTACCAACCCCAGAACGACGGGAGTTGCCAGGACGGGTTGGACAGGGTAGCCGGCTATCTTCATAGGCGGAGGGAACGGACAACTAGGGTGACGGCGCCAGATAGGAGGGAGTGCCGTGAATGGCGAGGATTTCGCCGAAGTACAGACGGTGGTAATCGCGGCCGTTGTAGTTGCCTTCAATGTGAGGGGCAAGGAAATGCCCCGGCTCGATGTCGTCGTAGTACATCTTGCGGCACTCAAGGATCAACTCGGCTTCTTCGTAAGCCGGTGCGGCGACCAGGTGGGAGGCGATAGGGGTGAATCCTGTGGCTTTGACCTTGTCGATGGCGCGGCCGGATCGCGTACCGCACAAGGTCAACTGGTCCTTGTACTCCCCGGGAAACATGCAAAGGGTAAAGTCGGGGTTCCGCTCGATGAGTTCGAAGGTGTAGCGGCTGGGTCGCACCAGAACCATGGCCAGGGGCCGGTTCCATATCTCGCCCATGCCGCCCCAGGAAACGGTCATGGGGTTGAATTTTCCGGGGGAGTTTTCCCCGGCGGTGAGGAGCATCCAGCGATCGTGGAAACCGGCCAGGACCGGCAAGACGAACTTGTTGAAAGGGATGGGATGGCGCTTCACGGCTTATCTGTCCATTGTATCAGAGGCTACTTCAAGCGTGATCTTCCATTCGGCGGCCAGCCAGTCCAGGAACTGGGTCTGCTCGTGGGGAATAGTGTCGGCCAGTGACTCGGAGAGGACGGTGCCATAGATGAGATCGCGGGCATCCTGCCGGGTGATGCCGGTCAGATAGACTCGCAGATCCTTGCGCTCCGCAAATCGGGCCTCGGCTTCGTCGGCCAGTTTCTGAAAGACGTCCTCACCAAGGGCCTCGACAATTTCGTCCACCTTGTCCACTTCGTTTGCGGTAATGTTGCGGTCGGAAATGACCGCCAGTTCCGTCAGAGCCACAAGGGCCAACTGTTCATCGTGGGTCAAGTCGGTGATGTTCATGGGGCGTCTCCTTCAATTGTTTCTGAGGGAAAGATAGCATTTCCTGGCAGGAGAAACAGCAACTTCTCTGCGCGAAGAATCCAGGGCGCATCTCCGAGGCGTGGCGCCCACTGTGCTTGGCGTCATACCGTGACGCTCTGCAAAATTCCGCAGGATGTAGGACCGCACGGCGTGCGGTCGGGTTCTGAGCCAAAACTCGAGGATGCGCCCGCCCAACCCATGGCGGTAAAAAACCGGTTGCGCGGAAAACCAGGTCGGATAACATAAGGTTTCTCTGAGATGGCGACAGTGACAAGGTGAGTGTCGGGGCGGACGAAGGAGAAATGGATGTTCTGTTTTGATGATTTGTTACGGCGACTGCATATCTCCGCACGTCTCATGTGGGTGCTGACGGTGGGGTTAGGTCTGTGTGCCGGGGTGGGTGTCTATACGTTTCTCTATGCCAATGGCCTCTCCTATGTCTCCAACAATCCGGCCGTTTGCGCCAATTGTCATGTCATGCAATCTTATTACGATGGATGGGCCAAAGGGACGCATCATGCGGCAGCCGTCTGCAACGACTGTCACACGCCGCATGACCTCATTGGCAAATACAGGACCAAGGCCGAGAACGGATTTCATCATTCACGGGCGTTTACGCTACAGAATTTCATGGAACCCATCCGGATTCGGCCAAAGAACGCTGACATTGTGGAGCACAACTGCCTGCGATGTCATGCCGAGGTGGTGACTAGCATCGTCGGCCATGCTGGACGGAAGGATGACATACCGGATTGTGTCCGTTGCCACGTCGGTGTGGGCCACGGGTTGGAGTGAGTAGAGAAAGGAACAGAGGATGAGTTTAACGACAAAGACATCGAAAGCTGGCGGTATCTGGATTTATGTTTTGGCGTTTATCATGATTGCTGGCATCACCATTTCCGTGGTTTGGATGTTGCACAACATCAGCATGCGGAAGTTGGAGGCAAAGAACCCTTATGTGCGCCTGGTGGACGTGACGGAGGATGACACGGATCCGGCCAAGTGGGGCGTCAACTGGCCCAAGGAGTTCGATTCCTACAAACGGACGGCACAGACGACCAGCACCCGTTTTGGAGGGCATGGCGGGAGTGAGGCGATGCCCGCGGAAAAGATAGACCGCGATCCGTGGCTGAAACGGATGTTCCTCGGATATGCGTTTTCGATCGACTACCGGGATCGCCGCGGGCATGCCTACATGCTTCAGGACCAGGAGGCGACCAAACGACTGACGAAACCCCAGTCCGGCTCCTGCCTGCATTGTCACGCCTCGGTCATGCCGCTTTACCGGTCGTTGGGTGGCGGGGATGCCAGGAAGGGTATGGAGATAACGCACACGATGACGTACGAAGAGACAAACAAGAAACTGCACGATCTGGGGAATGCGCATCCGGTTTCCTGCGTGGACTGCCATGATCCGAAGACAATGCAGTTACGGGTCACCCGGCCCGGGTTCATCAAAGGCATGCAAGATCTGGCGGCCTCCGCGGCGGAAGTGCCCTTCGGGTCAGTGACGCAGTGGCGGGGCGGGGCGCGCAAGGAGCCCTACGATCCCAACCGGGATGCCACCCGCGGCGAAATGCGCTCGTTCGTGTGCGGCCAATGCCATGTGGAGTACTACTGCTCGACCAAGCAACCGCTGACTTTTCCGTGGGGCAAAGGGTTGAAAATGGATGACATCGAGTCCTACTGGGATGGCAGTAAGTTCCCGGATGGACATCGGTTCTACGATTACAAGCATGGGGAGACGGGGGCGGAGATTCTCAAGGCGCAGCATCCGGAATTTGAAATGTGGAGCCAGGGGGTGCATGCCCGTAGCGGGGTATCCTGCGCTGACTGCCATATGCCGTACATGCGGGATGGGGCAACCAAGGTTTCCGACCACTGGGTCCGCAGTCCCCTGTTGAACGTCAATCGGGCGTGTCAGGCGTGCCATAAGTTTTCCGAGGATGAGATCAAGGTCCGGGTGGAGACCATTCAGGATCGGAATTACAAACTCATGCAGAGGGCGGCCGCGGCGTTGATGGCCGCGTTGGATGCCATTCAGGCGGCCAAGGCGGCGGGCGCCAACGAGGAGCAGTTGAAACCGGTGCTGGAGTTACAACGGAAGGCCCAGTGGCGCATTGACTTCATTGCGGCCGAGAATTCGATGGGCTTCCACGCGCCGCAAGAGGCCGCCCGCATCCTGGCGGAAGCGATTGATTACGCCAGGCAGGGAGAGATCCTGGCGGGGAGAATCCCAAAGTCGGCGCCGTAAGGTTCGCATCAGGGACGTGTCGCATGAAGGCACGTTCCCTTGGGTGGCTTCTGGATAAAGTGCCGGTCAGGACCAGATTTCGATTTCGGTTTCGAGGCGGATATTGGCCTGTCGCTGGACCGCCGCACGGGCGGTTTCGAGGACGGCGAGTACGTCCGAAGCCTTGGCGGTCTGGTCGGTAATAATCACGTTGGCGTGCTGGTTGCAGATGGAGGCGCCGCCGACGGCGAACCCCTTTAGGCCTGCCTGTTCGATCAGGCGTCCGGCAAAGTCGCCGGGCGGATTCTTGAATACGGATCCTGCGGAGTGAAGTCCCTTCATCCAGGCGCGGCGGTCCGCGAAATCGGCACGGGTTCGCCGAATTTGCTGTGCGTCGCCCATCTGCACGTTCAATCCAAGGTGGGTAATGGCAAGTCCGCGCAGTGTGGGGCAGCGACGGTATTCGTAGTCGAGTTCGGCGCGGGACAGGGTGACCTCGCGTCCTTCGGTGTCCAGGCCGCGAATCCAGACGACACGGTCCGCGATGGACTGACCCCAGGCGCCAGCGTTGCCCCGGGCCGCGCCGCCCACCGTGCCGGGAATACTTTCGAGGAATTCCAGACCGGTCAATGCCTGTTCCTCCGTCCAGGTGAGGAGGCGGGCGATGGACACGGAGGCTCCGGCGGTGATTACCCCCTGACTGTGTTGAAGGGTAAGGAACTCGGGACCGGTCAACCGGGCGACAACACCGCGGACGCCGAGGTCACTGATCAGCACGTTGCTCCCGCCGCCGAGAACATGGAAGGGGATGGTTTTAGCTTGGGTCCAGGTGATAACCTTGGCGAGGTCCCGCGTGTTCCCGATCTCCATCCATACATCGGCGGTGCCGCCTACGGCGAACGTGGTCTTGGAACCCAGTCGTTCCCGGCCCCGTACCACAGTGGCTTCGAGGTCGGCGTTCCGGATAATGTCGCCCACCAGACTGGGTAGTTCATCAACCCGGGTATTCAGCAACTCATCACGTGCCCAGAGGGCGATGCGTTCGACGTCCCCGGCACCGATGACAAGAAAGGCATCGCCCATGCGCAACTGCTGGCGGTGATAGTCCCACGCCTGCCGCAGGGAGGTGGCCACGGAGACGGTCAGGCGCGGGTCGCGGCGGCAATGGGCGTAGAGGTCCCATACGGTTCCACCGGGCAGCGGGGGCTCGCTGGCCGCGTAGACCGGGGTCAACACGAGGTCGGCCAGGCCATGGAAGGCCGCGGGGAAGTCGGGGCCGAGGGCCAAAGTGCGGGTGTAACGGTGGGGTTGGAAGACGCCCAGCAAACGGGGGCGGTGCAGGTGTTCTGCGGCCCGGATAAGGACGGTGATTTCCGAGGGATGATGCGCGTAGTCAGAGATCACGATGGCGTCGTCACGGTTCAGGAGGCGGTCGAACCGGCGGCGTGGTAGTGCCACGCGGGCGAGGGCGTCCCGGATCCGGTCGAAGGTCAGTCCCAACTCGAGGCAGACCGCGATGCAGGCGAGGGCATTAAGGACGTTGTGGCGGCCCGGAGCGGGGACGGAGAAGGTGCCAAGGCACTCTCCGCCGCGGAAGAGGAGGCACTCGCTCCCGCTGGCGAGTTCCTTGACGATCTCGGCCCGGAGAAAGGCGGAAGGCGTGAGTCCGTAACCGATGCTGGCGTCGCGGGAGCTCCGCCCTCCAGAGAGGCGGGCGGCGCAGAGACGGGCGGCGCGGGGATCGTCGGCGCAATAGATGACGAGCCGACGCGTATTTTGGATGAAGGTCTGGAAACAGGACTCGAACGCCTCGACGTTGGCAAAGTGTTCCATGTGGTCGAATTCGATGTTGGTGATCACGGCCACCTCGGGGTGGTAGAGGGCGAGGGTGCCGTCGCTTTCGTCGGCTTCCACGACAAGGGTTTCGCCTTGGCCGGCGTGGGCGACGCCGCCCAGCGGGGCAACTTCGCCGCCGATGCAGAAGGAGGGGTCGAGACCGGCGGCGGAGAGGGTTTGGGCGATGAAGGAGGAAGTGGTGGTTTTGCCGTGGGTGCCGGCGACGGCCACGGAGATCGTACCCTCCAGGAGAGAGGGCAGAAGTTCGCCGCGCCGGAGGACTGGCAGGCCTCTGGCCAGGGCGGCGGCGATTTCATCCGAGGATTCCGGGACGGCGGCGCTACGGACCACCCAGGCGACGTCGCCGGTCAGATGAGATGGGGAGTGGCCCTCGGTCACGATGATTTGGCGTTCGCGCAACCAGCCGGCAAGTTTGTTGATCATGAGGTCACAACCGCTGATGGTGAACCCGCGGCGTTGGAGGAGGACGGCCACACCCGCCATGCCAACCCCGCAGATACCGGCCATATGGACATGGCCGCCGCGTGCGAGTAGATCGCGCACGGTGATGGCAGGCGTGTTGGACTGCGGGTTGTGCATGGCGCGAAATCTACCAAATGCCGCCACTCTCGTCGCTGGATTTGTAGTGCCTGTGGTATGGCCGGGTGCATCTGCGAGTTATGGCGCTCATCCAAGGGGAAGAGGGATTCACCACTCTCGCGACAGGATAAGCCTGTGAATGAAGGAAAGGAAGGGAAACTGACC
>CAZHRU010000005.1:0-60674 GCA_964535015.1 uncultured Verrucomicrobiota bacterium | reverse complement strand
TGCTGATTTACACGGTGATGCTGGCCGGCCATGATGCGATGACGGCGTCGCGGACATTCTGGCGGGTGGCGATGACGGCGGCGGTGGTGTTGTCGGGCGTAGTGCGCCTGGCACGGTTCAAGGCCAACGATCCGTACCGGGGTCAAATGGGGTATACGGGGTTGCCGATCACAGCCTGCGCAGGGTGGGTCGCCATGCTGGTGTTTGTCAGTCAGAGCACGCCGTTTGAGCGTTTTTCGCTGAGTCAGGGGCCGGTGGCGATGTTGTTTCTGCTGGGGGTTCTTTCCTTCATCATTCTTCAGGTTTCCAATGTGCGATACCCGAAACCCACGAAACATCCGGCGTTGTTTGTGCCGATGGTGATCATGGTGTGCGTGTTGTTTGTGCCGCACAAGATTGCTGTCTATGCGGCGGCGTTCATGGTGATCATGGTGTTGAGTTACATCGTGTTCGGGCCGTTCTACATGCTGCATGCCTTACGTCGGGCGCGGATGAACGGCGGGACGGGTGTCAACGGCGGGGCGGGCAGTGGGCACTGAACCGCAGGCGGAACTGGCGGACATCCTCGGTCAGACGGCTGAGTATCTCAACTGGCTCAAGGATGAGGGATTGGCCCAGGTGGAAGCGTCGAGGGATTTGGGGGATTCAGTGATGCGAAAGACAACCCCAGTGCCACCCGCGCAGGAGATTCCCATCAAGAAGGAGATTGCGGTGAAGGTGGTTCCATCGGCGGGCAGATCATCGCGGAGTCTGGGGGCGATTGCGTCGGAAATTGAGGGGTGCAAGAGATGCGGGTTGCACAAGACGCGTACCCGTACGGTGCCCGGGCAGGGGACGTTGACTCCGGAAATCATGTTCGTGGGCGAGGCGCCGGGGGCCGACGAAGATGAGCAGGGGCTGGCCTTTGTTGGAGCGGCCGGGCAGTTGTTGACCAAGATGATTGAGGCCATGGGGCTCCGCCGGGACGATGTGTTCATCGCGAACATTCTCAAATGTCGTCCGCCGGCGAACCGGCCGCCGACACCGGAGGAGATGGAGACCTGCATCCCGTATCTGAAGGAACAGATTGCGTTACTCAAGCCGCGGGTGATTGTGGCGTTGGGGGGGACTGCGGTCCGGGGGTTGCTGAAGGTGGAGGAGGGGGTGACGCGCGTGCGGGGGCGCTGGCACCGGTTTGAAGGGATTGACGTCATGCCCACGTTGCATCCGTCGTATCTCCTGAGGAATCCGACGGCCAAACGGGATGCATGGGAAGACCTCAAGGCGGTGCTCAAGCATATTGGGCGGACGCCGCCTGTGGCGCCGGCGGCGGCGAAGAAGCAGGCGTAATCCCGGAGTGTTAGCGGAAGAAATCGCCGAGGGTGCCGTGTGAGCCGGGTTGGCGTTCCGTCCGCTGGATGCGCCTGTGAAGTTCGCCCTGTGCCCGGGCCACCTCTTCGACGAATGACCGGCAGGACAACGACCGGACGCCGGAGGCTTCCACGGTGTATCGCTCCAATCGGTCGGAACTGACGACGAGGACGGACGCGGGGGTCGCGGCTTCGGCGGACAGGCGTTCGATGGCGGAATCGGCGGACATATCGGCGGACGTGAAGAACACCTCAACCGCTGATGATTCGAACCCGGTTTGGCGGCCGCCGATGGTCCCGTCGAAAACCACCGTGATGCGGGTGGCCATCACGCCGAGGAGTTCCTCCAGGCGGCGGACCAGGGTGTTACGGGCAAGGGCGAAATTGCTTCGCACCAGCGGGGCGAACTCCGGGGCTGTGTGAAGCAGATTGTTTCCGTCGATAATCAGCCATTGGGCGAGCATGGTCATTCCGGTTGCTTTGCCGTTTGAGGTTCTGTCATCAACGCAGTATAGTGTGCCGATCATGAGTGTGGAAGACAAAGTGATTCGTCCGGAGGAGTTGGCGGGATGGTTGCGCCAGCGGAACGGTACGGGCCCGGTGGCGGTGGTGACGGGGACCTATGATATTCTTCAGCCGGGGAATTTGCACGTTCTGGAGCGGGCGTGTGCGATAGGTGCATCGGTGCTGGTGGTGCTTGAGAAGGACGATGCGGTCAGGGGGCACGTCTCCGAAGGGCGGCCCCAGCACACGCTCGACGTGAGGGTGGAGATGGTCGCCTCGCTCCGGCAGGTTACCGGCGTGACGTGGGGTGACCTTGCCGTGGATTGTTTCAGAGGGATGCCTGCCCCGGTTTGGGTTATCGGAAAGTCACAGCGTGCCGGGGATCGGTTGCGAACGGACTTGGAAGCGATATGCGGGGAGGTGCTGGGCGTGGATTGCGTGCCGGGATGTTTCACGGAGGAGATACTCCAATCCATCCGGGAACACCGGACGCCGATCGCCGTGCCGTCGTTTGCCTGCGCGGCAGGGGCGTCGGGGATCGGGAAGGGTGGTTCAGGGCGGTGTGTCACCGTGAATGGATGCTTCGATATTCTGCATGTGGGGCATTTGCGGTTCCTGCGGCAAGCGAGACTGCTTGGCGACTCATTGACGGTGCTGATCAACAGTGATGCGTCGGTGGCGCGGTACAAGGGGGCGACGCGGCCGGTGTTCCCGGCGGTGTTCCGGGCGACGGCATTGCGGGCATTGAGTGCGGTGGACGCCGTGGTTGAGTTTGAGGAGGACAACCCCCTGGATGCGATTGGACGGATTCGGCCGGATATTCATGTGAAGGGTGGTTCATTCGAACCGGAACGGGTGCGGCAGGAGCGTGAGGTGGTGGAAAGTTGGGGCGGGAAGGTGGTGGGAACGCCGATGGTCGAGGGGTTCAGTACCACGGGTTTCATAAAAAAGGCGACGGCTGGGATGGCGTTGCCGCGGTAGAAAATGGTAGACTAGGGGCATGAAGGAACAAGACAACGAGATTGACCAGAAGGACCTTGTGGAACTTGGCTTCTTCGAGTCATTGGCGGCCCGACTGCCAAGTGACGAGGCTGTGTTGAAGGCGCTGGGCGATTTATACACGCGGGTGGGGCGCTACGAGGACGGGCTCGCCATTGACCGGCGGTTGGCCGAGTTGTGCCCGGAGGATGCCTTGGTCTGGTATAACTTGGGTTGCAGTCTGGCTTTGCTCAACCAGCGGGAGGCGGCCATGCAAGCGCTCAAACGGGCGGTCGAATTGGGTTATGATGACGTGGCATGGATGAGCCGGGATGCGGATCTGAAGTCGTTGCGCGAAGAGCATGGATTCAAGACGTTGTTGGAGAAACTTGGCGGCGCGGATGTGAAGAAGACCGATGACCTGGGGGGTTGAACGGGGGATGCGATGGAAGAGACGATCTGGGCGGCGGAACGTCGCGAAATGGTCGAGGTCCTGAAGCGGTATGGCATTGGCGATCCGCGAATCCTGGCGGCAATGGGGGCAGTCCGGCGTCACCTGTTCATTCCCGAGGCACATCGCCGGCATGACGTGGCGTATGGTGATCACCCGTGTAGCATTGGCGATGGACAGACGATCTCACAGCCATTCATCGTGGCCTACATGACCGAGAAGTTGGGGCTACAAGCAGGTGAGCGGGTTCTGGAGATCGGGACGGGATCCGGGTATCAATCTGCCGTCCTGGCGGCGATGGGGGTTGTTGTCTATTCGGTCGAGATTGTTGCCCGTCTGGCGGAGCATGCGAAGGGGGTTTTGAGGGCGGAAGGGTTCAGCAACCTTGTTTCGGTCCTGACGGGTGATGGTTACCGGGGATGGGCGGAGCATGCGCCGTTTGATGCCGTCATTGTCACCTGTGCTCCAGAGAACGTGCCGCAGGCATTGGTGGATCAACTCAGGGAGGGCGGCCGGATGATTGTGCCGACAGGGTTGCCCATGCAGCAGCATCTGGTGATTCTGCGAAAGCAAGGCGGGCAGGTGCGAGTCAGGGACGATCTGGCAGTGCGGTTCGTGCCGATGGTAACGCGATAGGAGAAGGAGTTTCCCCGAACACGCATCACCCTGAAATGGGGATGTCCACCAGTACGGAATGAGATGTGCCTTCCGGTTGCACCGGAATGAGGTTGTTCCTGAGGAGTTTTTCGTTGAGCCGGACTGTGGTGCTGGTGACCGGCCGGCGGCGGACGGTGATATCGAACTCCGCGCCGCGCCAGCGTCGCCAGGCCTTGGCCTTGCGCCATGCCGAGGGGAGTTGGGGGTCGATCCGCAGTCCGTTCAGTTCTGCCCGAATCCCCATGAGCATGGCGATGGCCGTCCGGTAGTACCATGAGGCGGTGCCGGTGTTCGGGGCATGGCTGCTGCGGCCGGCGTTCCTGCCGGCCTCGGTGCCGCGGTAGAAGTTGGGGATATACAGGGGGAGTTGTCCGCAGTACGGAATGGTGTTGTCAAAACCACCCGGCAGAAGTGACCGCAGGATTTGGAACGCCTGGTCGGGATAGTGCGCGACATAGAGGGAGTAGGCGAAGAAGGTGGAGGCGTGGCAGTAGACCGATCCGTTTTCGTTCCAGCCGGGAATCTTCTGGGTGAGTTTGCCGATGCGTTCATCCATGCGGGTGAAGGGGGGGCCGAGCACCATGGGGCCGGCGGGAGCCATAAGCATGCGATTCACCGATTGGATCAGTTTCCGGCTCTTTCGGGCATCGGCGGCGCCGCACATGATGGCCCAGCTTTGGGAGTTGAGGTAGATCTTGCCTTCCTTCCAGGCGGGGGTGCCGAAGGCTTCGCCGGCATCGGTAAACCCACGGGTATACCAGCGGCCGTTCCAGGCGTAGCGGTTGATGGCGCGTCGCAGGGCGGAGGCCTCCTTGCGGTAGCGGGCGGCGCGTTTGGCATCCCTCCGCAGGTCGGCCACATTGGCCCAGACGTCGAGGGCCATGGACAGTGCCTGGGAGAGCCAGATGGATTCGCCTTTTTCATGCAGGCCGGCCATGTTGAGGGGGTCATTCCAATCGCCCTGACCGATGCGGCAAAGGCCGCGCGGGGTCCGGTCGCGCAAGAGCCATTCCAGGCCAAGGGCGACATGGTCATAGAGGGTGGCAGTCTGTTTGGGGGCGTCGGCGAAGGGGATGCGCACATCGAGAATGGCGGTGTCGCCGGACTCGGCCATGTAGAAGTGCAGGGCGGAGGGGCCCCAGGAGTTGATGTCCTTGTGGGGGATGCTGTTGATGGGAACCTGGTTTACGCCTTCGGCAAAGGGCATGCCGTGGGGTAGCCAGCCGTTGAGGTGCTGGTGCTTCCAGATGCTGGTGAACCAGTGGCGGCTGGAGGCGGGATCCACATAGACGCCGCCCATGGAGTCCTGAATGGCATTGCGTCCCTGGGGCGCCATGCAGTGGCGCAGGGTGCGGACGAGCATGAGGGATCGGCGGGGTTGCCAGTGGTTGATGAAATGGTTGAACTCGGTGTCGGGCGTTTCGATCCGGACGGTGGGGGCGTGGCGGGTGAGAACGTTGCGGGCGGCGGCCATGGCGCGATCCATGCCGTTTGGCCGCAGGTATTTCCGGGCGACTTTGACGGCCTCGCGGGTATCGTGCGCAGGTCCAAAGGCGAAACGGAAGGTCTGGCTCCGGCCCGGGGCGAGCGAGAGGCGATACTGGAAGCAGTTGATGGTGTCCTCGTTGGCTGTTTGCCATTCGCCGCAGGGTGACCCCAGGCGTGGCTGGTGCAGTTGTGCGGGATCGTGGAGGCCGCGACCGCCAATGAAGTCGGCACGACTGAGTTCCCAGGCGACAGGCGTAGTGTCACCGAAGCAATACACCAGGTTCGCCCGCTGGCGGATGCGGTAGTAGTCCTCAACTTTGACGTAATAGTCGAAGTGTTCATGGATGGCCCCGTTCATTGCGGGGAGGAAGACGGCGCGTTGGGTGAGAAGCGATCGGCGTCCGACGGGCAGGTAGGAGAAGAGGGAGAGAGATCGTTTTTTGCGGGAGCGGTTGGTCAGGGTGACGCTCCAGACTTCGACGAGGTCATCGGGCGGGATGACGAGGGTCATTTCGGTGGAGATGCCGCGGGTTGTGTTTGTCCACCGCAGATCGGCGGTGCCGATGGAAAAGTCGAACTCATCCGGTTCGGTCTGGACGGGGTCATAGGGGGCGCTCCAGAACTGGCCATCGGCTTCGTCGCGGACGTACATGGCGCGGAGGGGGTCCGCGTAGGCGGTCATGTTCGGTTGAAGAAACCCGTTGGCGATGACCCGTCCGCGCTGGTCAATCTGGATGGCCATCTGATCGTTCCAGAGGTCGGCATCGGCCACATCCACGGCGTGGACATCGCGGACATGGTAACGGGAGCCGGCAGGATCAAATCCAAGTTTTGGCGTCATGGTGGTGTACTCTTGATGGAGGTTCAAACTGATGGTCGCGAAGATACACAAGAGGAAAGGCAGGGTCAAGGCAGGGTAGGGCGCATCTCCGAGTTTTGGCGATCCCCGCGGCCTTGTGCCGCGGGTGAAGAAAGTTGGGGTGATGGGCAGGTTCACCGCGGACGTTTAACGTTTGCCTCCACCGGGACGAGCCCGGTGGGCGGCTGACGTGATGTCGCCAAAACTCGGAGATGCGCACCGCAGGAGTACCCTGGAATAAGCGGGGAACCGGGTTGTTGCCGAACGGATGACGAGCGACATCCTGGCGGTATGGAAGCGGGATGCGGACGCCGCGTCAAATTAGGAAACCCGTCACCGGTGCGGTTTGATGCGCTGGCGGATGAGCCAGTCGGGGGTTTCACCGAAGGGGTATCCTGCATCCGGAATGAAGAGTCCGATGTCACCCTGGAAACGGTTCAAGTCCACATCGTTGCCGATGATGGCGACGGCATCCTTGCCGCCCACCTTGACGTTGGCGTAGACCGTGTCACCGCCGTCAACGGGTTCGGTGCCGCCGAAGACGATTTCGTCGGAACCGACCTTGACGCCGTGGGGCAGGGGGGAGATGGCGGGGAGGGTGCCGGGGTAGAGGACGGTGATGAATTCGCCGTTGTCGGCCCGTTGGGTCAGGCGCGCGCCCTGGGTGGCTTCATGGCCTCCGTTGTCGTGCGACCAAGGCAGGGATTCAAACGTCGTGGCGGTTGGCGTGGCGCAATAGAGTTGCAGATTGCCGAAATTCACCGTCTGGCCCTTTTGCTCGATCTTATCGCTCAAGACATGGAGGCAGAACGTGGCATTCAAGTCAGTGGCGCCCCAGAACTGGTCGCGCAGGACCACATAGGTCTGAGGTTCGGATTTGACGAGAACGACGGTACGCCGGTAGATGAGGGGTTTGGCGAGGGTAATCTGGGGATATTCCTGATGCCAGATTTCAGGCGGCAGTTTCTCCACATTGCGCAGGCGGGAGGACTCGACCTGTCCGATGGCCACATCGGCGGCGGGTGAGGTTTTGAAGGCGATCAGGCGTTCGTAGCCGTCCATGTTGGCGTAGGGAAATTTGTCGTTCCAGAAAGCCAGGCGGTTGTGCATGTGTTCCTGGCCGGCGCGCGGGTGGTAACTGCAGTGGTGGTCCACGGCGAGGGGGTGGGAGTGGGCGCCATAATGCAGGGCGAGTTGGTCGCCGTGATAGTGGCCGCGGCTGGGGCCGCTCTTGAAGGACAGATAGGTTTCCTCAGGCGTGGCGGGTTTGCTGTTGAAAATGACGCCGAATCCGGGGAATTCCGTTGTGGTCCAGGAGGCGGCCTTTTCTTTGGGCACATCGACGACCTTGGGGCCGTCCTTGGCGGGGTGGGTATCGCCCATGGGAAGCATGCGGCGGATGTCGCCGTCCGGTTGGGAGATGCGATCGAGGAACTGTATGCCCGCCTGGTAGCGTTCCAAGGCGGTTGGGTCGAAGCCGAGGTGTTCCTTGCAGACCTTGGCCAATTCCTTGAGGTGGCCGGTCAAGGCGTAACTGAAATAACCGGGACACTCCTGGCCGGCGCCGCCGGGGAGGGCGATCGAGTGCAGGAGATCCTCCATGAATTTCGCCTCGGCCTGTTTGCGGATCTCCTCGAAACGCGGGTGCGCCTTCAGCATGCTGGCCATGGCGACGGGGATCTTGTAGAAGTCGGTGAAGAAGTTGGGATTCTCCGGGCTCCAGAAATTCCAATAGGATCCATAGGAATCCGGGTGCATGCGCACCTGTTGTTCCGCCAGGGTTGCCCAGGTCCCGGGGGTGCCGGACTCAGCCATGGCTCGTTTGCCGCGGCCCCGGATGCCGCCGGTGGGGTTGATCACGTTTCCGTCGTAGAAATTGATGCCGGAAATCGCCCCAAACTTTCCATCCCAATCCAGGATCATCTCGTTGTTGAGTTTATCGAGGTGTTCCCAGGCGTGGGCGGCCACGTAACTTGTGTCTACGGGGGCGGCGGAGGCGACGATCCACCATAGGCGTTGTCCCTTCCAGGTGGGGCAGAGCAAGCCGGCGTAGTCGCCGGAGGGTTTGATGAGTGCGCGGATACTGTTTTGGTGCGGCCAGATCCAGCGGCTGGCGCGGACGACGATGGACCCGGCGGCGGAGGTTCCGTCGGAGGCGTAGAAGCCCCAGCCGTCCTTGCAGTGCTGGTTCCAGCGAGGGAACAAGTTGATGAACACGTCGGGCGGAAAAGAAACGTGTATGAAGGGTTTCAATTCACGTTCCCTGGCGGGAGAACCGGCGAACCCGCCGGAAAAGGGTTTCGAAACGCCTTGGCGGGGCGACCAGCCCTGCGAGAGTTCGAATGTCCATGCGTCCAGGATTCCCATCTCGTGCTGTTCGGACAGTTCCACATGTTGCCAGCCGGGGGCGAGGGTCAGGTCAATCTCGGCAAAGGCAGGGACATTGCTGTCGATGCCGGCCATGCCGTCGAAGTCATACCGGAGCCGGAGTTTGGCGAAGACGGTGCCGTCGCCGACGACGGAGGCGGAGAAGGACTTGAGTTTTCTTGCGGTTTGCCAGGTGCTGCCGCCGATCCATTTTCCATCCGGGAGTCGAAGGGCGGTGATGGGGCCGACCAGTTCGGTGGTGGCGGCGGGCACTTTGACGGCGATGATGCCGTTATCCAGAAGGAACTGGTTGCCTTCCCTGGCGATCTTGACGGAGGGTGATGTCGCGGGTTTTCCGGATGAGACGGTGTAGGTTACCTTGCCGGTGGGGGCGATGGTTGCCGCGACCCATAGCACCGGTTTGCCGCCTACGGATTCGATTTGACAGGGGACTTCGGCGGTGCCGTCTCGGACCACAACCGTGCCTTGTTTCGCGTCGGAGGGGAGTGTGGCCTGCAGACGGGCAGGTTCCAGGCTGAAGGACCGCTTTGAGGGATTGATGAGGGTAGCTGTTGAGTCGGCCGCCACGGTGTGGGCTGCGAAAACCATGGACGTCGATAGCAGGGACAAGCAGGTCTTATGGATATTCATAGCGGCAGATATTGGTCATTGGCGGTATGCAGTGCAAGCACTTTTCATCGGGGCGCATCTGCGAGTTATGGCGTTCACCCAAGATCACGTCAGCCGCCCACCGGGCTCGTCCCGGTGGAGGCAAACGTTAATCGTCCGCGGCGAACCTGCCCATCACCCCAACTTTCTTCACTCGCGGCACAAGGCCTGCCCTTTACACACAAATACTTCAAGACAAATTGAGTGACTCCGCCAACGCGACCCCGTCACAAAGCAAAGTGAGGCGTAGAGATCCACGCCAGAGGACTTCGGCGCCTGGCGGTGGGTCGTTGCCGCGGTTCATATAACCGCCCAGCCTAGCGACGAGAAGGACGGCTTCACCCAGGCATGTTGGCAGCGTGAGTTTGTGTTTTTTAGCGAAGAGCCCCATCACTCGGATTTCAAAGTCTGAGAAGATTGTTTCTGCATTTAAGTGAGGCGCCTCACGGCCCAGCAGTGTCATCAGGAGGATGCGGCAACACGCGCTTGATCGCCATCCCCAGCCGTGTATACTCGCCGCACGAGGGATAAAACGCTATTCGGTGGGTGAAAAAGTGAAAGGGACCAAATGAACAACAAAGAGCGACAGACGGAGAAGGACGCATTCTCGGCCGCCCTGACAGATTTCGTTCGGGGACTTGGCGGGTATGTTTCTGCTGAAAACGGGCAGTGGACCGTCAAGGGGTTTATCGACATTTTCAAGAACATTTACACAATCAGTTCCGACACCAAGATCGTCTCCAAGATCCTTGAAATCCACCTTTTCCCGAGGATTCTCCAGTTCGCCCAGGACAATGGTTATTCGATCGTCCTGGCCGAACACCAGAACTGGTATCCTGACTTCAGTTTTGTCAAACAGAGCAACCAGTCTGTAAAGTTTGCTGTTGACCTTAAGACTACGTACCGCGATCCGGATTTCCCCGGCCATGTAAATGGGTTCACTCTCGGCAGCCACGGCGCCTACTTTAAGGAGCGAACGTCCACCAAGAACATTCAATTCCCATATTCGGAGTACTTCGGGCACTTTTGCTTGGGAATCATCTACACGAGAACTGCGGCAAAGGACTTGGCCGACACAGAAATCGTCCATGTCAAGGAGTTGGATGACGGTCCAGTTGCCGAACCAGTTCATCGTTACCGCCTGACTTCTGTTGACAGTCTTCGGTCAATTGCTTCCGTGGTCCGGGACTTCCAATTCTTTGTTTGCGAGAAGTGGCGTCTCGCGAGCGACAAGCAAGGTTCTGGCAACACTGCAAACATCGGGTCGATCACCTGGATTGAAGACATACTAAACGGAAACGGCGTCTTCGCACGACTCGGGGAGGAGTGGTTTGACGAATACTGGATGAACCACGGCGTCACTACGCGTCTGAAGAGAGGCAAGGCCACGCCGATCAGGTCAATCGAGGACTTTCTGGACTTCAAACGTGGGGACAAACGCAAGATTGTGCCGATTACAACGAAGAAGAAGACTAAGACCGCCGAGGCAGCATGCGAGTGATTACCCCCCCGATCAAGAGTCAAGGCATTAAGACGAAGTTGGTGCCTTGGATTCAGGCGTTAGTACCAGCCGTTAAGGGCCGATGGATTGAACCTTTCCTCGGAACCGGAGTTGTCGCTTTCAACTCTGGTTTTGGCGAGGCACTACTGGGCGACGTCAACCCCCACCTCATTCGGTTCTATCAAGCAATCAAGAACCGCGAGATCACACCGAAATGTGTGCGCGAGTATCTTGAACGTGAAGGGGCGCTGCTCGAAAAGGCACCGGACAAGGGTTACGAGCATTTCCGAACCGTCAGAGATCGTTTTAACGAGTCACATGACCCGCTGGATTTTCTCTTTCTCTCCCGTGCTGGGTTCAATGGGATGATGAGGTTCAACCGGAAAGGGGGATGGAACATACCTTTTTGTAAGAAACCGGAACGGTTCGCTCCGGCATACGTGACGAAGATCGTAAATCAGGTGCATGATGTTGCGTGTCTGATCCAGTCGGGATGGACGTTCAATATCGAGGATTTCGCGGCAGTCATTGCCGAAGCATCCAAAGACGACATCATTTACTGTGATCCCCCCTACATCGGGCGATATGTTGACTATTATAGTGGTTGGAAGGAAGAGGATGAGAAGAGACTGTTTGCGCTCCTCTCGGCCTCGCCGGCGCGGTTCATACTTTCGACGTGGCACCACAATGATTATCGTTCCAATCCCTTCATTGATTCCCTTTGGAGCAAATTCAACATCGTGACGCGAGATCACTTTTACCACTCTGGCGGAAAGATCGAGAACCGTAGGTCTGTGGTTGAGGCGTTGGTTTTCAACTTTCCGGCAAACATCCAGAAACATAATCATGGGCTGGAACCAAAGCCAGAACAGATGATGCTCTTGGAGGAAAGAGCAGAATACATCACCCAACAAGTGAGTCGAACGTACGAGTGACCCGCTCATCGTTCACTCACAACGTTCGCTCGATCAATCTTGGGGCGCAGACGAAAAGGTTTCCAACATCCTATGGGTTGATGTGGCGAAGTTTGCGGAGGTGGGCCCCCAGGATTTGTCCGCCGGCAAAGGCCAGTACGTAGAATGGCAGTGTGGAAAGGCGGAAGGCGACGCCGATGAATAGACGGAGTGCGATCGTCAGGATAACCGGGATGTGGATGGCGGAAAACCACGCCAACGAGAACTTGCGGCAACCGGCTCGCCAGTAACCGAAGGGCAGATTGATCACGAGCGAAAACAATGCGTTCAACCAGGGGCTATGCATCATTTCCATGGGTGGGTGTTGTTTCTCAGGCCAAGGTTGCGAACACTTCACTTGCCGCCGTGAGGAATCGGGAGACATCGTCCTCGCTGTGGGCGGCGGAAATGAAGGCGGCTTCGAATTGTGAAGGCGGCAGATAGAATCCGCGAGTCAGCATGGCCCGGAAGAAGGCGGCGTAGGTCTTGGTGTTGCAACGTTTTACGGTCGCCAGATCGGTGGGGGCGTCATTCATGAAGAAGGGGGTGAACATGCCGCCGAGTCCGGTGCAGTGGAGAGTCAGGCCGGCCTTGCGTGCCGCCGCATTCATGCCATCGGTCAGGCGGCGTCCCAAGAGATCCAATTTCGGATAGGGGTTTTCGGTGACGCTCAGTTGCAGCATGGCCAGGCCGGCGGCTACGGCGACGGGATTGCCGCTCAGGGTGCCCGCCTGATAGACGGGGCCGAGTGGGGCCAGTTTGCGCATGATGTCGGCGCGGCCGCCCACGGCGCCAATCGGCATGCCGCCGCCGATAATCTTGCCGAGAGTCGTCAGGTCCGGGGTTACCCCGCAGAGTGTGCCGTAGGTTGTGGGGCCCAGGCGGAAACCCGTGATGACTTCGTCAAAAATCAACAGGGCGCCGCATTGGGCGGTCAGTTTGCGCAGGCCGGCGAGGAAGCCCGGTGCGGGTGGGATCAGCCCCATATTGCCAGCGACAGGTTCGACAATGATGGCCGCCAGATCGGCGCCTTCCTTTTGAACGATGCGTTGAACGGCCTCCAGATCGTTGTAGGGGGACACGAACACCTCCTGGGCGTCCGTGGAGAGGACGCCGGCCGAGGAACTGATGCCGCCGGTGAGAAGTCCGCTGCCTGCGGAGACCAGCATGGCATCGGTGTGGCCGTGATAGCATCCGTCGAACTTGAGGAGTTTCCTGCGGCCCGTGAATCCGCGGGCGAGGCGCAGGGCGGTCATGACGGCCTCGGTGCCGGAACTGACGAGTCGGATCATTTCCATGGAAGGGACCCGTTCGTGGAGTTGCTCGGCAAACTCAACTTCGCGCGGCGTGTTGATTCCGAAACTGGTGCCTTCGGATGCGGCTTTCTGGATGGCCGCGATGATTTCCTGGCGGGCGTGGCCGAAGAGGAGGGGGCCCCAGGAGCCGCAGAAATCGGTGAGTTCGGCGCCATCCACAGTCATGATGCGTGAGCCTTTGCCGCTTACCACGTAGAGGGGGTCCCCTCCGACGGAGTTGAAGGCGCGGACCGGACTGTTCACGCCGCCTGGAATGACGCGTGTTGCCCTGTCGAACAATTCCCTTGAAGTCATTGGATGCCCTTTCTGAAGAACTCGTCATACCGGTTGGCCCAGTAGGAGATGATGATATCGGCCCCGGCCCGGGCGAGGGCGGTGGTTGATTCCCGCACCATGCTGCCGAGGTCGCCCCAGCCGCGTTCGGCGGCGGCGATCAGCATCGAGTATTCGCCACTGACGTTGTAGGCGGCGATGGGGAGGTCGGTTTGATCGCGCAGGCGGGTGAGAATGTCGAGGTAGAACAGGGAGGGTTTGAGCATCAGGATATCGGCGCCTTCGGCCTCGTCGAGTTGGGATTCCCGCATGGCCTGGCGGGGGTCGGCGTAGGAGGCCTGATAACCGCGCCGGTCGCCCTTTTGCGGCGCCGATTCCTCGGCTTCCCGGAAGGGGCCGTACATGCTTGAGGCGAACTTGGTCGAGTAACTCATGAGGATGGTTTGCTGGAAGTCGTTCTCGTCGAGGGCCTGACGGATGGCGGCCACCTGGCCATCCATCATGGCGCTGGGGGCGACGATGTCGGCGCCTGCGGCGGCGTGGGAAACGGCCATTCGTGCCAGAATGACATTGGCGGCGTCGTTATCCACGTCGCCGGAGGTGGTGAGGGGGCCGCAATGGCCATGCGAGGTGTAGGCGCAGACGCAGACGTCCGAGGCGATGATGAGATCGGGGAATTCCTTGCGGATGCGGCGGATGGCTTTCTGCACCGCGCCCCAGTCGTCATAGGCGGCGGTGCCCGCGGCATCCTTGCCTGCCTGTTCAGCCAGTCCGAAGATCAGAATGCTTCCCACGCCGGAATTGACGACACGGGAGAGGTCCTTGAGCAGGACATCGACACTCATCCGGTTTTGGCCGGGCATGGCGTCAATGGGTTCCCGGATGCCCTTGCCATCCTTGATGAACACGGGCCACATGAACTTGTCGGGACCGGGCATGGGCATATCGAATAGGCGCCGGAGGGCGGGGGTGCGGCGCAGGCGGCGCAATCGAACTTCAGGGTAGGTATTCATCGTTTCTCCTTGAGGGTTTGCAGGCCGTGTCGGGAAAAGTGGCAGGCGAGTGCTTCCATGCTGGATTCCACGGTGGCTTCGGGCGGGACGAGATCGGGGGTGACGCCGGACTTCTTCAGGGCGGCCAGAGTTGGTTTACCGATGGCCACGACGAACTTGTCCTTGAGCGAGGACGCGCTCCATTGCTGGTCGTACACTTCGACGGCGGAAGCACTGGCAAAGAAAGCAACGTCGAAGTCGGGTTTGTCGTCATGCGGGATGGGGCGATTCAGATAGAGAACACAATCGTCCACGGTGGCGCCCATGGTTTTGAGTTCTGCGGCAAGATCGGGGCCGGCCTTGTCCGAGCGCAGGCGCAGGACGCGCAAGCCGGGTTTCACAAGGGGGCGGACGGTTGCCAGGAGGCTGTTGGCGCTGAACTCGGAAGCGGGTTCGATATCGGCGGAAAGGCCGAGGTCCCAGAGCGCCTTGGAGGTGCCGCCGCCGCAGGTGACGAGGGTGGGGACCTTACGGCGATCGATCCAGGCGGTTTGCAGGAGTTCGCCAAAACACCGAACGGCGGAAGGTGAGGTCAGGACCACCCAGTCATAGGACTTGATCTGGCGGATGCGGTCAAGGGCCACGGTTGTCGTTTCCAGTTTGATCAGCGGGCGGCACACCGGGACGCCGCCGTAGTCGGCAACAAGGTCGGCGGCCTTGTCCTGCAAGGCCTGACTGGCGGTCAGGAGGACGCGGCGTCCTTCGAGGGCGCCCCAGTTGGGGTAGTGATATTTTGCGGCATCCCCGATGATAAGGAGGCCGGGGAGTTCGGTTTGAGTTTGTTTGATAAGGGTTGCGATGGAGGTGAGGTCGCCGGTGATGGAGTGCGACTGGTCACTGCCGGCGCCGTAGACGACGGAGGCGGGGGTGGTGGGTGAGAGGCCCTCGGCAATGAGTTGGCGGGCCACTTCGTCGGCGACGGAGAGGGCCATGAAGAAGACGATGGGCAGTTTCATGCGGACATCGGCGGCGACGGAACCGGTGCCGCCTCCCTCCTTACGGGGAGTCATGACGGTGAAGCCGCGCGAGACTCCGCGCCGGGTGAGCAACATGCCGGTGGTGGAGGTGGCGGCGCTCAAACTGCTGACTCCGGGCATGACCCGGTAGGGCAGGGCCAGGGCATCGAGGGCCTCGACCTCTTCGGCGAGGCGTCCGAAGATGCCGGGATCGCCGCCCTTGAGGCGCACGACTTTCAGGCCGCGCCGGGCGTAGCGGGTGATCAGGTAGGTGGTTTCGTCCTGTGGCATACTGTGCTGACCGCAGCGTTTGCCGACGTCAATGCACTGGACGGATGGGGGCAACATGCCGAACAGATCATGGCCGAGGAGGGTATCATGGAGGCAGATGTCGCACCGTTGGAGGGCATGGAGGCATTCGAGGGTGCAGGCGCCGGCCGAGCCGACACCGGCGGCCGCGAAGGTGACAGACTTGGTGAACAAGCGCCGCAGGTGGAGGAAACGTTCGTCACCGGCGCGGAAGGTTACGGCCAGGGCGCCCTGGCCGTCCGGCGGGGGAAGGGTTGCTTCCGGGATCCATTCCGTAATGCGGTCCTGGAGTCCGAGCCGGTTCAGGGCGGCGCCAGCCATGACGATCAGATCGAAGTCGCCCCGGTCCAGTTGAGCCAACCGCTGTTCGATGGTTCCGCGAATTGGCAGTTGGCGCGCCTTGGGGAAGCGGGTGGTGCAGTAGGCCTCGCGGCGGGCGCTACTGACGCCGATCCTGGCATCGGGCGGGAGGGTGGCGACGGTTTGACCGCGCGGCCGGATGAGGACATCGCGGGCATCCTCGCGCCAGGGCAGCCAGAACCAGTCGAGCCCTTCGGCCACGGGATCGGGAAGATCCTTGGCGCTATGGACGGCGCAATCCAGTTCACCGTCCAGGATCTTGAGGTCGAGATCCCGGGTAAAGAAATCCGCCGGGGTTTCCCGCAGGTCGGTCTTGAGGTCACGGTCGCCTGGAGAGGAAAGAGGTATATCTACAAAGGAACAAGAGGGGAAACACGCCTCGAGTTTATCGAGGGCGTCGCGGGTCTGGAGTCGGGCGAGCGGACTGCTCCGTGTTCCCGCCTTAAGAGTTGTCTTGACCGTCGTCATTCGTAGTGTCCTTTGTGGCTTCGTTGGCAAGGGTTGAAAGCATATCGGCAATTTTGTCTTTGACGAGGCGGGACTGGCGGCATGAGCGGCCGCCGGTGGCCACGGTGACCACGAACCCGTTCTTGCGGGTGGTGGCGGGAACGATGAAATCGCCCTTTGGCCAGTTACCGTCAGCGGCACTGCAGAGGATGTTGCGGTGCTGGCAGGCGTTGATGATCTGGAGGTTGACGGCACTGTTATCGGTCGCCGCGATGACGAGGAATTGACCGTCGAGGTCGGACTCGGTGAAAGGGTGTTTGACCAGCCGGATCTTGCCGGCCGAGACGAGGGTCTGCATGTCGCGGCTAACCTCGGTGCAGACAATGGTCACATCGGCTTGCGCCTCCAGCAGGTGGCCTGTTTTACGGGCGGCGATGGGGCCGCCGCCGACGACGAGGCAGGGTTTGCCCGCCAGCATCAGGCATACGGGGAAAATGGGATGTGTTACCGACTCGTCGCGCATCACTTCACCTTCCATCCGGCAGGTCCCGTCAATTCAGTCAGCATATGTTCAACGGCATCCATCCAGATCTGGACAATGCCGCTGATTTCGCCCAACCCCTTGGTCACCGGGAGGGATTCAATGCCTTCGCGTTCGAGAGCGCTTGCCCAGGAGTGTTCGCCGGCCCCGGCGATGTCAGCCTGTGCCGAGAAACCCGCGACCACCATGCAGGGCAGAAGCCACACTTTTCGAACCCCCTTTGACTTGCATTCCCGCACCACGTCCTCGATGCCGGGTTTGCCGAGCATCATGCCGAGGATAAGGCGGCGGTCAACCGTGCGGCAGTGTTGTGCCGCGGCGAGGATGGTCTTCTGCCCCTGGGGGTCCCGGCTGCCATGGGCGACGAGGAGAATTCCATCCTTCTCGTCGGGGGGCTTTGGCAGGTCGGCGATCAGGGCGCGGAGGGCGCGTTCCCAGTCGGAGGGCGAAGCCAGGAGGGCGTGGCCAAATGCGATCTTCATGGATTGGCCTTTGCGGTTCCAGTCGGCCACTGTTTGCGCCAATTCGGCAAACTCCATGCCGTCCGAGAGATGCAATGGCATAACGGCGGTGTGGGTGAATCCCTCGTTTTGCATGGCCAGGAGGGTTTCGCCGGGTGTGGGGACGGTGTTGCCCTGTGCGGCGAGTTTGCGGCGGATGGGCGCGGAGGTGTAGGTCCAGCGGGATTCAACACCGTCGAAGCGGAGTTCGGCTGCCCGGCTGATCTGGTCATACACGTCCATGGCGCTTTCGCAGGTGGTGCCAGGGGTGGCAAAGAGAATTCCAACGCGGATGTTCATGCGGTACCTGGCTTTCCTAGAGTGGGAGGGGGTTCACAGAAAAAGACGGGACTGGATTTCTTGAACTCGCGCGCCGACCAGAGCATGCGGCCATTGGAGAGACGGGCGGTGGAGGCAAGGAGTTCAAAGATGCCGACGGCTTCGTCGCGGGACCGGGCGTGGATCATGGCGTAGAGGTTATACTGGAAGGCGGTGGAAGACGGACGTTCGTAACAATGGGTGACGTGGGGACTGAGGGCCAGGGATTTCCCGGCGTTGGTAATCCGGTCGGCGGGGACGGGCCACACGCACATGCTATTGGCGGAAAACCCGAGTTTGCCGTGGCGCAGGACCAGGCCGACGCGCCGGATGATTCCGGATTCCTTCCAGCGATTGAGAAGGGCCAGGAGTTCGGCGGGATCGAAGCCGAGTTCGGACGCCAGAACCCCGAAGGGATCCGGTGAGACGGCGATGTTGGCCTGCAGGCGGCGCACGACCTGGCGTTCGCGTTCGGTCAGGGGAGGGGCGGGGTGATTCGTGGCGGTTGGTTGGCGGGACGGCGGGTCGAGCGGACCGTCGCCACGTCCGAACACGGCTTCGATCTTGAATTTCTGAAGCGCGGGAAGATTCAGGACTTCGTATCCGCCCAGGGCCTCGGAGACACGTTTCAGTTCGTGATTCAGTTCCGCGGCGGGCGCGGTCAGGGTGAACCACAGGTTAGGGTGTCCTTCCCGTTCGTAGCAATGGGTAATGCCGGGGTGAGGGGTAATCCGGGCGGCGGCCGACTCGAGGCTGTCCGGCGGGATATCGGCGGCGCAGAGGGTGCTTTGATAACCGAGACTCTGGGAATCAAAGACGGCGCCGAAGCGGCGGGCGACACCGGTCGTGAAGAGTGCATGGACTTGCGCCAGAACGGCGTCCTCGGACAAACCGAGGTCGCCACCAATGCTCGCGAATGGATGTTGAACGAACGGCAGTCCGGCCTGGAGAGCCACGAGCAACCGGGAGTCAGGGGGGGGCGCGGGTGTATTCACGTTGGGATGCTTCCGCGTTTAGGTGGAGGATTCAAGACTCCGTCCAGGGTGTGACCGAGGGCCAGAACGGGGTGGTGGAGGAGCATGCGCGGTCCCGAGTAGCGCATTATGGTGCGGATAGCATCCCGCATGGCGGGTTTGTAGCAATGGACGGGGCAGGCGGAGCATTTGGGTTTATCGGCTCCGAACTTGCAGTGTTCCAGGCGCGCGGTGGCATAGGACTGGACTGCCGCGCAATCGGGACAAAGCGCCGCCCCGGGTTTGTGATGATCGCGGCAGTAGAGGGCGATCATCTTCTCCAAGGTTTTTTGTTCACGGGTGAGGCGGTGCATGGGGTCCCCTGGGTCAGTTCGGCGCCCGGTTTGTGGGCGGTGTTCCGGCATACGAGCAGTCGGGATCTTCGGACATGAAGTCCGAGGTGGCGGCGTAGGCGCGGGCCCGGCACCCTTCGCAGACCACGCGATAGCCGCATGACCCGCACTTGCCCTGGAGTTTTCCGGGGTCCCGGAGTGCGGAGAACACCTGTGAACTCCGCCAGATTTCGCCAAACGGTTGTTTGCGGACATTGCCGACGCAGACGGGGAGATATCCGCAAGGCTGGACATCGCCGATCCGGGAGATGAAGCAGACGGCGGAACCCGCGAGACAACCCCGTGTCATGGCCTCCATGCCGCTGGCGGCGCCATGACCCTTGGCATGGGGATGGCCTTGGCCGTGGGGATGACCGTGGCCGGCACCCGGCAAGGGGATTCCCTGCTCGCGCGAGACCTCGCGCATGATCCGGTAATACTGGGGGGCGCAGGTGGCCTTGATGTGAATGCGGTCGCGCAATTCGATGGACTTCAGGAACAGCCAGCGCAGGAATGTTTCCATCTGTTCGGAGGAAAGCCGGGCGTCGTCGCTGATCTGGGCGCCGCAGCCGACGGGGACGAGCGCAAACACGTGAAACGCGGCGGCCTTTCGGGCGATGACGAAATTCAAGAGGTCCTCGACCTCGTCAATGTTGTGTCGTGCGACGGTGGCATTGACCTGGAGGGAGACGCCGGCGCGGGCCATGGCGTCATACCCCCGCAGGGTGGCCTCGAAACTGCCGGGAACGCCGCGGAAGGCATCGTGGGTGGCGGCGTTGGCGCCGTCGAGGCTGACGCTGACCCGCTGGATTCCGGTTTCGACGATGCGCCGGGCGATGGCGTCGTCCACGGTGGTGCCGTTGGTGGCGAGGGCGACGCGGCTGAACATGCTGACGCAGGCCTTGGCGATATCGAAGAAGTCATTACGGACCAGCGGTTCGCCGCCGGTCAGCACCATGATGGGGTCGCCAGCCTCGCGGATGTCGCGGGCGACGGACAGGATTTCGGCGGTGGACAACTCGCCGGCGACGAAGTTATCCACGGCCTCGGCGCGGCAGTGGCAGCACTTCAGGTTGCAGCGCGCCGTCAGTTCCCAGAACACAAGGCGGAGGGTGTCGGTCATAGTCCGATCTCCTTGTCGGTCAGGTAGCAATCGGGTTCGGCTTCCCAGAGGTCGCCGGTGATGGCCTCGGCCCGGACGCGGAAATTGCCGTTGCAGATATCCAGCCACTTGCAGGCGGCACAGCGGCCCTTCAGGTATTGTTTCCGGTTACGCAACTTACCCAGCAGGGGTTCGGAGGTGTCGGACCAGATGGCGCTGAAGGGGCGTTCGTTGACGTTGCCGAACGAGTAGTGGCGCCAGAACTGGTCGGGATGGACGGAGCCATCCCAACTGACGCAGCCGATGCCGGTGCCGGTGCTGTTCCCGCCGTTCATCTTGAGAAGGCTAAGGACTTCCTCCGCCCGTTTCGGGTCTTCCTTCAAGAGGCGCAGGTAGACGTAGGGGCCGTCCGTATGGTTATCCACGGTGAGGACTTCCACCTTGCGGTTTTGGGTGTGGAACGCCTTGGTGCGTTCCATGATCAGGTCGACAGTCTGGCGGGTCTCCTCATGCGACATGCGCGCCTCGCGCACCATCTTGGTGGCGCGTCCGGCATAGACCAGGTGGTAGAAGCAGACGCGGGGAATGCCTTCCCGGGCAATCAGGTCGAGGATGCCGCCGACGTCCTTGTAGTTCTCGCGGGTCATGGTAAAGCGGAGACCGACCTTGACGCCGGCGCGCAGGCAATTCTGGACGCCATCCAGGGCCATTTTGAATGCGCCCTTGACGCCGCGGAAGCGGTCGTTGGTGGCCTCGAGGCCGTCCAGGCTGATGCCGACGTAGGAAAGGCCATCGTCCTTGAGCCGGGCGGCGACGTCGGGGGTGATCAGGGTTCCGTTGGTGGAGACGACGGCCCGCATCTTGCGGCCGGTTGCGTACCGGATCAATTCAAAGATGTCCGGGCGCATCAGGGGTTCGCCGCCGGAGAAGAGCACCACGGGAACGCCGTAGTCGGAGAGATCGCCCAGCAGGCGCAGGCCGGCATCGTGCGACAATTCGTTGGGGTAGTCCTGGTCGCGGGACTGGGAGTAGCAGTGCACGCAACGCAGGTTACAGCGCCTGCCGACGTTCCAGACCACCACGGGTTTCTTGTCGGCCGAAAACTGGAGCAGGTGGGAGGGCAGGTCCTTGGATTGACGTCCGTATCGCAAGGGGTCCGACGCTTCGACGGTGCCGCAGTACAGTTTGGATATACCGATCATGTGTTTCTTCTTTCTCTGTTATGACGTTCCGGTAGACGGAGGTTGCGATTCCGGTTCAGGTTCCCCGGGGTTTGGAGACTTCCGGTCGAACCCGAACAGGTCGTTGACGACCCGCGTATAGTTATCCCATTCGCTATTCCTGGCGGCCCGCTTGAGAGCCTCCCTCGGTTCGGACAGCATCTTGTTGACGATCTTCCGGGCCAGGGTGCGGATTTCCTCGCGGCTTGCCTCAGGCAGTGAGGCCAGGCATTCGCGGCTCAGGGATCGTTGCAGGGCCTGTTCGCAGACGTCGCGTCCGAAGGCATCCACCTTTTGAAGCACCTGGCGGAGTTCGGCGGTTTCAAAGAGGGCGGCGACTTCCGCGGTGCCCTGGCGGACGATGTGCCAGGCATGTTCGACGGCCTCGCGCCGTTTGGCGAGGTTATCGGCGGCGATGCGTTGCAGGTCGTCGATGGAGTAGACGTAGACATTCTTGATATGGGCGGCTTCGGGGTCGATGTCGCGGGGGACGGCGATGTCGACCATCAGCATGGGGCGGCCGCGGCGGAGTTCGCTGGCCCGGCGTACGGCATCGGCATGGATCACCACGTGGGGGGCGCTGGTGGAACTGATCAGGATATCGGCCCGGTGGAGGTAATCCTCGAGGAGGTCGAACTGGATGGCGCGGCCGCCGTGCTTATCGGCGAGGGCCTGGCCGCGTTCCAGCGAGCGGTTCAGGACGAGGACGTCCTTGGCACCGCGATCCACGAGGCTTTTCAGGGCCAACTCGGCGGTTTCGCCGGCGCCGACGATCATCACGGTTTTGGAACTGAGATCCTCGAAGACCTTTTCGGCAAACTCGACGGCCAGGGAACTCACGCTGACCCGGCCGCGGGTGATGCTGGTTTCCGAGTGGACCCGTTTGGCGGTCCGGAATGCGTTCTGGAAGAGGGGGCGCAGTACCTTGCCGGTCGTCATGGACTCCTCGGCAATGACGGTTGCCTGTTTCACCTGGCCCAGGATCTCGGTTTCGCCCACCACCATGGCGTCGAGACTGGAGGCAACCGCCAGCAGGTGTTCCACGGCCTCGAGGTCGCGCTTGACGTAGAAGTGTTTCTCGATCTCATCGGCGGGGAAGTGGGCATCCACCTTCAAGAGGATTTTGACCAACCGGTGTTTGGCGGCGCGCACGTCGATGCCGGCGGTATACAACTCGGTGCGGTTACAGGTGGAGACGAGCACCACTTCGGAACCCGGGAACTCGGTGCGGAGGTGTTGCAGGGTGAGGGAAATGTCGGCGCTGCGGACCGAGGCCCGTTCCCGCATTTCGACCGGGGCGGTATGAAAACTGATACCGAGAACCGCGACGGTCATGGCGGGGGCACTCCGGAGTGCATTTGCAGGAACGAGTGCAGGGTGTGGGCCACCAGGGGTACGCCCACGAAGGCGAAGAGCAGGCAGGCCAGGCCGACGAGGGCCATCAGGGCGATTCCCCGTCCGTGCCGGTCGGCGCTGGCGCGCATGTGGACGAAGACGGCCAAAACGATCCAGGTGACGATGGTGGCCAGGACCTTGGGGTCGGTAAACCAGTCGTCGCCGCCGCCACTCTGGCGGATCAGGACGAAGCCGAGAACGACGGAGATGGTGAGGAGGAGAAAGGCGACCCCTGCCAGACGGCTCATGAGGTGGTCGAGGGTTTCCAGGGAAGGGAGGCGTTCCCAGACCAGGCCGAGGCGCTTGCGCTTGAGATTGCTGTCCTGAACGAGGTATAGCACGGCGGTGAGGCTGGCCAGGGTGAAGACTCCGAAGGCGGCGTAGGCGGACATCACATGGGAGACCAGCCAGAAGCCCTGGACGGGCAGGGGGGGCCCGGCGCCCATTCGAAGGGCGGACACTCCGCAAAGCAGGCAGACGGCGGCATAGGGGACGAGAATGGCGGCGATGCCGCGAGTGGGGCGGAAGACGGACAACAGGAGGTAGGCGGCGCTGAGGGCCAGGGTGTAACCGGCCAAGGCGTCAAACCGTGAAAAAACGGGCACGTAACCGGCGCAACAGAGTCGCATTGATAACAAGGCCGTGAGCAACAACATGCCGCCTGCCAGCAGGATTACCGGGGCGTTATCTTTTCGATCGCCCGACCGCAAGAGGGCGGCAAGGGCCAGGACTGCTGAAAGGCAGTAGAGAGTCGTTCCGCCGATTCCCAACGCCGTTTCCAAGGGTAAACTCATGGTGCCTCAATCCGGTCTCTTCCAGAAACCTCCGACGTCCATCGCATTCTTTACGTATTGACGTTTCAAACGACTAATAACTGTATCGAATCCATCGCGGGTTTTCCAAGTCAAATCGAGAAAACGCTCATGGACTCGGTTCATCCTGTTCAATAGGGACGGTCCCCGGAAACTTGGGGTTGCAGGAGGGCAAACCGGGGGCGGTGATTCTGGCGGACCCGATGGCCAAGGCCGGAGAAGACGCGAGGAAGAGCGGTCAGTACTGGACCGGCGAATGCATTACACCCGGGATTCGGCGATCAGCGCATCCAGGCCAGCAAGGCGATAGCGGTTGCAGACATGGCGAACCTCGTTGAGATCCAAATCCGGATTGCGAGCCAGTAGTTCGGTGATATCGGCCTTTGACTTGTGGCCGCCGGCATAAAGTTTGAGTGCAATGAGTTGGGGAAGGGGAACAAGCCGCAGCGAACTGCCCTCCTTCATCGTGATTCGGGAAAGCCGCACCGCATCATCAATCACCGCGGGAAAGCGACCGGAATAACTGATGATCTGGACAAGGCCGAAGGAGCCGATCACATCGAGTACTCCACCCAGGGGATCGGTGGCGTCTGGTTCCCGCAGTTCCACCGTATACCCTTTGGCACGCAACGTGTCCGCAACAACGCGCAACGTGGGCAGGTCGGCGTTGACGCCAAGGTCAACGTCCTGGGTGTACCGGACATAGTGGAAGGCCGCCAGCGCCACGGCACCGATCACGACGGCTTCTACCTGGTGTTGGCGCAGAACCGCTACAACATCTTCGGCTGCTTTGAGAATCTCGTCGGCGTCGCTCATCTCGCAGGCTCCGCAAGATCCGGTTTGATCCACGTGAACCGGCGATTCATCTCCAAGGCTGCACGAACTCTTTCTTCTATGGACATCCGTCGCAGGCGTTCCAATTCCTGTTGGCGGGACTCGTTCGCGCACTTACTTCGCGCTGGCAAACCAGTTCCTCGTGCCGTAACGTGTTGGGCGATCATTAGTGGTCTCTCCTTGTGTAACCGTATCACTTCGGTTAGATATGATACAAGTCTGCATTGATGAGGTTAATAGACCTGACGCGTCGAAGCCCGCCTGGAGCCACCCCCGCACCGCCCTGCTGCCGCCGGCATCACACGTCCCGGTTCTGCTGCCGCCATTGACGTGGCGAAACGCCCGCCAGTTTGCGGAACCGGCGCGTGAATACCGATGGGGAGGCATAACCGCATAACCGACTGACAATGTACACCGACTCCCGCGTTGTCCGCAACTGCTTGCAGGCGATGTCAAACCGGATCGAATCCATATACGCCTTGGGCGTCATCCCGCAGGCCTCCTGCAGACGATGTCGGAGATTCTGCCGGCTCATCCCGGCATGCCGCGCAAGTTCCGCGACGGTCAACCCATGAATGATGTTGTCCTTGCAGTAGGCGCCCAGTCGTCCCAGCCAGTCGTCCTTACGCAGCGTTGTGCCGCCAACCGCCTCCACCATATCCAACAGCCAGAGCCCGAGGTGATAGTTTGCGCGCGCATAGTTCACGGCGTCCCGCCACCAGTGCGCATTGCACCAGCGTATCATCGCCCGGCATTCGTCCAGCAGCGTCTTCGGAACCTCGATCGGCAACACAACCCCCCAGACCTCTTGCGGCGACGGCTGCATCTTCGACGTCCGGCGTATCGACGATGGCGTAAATTTCGGTTCCAGCGTGGGATCCAGGACGGATTCCAGGGACTTGCATATCGCAAGGAACCGCAGGTGATGCCAGGTGACGCCCTTGGGCAGATCGATCGAAAAATCAATCCCGGGCGGAACCAGCAGCGCACAGGGCGCCGATGGCGCGAACTGCCGTTTGCCATGGCGGTAACGCACCACACCGTCATCAACGAAGATCAACTGGTATTCATCGGTGCTGAGGATGGATCTCTCCCCGAAGTGCCGGCGGTTGTAACGCCCATCACGGATATACGGACCATTCCCGCCATGCCTGCACAAGAGTGTCATGCCGACCAGCATTCCATAATGCATGATTTCTGTCAATACGTCCTATTGCGTTCAGTTCGCAAAGTCGCTTACCCTGAGGCGATGAATTCACTAGGCCCAACATTGGAGAAACCTTGAACCGACGAGAATTCTTAACTGTCTGTGCCGCCACCACTGCCGCGGCGGCGATGCCGCGCTTGGTGCGTGGCCAGGAGCCATCCATGAAGAAACCACCCAACATCCTCTTCCTCTACACCGACGAGCAGCGTGCCGACACGCTGGCGTGCTACGGCAACAAGCACAACCTGATGCCGAACGTGGACCGTTTGGCGGCGCAAGCAACCGTCTTTGACCGGGCCTACTGCACCAATCCCGTGTGTACGCCGTCACGCGGCAGCATCCTCACCGGCCTGTATGCGCATGCCCACGGCGCGATGGACAACAACACGTTCATCAACCGCGACGCCAAATGCCTGCCGGAATACCTGCCTGCGGGCGCCTACGCCACCGGTCACTTCGGCAAATGGCATCTCGGGGACGAGATCTTCCCGCAGCACGGGTTCACCGACTGGCGCGGCACCGAGGACACCTACCATATGGCTTATTCGCCGCCGGTCAAGGAGTTCGGGCCCGAACGCTCGCATTACCATCACTGGCTGGTCAAACGGGGCGTCACTCCGATCCGCATCGGAAACCTGAAACCCGGCGACCCGAAATGGCATCCCGCCTACGAGAACCGGTTTTTCCGAGAACAGATCCACGCCCTGCCGGAGGAGTTGTCACGGCCGGCGTTTTTGTCCGGGCAGGCGGTTGAGTTTATCCAGACTCATAAAGCGCGGCCCTGGGCGCTGTATGTCAATTTCCTGGAGCCGCATCCGCCCTTCAACAGTTGTCGGGACAAACAATACGCGCCTGAGGACGTGGTGCTCGCCCCGAACTGGCAGGAGCAGTTGCCGCCCGACAGTCCGTTGCGCCTGCGTCTGGCGGCCGGTTCTGAGAGGATGGTAGAGGCGGCGTTACGGGCGGTGACGGCCCGGTACTGGGGGATGTGCAGTCTCGTCGACGCGCATGTCGGCCGCATCCTGAAGACGCTGGACGAGCAGGGTTTGCGCGACAACACGATCATCGTGTTCACCACCGACCACGGCGAAATGCTGGGCGACTTCGGGTTGACAGGAAAGGGTGTCATGTTCGAGCAGTCGGCGGGGGTTCCGTTATTGGTGCAAGCGCCGGGGCAACGTCAACAGCGCCGCGTCACGCCGCCCGTCAGTCAGGTGGACCTGGTGCCGTCCTTGCTTGAACTGGCGGGCCAACCGGTCCCGGCGGGGTTGCACGGTACGAGTCTCGCCCCCGAGTTGACCGGCAAGGCGAAAGAACCGGGGCGCGATGTCTTCATTCAGTGGGAGACGGGTCCGGTCAAGGAGTTGAAACCAGTCAAGATGCGTCCCGGCATGGAGAAGTGTGGAACCCCGGAGCAGATCGCCGCCTCCCGGCAAGAACGGATTCGGACTGTGGTCACTCGCGATAACTGGAAATTCAACCGCAACAGTCTCGGGGTGCATGAACTGTACGACTTGAACGCCGATCCACTGGAACGGCGCAATCTGGCCCGCGATGCCGCGCAGAAAGACCGGGTGGCCGGTTTGCAGGAGCGGATCACGGATTGGCAGAAGAGCGTGGGCGATCCGGGATGAAGCCGGATGACGAATCAGCAATCACGATAATCTGAAAAAAGAGAAGATAAAGAGAATGTTGCGGCATTTTCGTTCCCGCTTGGCGGGACCAAAAATCCCGCGCCGGTTTTTCGGGGACTCCGGGGAAATAAACCAGTCGACGTCGTTCAGGGCAAGCAGGCCACTCCGTCTTGTGTGCAATACTTCCCCATTATCTCCAATTCTTCACGGAAGGTCGTTTCGCGCTTTTTTTGGGGGAATGTACCCATTGGCTGGGAAAAGCGCGAAACATTCTTTGTTCTTCGTAACTTTAGCGAAGGAGGATCTTTACTCCTCCTCATCAGTGCGAATTAGTGCAAATTAGTGGTGAAGTCCTTCTTTTCGGTGCTACTTGTGGGTAATAGAAAGGAGGCGTGTCAGGGGAGCCAGCGGAGGCGGTAGAAGCGGTGGACGGTGTTGGTTGTGTCGGGATCGGTCAGGTTCAGAATTCCCGCTGTGTTCAGGAATGGGAACAGGGGCGACCAGGTTGACAGGTCATCGGACGCGTCCAGGGAATAGTTGGCGCCGGGGTCGGAGTTGATGGTGAGGATGGGTGACTGGTCCGGTTGAATCGCGATGCCAAGGAACTCCATGACGAGCGGGGGGCTTAGCACCGTGACGGTGGCAGTGCGGCTGAGAGCACCCACCGCGTTTTTGATGAGTACCCCATAGGTTCCGGCGTCGGAGGGTTGCACCCCGGTCAAGGTCAGTGTGTCATTGGTGGCGCCCGCAATGTTCAGGTTGTTGTGTTGCCACTGGTAGGTCAGGTTGGGTCCGGTGGCGGTAACCGAAAGGTCGACCGTGTCGCCCCGGAGTACGGTGGGGCTGTAAGGGCCGCCGATGAGGGTTGGCGGGTCGCTGATCGCGACTTGCGCCACGCTACTGGTGATGGTGGTCGGGCCCGTGATGATCACCGAATAGAGGCCGCTATCGGCGGGGGTCGCCCCGCTGATGGTCAAGGTGGAGTTCGTGGATCCGTTGATGGTGATGCCGTCGAGCAGGTTGGTGGCGTTTCTCCGCCATTCGAAGGAAAAGGGGCCTGTTCCGCCCAGGGAGGCTGTGAAGACGAGATTGGTTCCGGAAGCGAGGTCGAGGGTTGCCGGCGTTGCGGTGAGGTGAAGGTAGTTGTCGATGCCGTAGAGTTCCAGGCGTCCGTTGTTGGCGGAGGTTACCAGGAGCCGGTTGAAGGGATCCATGCAGACGGCCGCCGGGAGGTTCAGATTGCCAGCGCCGAGACCGAAGTTTCCGAGGGTGCCGAGGGGTGTTCCCGTGGTGGCGTCGTAGACGGTGACGATGGCGTTGAACGAGTCCGTCACGTAAAGGCGTCCCGCGTTGTCGAGCAACAGTCCCTGGCGGCGCCCTGTGGGGACGCGGTTTGTTCCGGCCATGAAGTTCATCTGGCGGAGATAGACGCCGTTGCGATCAAAGATCTGGACGCGGTCGTTGTTCTGGTCCATGACGAAGACCTCGCCGCCGGTGCTGACGGCGATGCCGGCGGGGAAATCAAACGCGCCGTTGTTGGTGCCGCCGGTTCCGAACTGGTTGATCAGGGTGGCTCCGGAATACACTTTGATGGTGTTGGCCTTGCTGTCCGAGACGTAGACGGTATTGCTGGGGGCGTCGGTGGCGATGAAGTTGGGCATACTGAACTCGCCATTACCACTGCCGAGTTTGTAGAGGGGGGTCCACTGTGGATCCAGCACGGTGATGCTGCCGGATTGTTCCTCGCCAAGGTAGATATGGCCCGAGGCGTCCACGGCGATTCCCAGTGGGCGGTTGAAACCGGAGTGTGTGGCGGTGACGCGGCCAAAGGCGTCGAACACGACGATGCAGCCGGAGGGCGAATCCACGACATAGACGTTGCCGGAACTGTCGGTGGCGACTCGGGTGGGGGACTGCAGGGATGCCGAGTAACTGGTCAGCGGTGTGACGGTTGGGGCGGCGGCATGGGTTGTCATGCTGAGGAGGAAGGTGGAGAGCAGGAGGAGCAGGTAGTGCTTCATGGCGTCACCTCACTGGGGTAGGGGGAAGAGGTTGAATAGAAGGGGGGTTCATGCCGCCCATTTGGTCCTTCAGGTAGGAATGGTCCATCAAGAGTTTCATCAGTGATTTCATAAACGCCTGCTTCCACTCCGGCATGGTTGGAAGTTGCTTCATCTTGTTCATGTAAAAATCACGGAAGCCCCGGAAGAGATGTCCATGAACCTCGGCCAACGTCATGGTGTCGGGTTTGATTATCGGTTCGACCAAATTATACTTCCGGTAGTCCCAAACTGCAATGTGGTCCTTGACGTCATTATAGATATCGGCGTAGGGCCAGGGGGTGATGGCGAGGAAGAACGCCATATCCGGGTCGTAGAACTTGGCCAGTTCGATGGTGCGGTCCATACTCGCGGGCGTGTCGCCGGGTAGACCCATGACGAAGGAGGTCTCCGAGATGATGTCATGCTGGTTCAGGAGTTCGATGGCGCGTTTGTTCTGCTCGACCTTGACGTCCTTCTTGAAGAGATCCAGGGTGGCCTGGTCGACGGATTCGACGCCGACATAGATGTGTTCGATGCCAGCCTGGCGGTAGCGGGGCAGGAGGTGGGCGTCGCGTAGAATGTCGTCAACCCGTGTCTCCAGCAGGAGGGCGATGCCGAGGTCGCGTTCGATCAGGAGGTCGAGAATCCGTTCCCAGCGTGCGGCGTCCAGGGTGGGGATTTCGTCGGCGATCATGGCGACGTTGACCCCGTGACGGCGTCGGAGCATCTCGAGTTCATTGACGAACGATTCGGGAGAGACGGCGCGCCAGGATTCCTCCCAGAACAGGCGCTGGGAGCAGAAGGAGCAATGTTGTTTACAGCCTCGGGATGAGGAAACGACGGCGAGGATTGATCCGGGTTTGGGGCGGTACGTATATTCCTTCCAGGGGACCAGGTCCCAGGCCGGAGCGGTGGAATCCAGGTTGGGGATAAACGGGCGGCAGGGTGTCGCCACGATGGAGTTTCCGTCGCGAAAGGCGATGCCGCGGACGTTGCCGGGGTTGGCTCCGGTTTTCCAGGCGTCCATTAGTTCCACCGAGGTAATCTCGCCTTCGCCGCGGACGATGACATCCACCTCGGGGTGATCCCGGAGAATTTCCTCATACATGAACGTGGGATGGGTGTTGCCGAGGACGGTGAGGGTGTCGGGGAACTCCTCCTTGGCCACACGGCAGACGTCCATGCCGTCCATGACGGTGGCGGTGATGCAGGAGACAAAGACGGCGTCCGGTTGTTCCCGCCGGATGGTTTGCCGGACCTGTTCCAGGGTGTGGAAACGGGTCATGGCGTCATAGAGGGAGACGCCGTAACCGGCGCGTTGCAAGGCGCCAGCCACGTAAAGGAGGCCGAGGGGCAGCCAGGAACCGGCGGACTCCACGACCCCGGAATGGTAGGGCGGGGTGACCAGCATGATTTCCGGGTGTTTACGGCTCATTATTGGAAATAGGCTGAGTGCATGGAAGGGAACACAAACGGGAAGATCAGGATGGTGAGGACCGAGAGGATGAAGCAGGCGACGGTGCTCCAGGCGGTGGTGCGCGCCGAGAGGCGGAAGAACACCTTGATATGCAGGAGGGTGGCGTAGGCCAGCCAGGTGACGAGCGACCAGGTTTCGATGGGGTCCCAGGCCCAGTAGCGGCCCCAGGACTGGTGGGCCCAGATGGCGCCGGCGCCGATGGTGGTGGTCCAGAAGATGAACCCGAATCCGATGAAGCGGACGGTGTAGGCCTCAAGGGCATCGGGTGCGGGGAGGCGGTCGAGCCAGCGGGCGGAAGCGCCGCCCAGTTTGCGAAGCAGGCAGGTTGCTGTGGCGACGGATAGCAGGAAGGCGCCGACGGCGAGTTTATTGAAGAGGACGTGGAAGACCAGCCACATGGATCGCAGGGTGGGTGGCAGGTTCCGCGCCTCGGGATTTGTGAAGAGGCCCAGGCCAACCATCAGGATGGCGGCCGGCAGGACGACGAGGGCGGCGGCGGACCAGGCGGGGCGGCGCCAGATGAAGACGAGGAGCATGGCAATGGCGATCCAGGCGTTGGAGGAGAGGACCTCGTACTTCAGCATGTAGGGGCCATGGCCGACGTTGAGGTAGCGGACGACGAGGGCGGCGGAGTGGGGGAGGAGGCCGATGGCGGTGATCCAGCAGGCGCGGCGGGTGCGGTCGGGATGCGCGAAGAGGATGGCGTTGGCGAAGGTGATGACCGCCAGGATGTAGAGGCCGACGCCGGTCCAGTGCAGGATGGTTTCAAGGGTGAAAACGTTCATGGTTTTTCCGGATTACGCGATTCCTGCCAGGTCATCTGTTTGCGGCCGATCCTGGGTGGGGAGGTGAATTGGATTTCATCCACTATCCATGTCCGGTTGGTCTGAGTGAACAGGTACAGCATCTCGTAGGAATCTGAGGACTCCTCGCCGACCTGTTCACCGGTGCCGATTTTGCGGTCACGATAGCGCCACTGCTCTTTTGTTTGAACCCGCAGTTTGCGGGCGCGCTGCTCAGCAGCGATGAGCGTGAGGGACAGCAGTTCGGAGTCGAGGGTGAGGCCCAGGTCCGAGCGAACGCCGATGAGGCCGGTGAGTTTCTTGCCTTCGTTGAGGCTGACGACGGGTTCAATCAAGTGAGGGTCGCCGCGGCGATAGGCCTCGGCAACGAGGGTGTTGTAGCGGAGGACGAGTTGGCGGGCTTCCTCGGTTGAGGTGCGGTTACACCCGGCGAGAAGGATGGCCGACAGGAAGAGGGGTGCGGACGCGACGACGCGCAGTCCTTGAGGCGGGGCAGTGCGTGCGAAGAGCAGGATACAACCGATCAGGATGAGGGCAAAGCCGGGGTAGGCGAGGCGGTGCGAGTGGTCGTGACTGCCGCGGAGGCGAGTCCAGAGGGGGATGCCGCGCAAGGTCAGCGTTGCGCCACCGTGGAGGGACAGGGTTTGTCCGGGGCGGAGTTCACCGGAGAAGAGGAGGCCGTTATTCCGCATGACGCGAACTTCGACATGATCGGGGCGGATGGGGGGGGCGCGCAGGTATGCCGTTAGTCCGTCCGGCCCCGTGGCGGTTGCCGTGCGGGTTTCAGGATCGAGCAATACGGCCGACTTCTGCGGCGGATGCCACTCAAGGAGGGCGGCGGGACCGAACGTCTGGTCAAGGAAGATACGTCCGCCCGGGAGGATGAGGTCGTGATTGACGGCCACGGTTCCGGCCGAGAGGGTGGCCGAGAGATCGCGAAGGCGGCCGTCGGGATAGCGGCTTCCATGGAGGGCCTCCAGGGTGATGGGCCGGGTCAGGTGAAAGGGGGTGGCCAGCAGGCCGGGAGGTTGATGGGTCCAGGCGGTTGGGGCGGGGGGTAGGGTTTCGCCTTCGATGAGATCCACGACGGCCTCAGAGGAGAAAAGGGCGCGCCAGGCACCGGCGGCGATGATGGCGATGAGTCCGAGATGAAGCATCATGGAGCCGACCCGCCTGGCCGTGACGTCGCCGCAGAGCAGGCGGCGCCCCTGATCACGGACGGCGATCAGCAGGGAGAGGGCTGCAATGGCGGTTATGACGAGGAACCAGGGGGATTGGAAGACGGCAAGGGTTGGCCACAGTACGCCCAGCGAACAGGCGAGAGCCAAGGCCGCAATTTCAGTCATCACAATCCCCGGCGAACGGAGAACACGCTGGAGGGGGGGAATCACCAGTTTTCGGCTCCTGAAATTGAGGGATGCTTGTCGGTGCTACTGCAGGCGGCCGCGCAGTTCCCGCTGGATCCCTCGGCGTAACTGTTGGCGGTGGTCTTCTTGAAGGCGGAAACCTGCATGTTGGTGAGTGTGTTGTTCCAGGCGTAGCGGGCCGGCATGGTGTCGCGGTCGCCAATGAGGCGGGAGACCTTGCCGCCGTGGGGTATGACGATGTGGCATCCGTAGCAGTTCGCGGCAGTGTGTTCACCGCGGGTGTGCATTTCTTTGCCGACGTTGTCGATGTGGCAATTGGCGCACCAACTGGAGGCGAAGGAGGTGACATTCGGCCAGTTGTTGCCGTTGGGGCCCCGCAGGATGTATTGGTAGGCGGAACCGTGGGGACCCTGAGCAGCGCCGGGGACGTAATTGGTGGTCGTGTCGTCGTGGCAATCCGAGCACATCATGGTTTGGTTGCCGACGTTGGCGTTCCATGGCGGGCGGAGGGCGGTGGCGAGGAGTCCGCGCGGGGCGAGGGTGTTGACGTAGTTGCTCAGGCCCGTGTAGATGGGGTGCCCCGACATGTTCATCGGGCTGAATTCCTGGGCGAGGTCGGTGCCTCCGGTTATGTGGTAGCGCTGACCGGTACTGTTTGCGCCGGCATAGGCCGGGACGATGGTGAGGGTTGTTGTGTTGAGGACTGCCGTGATCCTGTAGAGGACGGCAGGCGTGGAGGTGGGTGCGATCCACAGGCCGATCATTCCGGATCCCCACGTGGTACTGGTTCCCTTGACGGTGGTGCTGTTGTTGGTGAAGGCGGCCGTTCCGTTGGTGTAGACGGGGGTGAGGCCCGGCGGCAACCCCATGATGGTGAAGGACTGGCCGGCGGCAGTCGCCCCCGAATAGGGAGGGGTGATGGATAGACTGGTTGCACTGGTTACGTCGGTGATGACGTAAAGTGTCGGGTCATTGGCGCGAAAGAGTGTCTGTCCCACCAGGTTGCTGGACCACTGGGTGCCGGAGCCGCTTACCGCGGAGGTGTTGGTGGTGAAAGAGGCGGTTCCGGCGGTATTGACGGGGTAACCATATCCCGAATGGCACTTCATGCAGATCTGGTACTCATTGGTGGACTGGGGAATGGCGGTGTACAGGTTTGTGGTTACTCCGGAGAAATTGGTCAAGGATGAGTAGGTGATGGCGACACCGGGGACTCCCTTGAGCGGGTTGGATACCAGGTTGCGGGTGGAGGTTGCCGAATTGGTGTAGACATGGCCGTTGGAAATGGACTGATGGACGTTATGGCAGTCCAGGCACTCCACGGTGCGGCCCGGGCGCTGTTCGGCATCGAGGACCGTATGATGATAGACGTTGGTGAAGGCGACGTAGACATCCTTGGCGGCGGGGCCGTTGCCGTCGTGGCAGGTAAAGCAGAGGTTTTCCTCGCGGTCGGCGAGGAGACGCGGGTAGTCATTGGTGGGATTGGCGGCATCGGGCCAGCCGTGTACCCTGTGGCAGTTCAGGCAGGAGCCCTGCAAGGCGGCATCGGTTCGATTGGTCAGGAGGGACCCGTATTGGCCGCCCGGCCAGAGGGTGGCGGCATTGGTCGTGATGAAGTGGCAACCGGGGGTATTGGTGTTGGCCAGTTGGTGGCAATCCACGCAGAGGGCGAGGGTATTGGTCATGCGGAGGAGCATGCCGTTGTTGGCGGGGGCGTAGTGGGGAGTGTGGCAGGTCAGGCAACCGACATGGTTGATGGTTTTCGAGAGAGGCAGGGAGGCGGGGAGTTTGTACAGGGTGTTGGAAAGGGTGCTGATGCCCACTGGGTGAGATCCCTGAATCGCGTTGGTGACATTGCGGGTGGCGTGGCAGTCCAGGCACATCTGGTTCTGATCGTTAGCCACGCGCATGAAATGACGGCCGGCAGAGGTGGTGTTCGTCGGCGCGGCCGGATCGAAGGGCGTCTTGAGTTGGCTATGCTGGTCGTGGCAGGTGGAGCAAACGACGGATCCATTGACGAGGCGGGTCAGCATGAACGTATTGGTGGGTGCGCGCAGATCGGGACGGACGGGGATGATCCAGCGGTCATTGACTTGGAAGGATACGCCGGTTCCGTTGGCGAAGGTGAGGAGAATGCCCTGGTCGAGGGGGGTGTTGGTGGCGGCGAGCAGGTTCGTGCCGGCACCGCCGCCGGGGAGGGTGGCGGTCCAGTTGAAACGGGCGACCCCGGCGTTGCCCGCATTGGTGATCGTCACGGTGTAGGTCTTCGGGTAGGCGCCGGTGTAGACGCCGCCGGGAAAGATGATGCCGGTGGAGGAGGTCACGGCGCCGCCCTGGAAGACGACATGGCCTGCCGCGCCGGCATCCCAGCGGTGGGAGGTGCCGGAGGCGTTTGTAGCGGCGGGTAGACCCGGCCAGGGCCATGCCTGGTTGGCGGAGGCAAAGGGCTTGGCGGATGCCTCGCCGCCCGCGGAGTGGCACGACAAGCACAGATTGGCAACCCCGTTGGTCAGGAGGAGCGGGCCAAACGCATTATGGGTCAGGTGACAGGTGGCGCAGGCGTTCGCATTGGTATGGGGCGGGTCACTTGCCAGGGATGCCGCAGGGATGCACCAGAGCAGGCTCACGAGGTACAGACCCGAAACCGCGCGGATGAGCAACCCGTTCTGATGGTTTGCAGGTGTTGGTGTCGCATCCATGGTCATGGACCTCATAGGGTATTCGGACCTATCGTCGCCGTTTTGTTGCGGGTTTCAAAAACATGGCGGGTGTTCCATAGGTCTGGTTGTCATGGGTGGTGCCGTGGCAGGTGAGGGAACAACTTCCCTGGAACCGGCCTGTGTGCTGGAATGAGATGCTGCTGGCGCCGGGTGACACGTAGGCCGTGTTGAAGTTGATGAGGGCGGTGGATTCATTGACGCCATGCGAGTCATGGCAGGTGGTGCAGGCGGTCTTCTCATCCACGATATGGCGGCTGTGTTCGGGGAAACTCTCGTTGTTCAGAATGCTTTGCCGGTTATGGCACTTGTAGCACAGAGCGTAGGCCGCGGGACTTTCCGAGCCGAAGTCGGTGGTGACCAGTTTCCGTTCAAGAAGTGGGGCATACGTTGAGCCATGCGGGCCTCTTGCGCCTTGGCCGCCCGCGGCGGGACCCTGATCGCTATTATGGCAGTCGGTGCATTTGATGATGCTGGAGGCGTTGTACGAGGAAATCAGACTTGGGACATCGGGATTGTGTCCGGCCGCCACGACGGGGTGATAAGAGGCGTTGCCTGCGGAAAACTTCAGCCGCAGGCTGGAGGGGTTGGACTTGCGCGACACGGTGGCGGTCTGGCCGGGCGTCTGGTTTTCGTGGCAGCGGAAGCAGATCTCATACTCGTGACTGGCGGCCTTCAGGGCGCTTCCGGCGGCGCTGACGCCGGCCACGCCGAGGAGGGTGCTGTCGAGTCCGGGGGGGGATGCTTTGCTGGAGAGGGCGGTGGCGCCGCCGCGAGCGGCGTGCGGATTGTGGCAATCCACGCACTCCACATGGCGTGCGGAGGCGGAGGGGCTCTTGGTGGGATCGTGAATCCCGGTCGTGGCGGCCACATCATGGCGACTGCGTTTGGCCAAGTCCGCCTGGATGTTCTTTGAGGCGACATTCCCGTTGTGGCAGGGCAGGCAATTTTGTTCCTCGCCGGCAAAGTTCATCAGGTGGGCGGCGGTTCCGGCTTGGTGGGGGGAATGGCAGTTCTCGCACCCGTTGTCGGCAACGGTCTTGCCCTCGGTATGCGGCCAGGGATTCTGGCCTTGCCCGTTCCACTGTTTTGCAGAGGTGCGATGGTCGGAGGTGGCCCAGTACGTCATGTCGTGGCAGGATATGCACAAGGCGGATTGAGCGTTGTTCATGGTCAGAAAGTTGCCGTATTCATTGTTGTGTGGATCGTGGCAGGAGGTGCACTGAACCTGGCCGGACTTGTCGGGGCGCGCGGCGGTTTTCAATGACGCCGGGCTTTTTAACTGCGTGTTTTTGGCGAGCAAGGCGGCGTCATACGTGAAGGAGATGGGGTGATCGTCGGAGAGATCGGTTCCCAGTTTGGCGCGGCCTGCCGGCATTTTGCTGTGTCCGCCTGAAAGCGGGATTGGTTTCGAGCGGCTACGCACCATGCCAAGGGCAACGGTTCCATCGTGGCAACTCAGGCAGAGTTTGGACGCGCCGGTTGGCTGACCGATGGTTGCCTTGAGCGTTGGACTGGAATAGGGGGTATAGAATGTCTTTTGTGTGTAGCGGTTCCAGAGTGGGGCTTCGCTGGATCCATTGTGGGGGGCATGGCAGAAGATACACACGTCGCCTTCGGCGGACGCCCTGATGGAACTGCCACCGGAGGCGGAGAGGTCGTGTTTGGAGCCGCTGACACCTTTCGCCTCGGCGCCGGTCACTGTCAGAAGGATCCAAACGCAAAGGGCCAGCCCGAGGCGGCACCCCGGGACGGTGCGCCCTGCCTCTTGGGATCGGTTTGCTGAAATGCGGATCGTTATCATTCCTTCCCCACGTATTGGAAAACCTGAACGCGGCTATTGTACGAATCGGCCACAAAGATTTCGTTCTTCGAACTGATGGCAATGCCTGAAGGCATCCAGAATTCGCCGGGTCCAGACCCTGATTCTCCCCAGTTCAGGAGAAAGCGACCGGTCTCGTCGAACACCTGAATGTTGTCATGCAGGGCATCGGCGACGTAGATGTGACCGAAACTATCCACTGCCACCCCCTTTGGGCGGATGAATTGACCCCCGCCGCTTCCGACTCGTCCAATGATACCAAGATTTCGTCCTTCCATGTCAAGAATCTGGACACGTTCATTAAGGGAGTCGGTGACAAGAATGCGATGGTTAGTGCCGCTGGAAATGTGGGTTGGGGAATTGAACTCGCCCGGTCCGGTGCCGCGTGAGCCTAACCGGTGGAGGAGGGTTCCCTTGAGGTCGAAGACGGCAATGCAGTGCGCGCCGGCATCCGCCACGAACAATTTACCGTCACACAGGGCTAGTCCCGTGGGGCGGATCAGGTTCTGGATTTCGAATTGCAGACGCCCGTCGAGGTCCGCGACCAGGACCTTTGCCAGTGCGGAGTCGGCGACAAACAGTTGGCCGTTGTGGACGAGGGCGGCGACCGGGGAGGGGAGGGGTCTGCCGCTGATCGAGTCCAACCGCTGGAAACGGTGGTCGGCACGATTGAACAGCAGGATGGCTCCGGCGGCGGTATCTGTGACGCACAGGTTGCCCTGCTGATCGGTCGAAACGCCAAAGGGTTTGTTCATGGCGACCCGGTCCGATCGTATGCCGGTGATGAGGCCCTTGAGTCGGCCCCAGACGGAAACCCGGGCGCCGATGTCGGCGGGGGTCGACATGCTCTGCACATACCTGATGCGTTCCCCGGCTGGCGGGGGTGGCCATGAGGGGGCAGGGGATGGGGCGGCGGCATCGGCACTGCCGAGGGCAGCCATGAAGGAGATCGTGCCAATTGCCACGAGGGAGGTCTTGGCCGTCTTGGTGAATACGGGCATCAGAAGACCCTCTTCGCTATGAAGTGGATGATGCGGCGGTCCCGTTCCTCATCGCGATAGGATTCGTCCTGGAGGTCGTAGCGGGCCGAGAACGTCAGGCGTCCGATGGCGTAGTCGGCGCCGGCGCGCCAGGTGGTGACATCACGGTCGCCGCCGAATCCGCGTTCGAACTGTTGGCCGCCCTCCGCGGTGAGAGACAAGGTCGAGGTTACCCTGACTTGGTATTGGCCGATGAATTGGTAGATGTCCTGATCTTCCGTCTGGTCCGGGAATTGCAGGTTGGATTGGCGGAAGTCGAAGGTGAGCATGGAATAGGTGTTGGGGTTGAAAGTGAAGGTCTCGAACAGGCGGGTGGCGGTATAGGGGGACTGTTCGGAATCATAAATCTCATGCTCGGCGCCGCCGCGGAAGAACTCCCAGTGAATATCCATGCCGAGCAGGGTGCTGTTATACTCCTGGTACAAAGGAGCGCCGTCCCCGGAATACCGTTGCCGTCCATGCCGTGTATAGAGGCCGATCAAATCCCCGAAAAGGTCCAACCGGAGCGAGGCCATGTCGCCGAAGGAGCGGAAGTTGGAGGAGTTGGCCTTGGTGGCATCGTAGTCCACAAGAACGGATCCTCCGTTGGGAATGATGCCGGTCACGCCGCGCCTGATTTCCACGCGGTTGCCGTGGGGGATGACAGTGTAGTCCACGCCCGGCAGGTAGAGGCGAGAGGCGGTAAGGTCCATGACCCGGATGCCCTGGATATTCGCCACCGGGTAGTTCAGTAACGTTACGATGCCGTCGGCAAGGGTGTGCATTTCGCCGATGACGGAAAATCCTCCGTTGCCGGTGGCGTTCCATCGTTCCTGATCGATCCGGACATGATAGCCGGCACTCAGGCGGCCCCAGAGGCCGAGGCGTTTGGTGTAGTCTTCGCCGAGGTTGACGCCATAGAGGTCCTTTTGCAGGCGGTCCTCGGCGCTGTCGTCAACGGAGCGTTCGCCGTGGAGTTCGCCGGAAGAAACCAGACTTTCGTAAAGTCTGTGGCGGAGACCCGCGCTGGCCTCATGCGTATGGTTCCGGCTGGTGTCGCGCTCGTTCTGTCTGAAGTTGTACCGGTAGATGCTCGCAAGATTCTGGCGATGTTGGTTGATCAGGGACTCGCGGAGCGACAACGAGTTATAGGAGCCGTTATCGTCGGCGAGGTCGAAGGCGGACAGGTTGGAATCAAGCCTGAATTGATCGCGCAGGCCAAAACGTTCGGTATCGCCAATCTGAACGGAGTTTTCGGTGCCGGACTGTGAGAAGTCATCATTCTCCATCCGTTCGTAGTTGCGGTACTGGTAGTTGAAGTCAGTGGTATTGTCGATGCCGCGCTGGCTTCGGAGCGTGACGCCCGCCACATCCTCGGTGAGGGTGGAAGGTCGGAACTGGTCATCCACGGTTTCATCCAGATGAGAAACGCTGACCGAGGCCGGGACTCTGGTGTTGTTGATTCCGCTACTCATTCCGTAGCGCTGTGAATCCACTTCCACAGTCGAGAAGAAGTCGTACTCGCGACGAGTTCTGTTCTTTTCGGCGAAGACTTGGAACGTCACCGGCTTCTCCCTGAACAACAAGGCGTTGGCGTTGTAATTATGGAACCAACTTTGGCTACTGCTATTGTATTCATCGGCGAGGGTGGTTGTGGTGTCCTCGGAGTCCAAGCCCTCCATGCCGTGGAAGTAGAATTCAAGGAAGTTCGGGTGGTAGACCGAACCCCGGAGGGTAAAGTCCAAGGAGGGTTTCAGGCGGACGGTTTCCTGTTCGTAGGAGTTGAGGGGATCGGGACTCTTCCGGGTTTCAGTCTTCTTCTCGGCATCGAAGACGATGGATGGGCTTTCGAGCCACAGCGTAAGCAGTTGGGGCGCCGTGGTGGACGGTTGTGCGGAGACCACAAGAGGGAAGGCGCAGAGGGGTGCCAGCAGGATCCGTCGCACGTTGTGCCGTGTCGTCGTCATGGGGTTGCGGGTGCGGCGGCGGTCGGGACGCTGTTGGTGGACTTGAGCATGAACTTGCGGTCGGTGCCGTGGGGGTCGTGGCACTTGGTGCAGGCGGTATCCCCCATGGTGGAGTGGGCGGTTTTACCTTTCACTTCGTCCTTGTCGTGGCAATCGAAACACAGTGTCTTGATGGATTTTCTGGCCAGCGCCGGTTCTGAAGAGACGTGGGGGCGGTGACATTCGAGGCACTCGCCGCCCTTGGCTGGGGCATGCATAAACTTGGCGGTGAATTTGTCATGACAGGAGAAGCAGAGGTCTCCGCTCTTTTTTGCCAACATATGGGGGAGATCGGAGCCGTGTGGTTTATGGCAGGCGCTGCACTCACCGCCTTCAGCGGGAGCGTGAGGATATTTCCCTTTGGCCATGTCCGTATGACATGTTCCGCAAAGTGTTTCAGGTTTGCTGGACAGCAGATGGGGTTGGGCGGAGCCGTGAGGTTTATGGCATTCCAGGCATTCACCTGCTTGGACCGGGGCGTGCGGGTGCTTGACCTTGGACAGGTCGTCATGACACTTGATGCACAAGGCGGTTGGTTTTTTGGTCAGAAGGAATTTCTGCGGGGACTCATGAGGGTTGTGGCAGGTCAGGCATTCACCTTCGTCGGCCGGGCTATGTTTGGATTTGGCCTTATCCATGAGATCGGTGTGGCAACCCAGGCAGACGTCTTTCGTTTTTCCGCGCATTTTTTGCGAGAAGGCGGATTCGTGGCAGGCGTTGCAGTCGCGGTCGGCATAGGGGGAGTGTACAATGGGCGCAGGGGGTAAGGGGCGTGAGGGCGCATTGGTTGTGGCGGCGCTGGTGCCCGCCGTGGCGGTGGAGATTACCGAGTTGGTGCTGGATCCTTGTTCAGGGGGGACGCCGTCGAAGAACAGTACCAGCCATTCGTGACGGGTGCGAGTGGCGCACCCGGCGATCAGCAGAACAAAGGCACAGGCGGCTAATGCCCGCCATGGCGTCTTGGCGAACCGCCAATAATGCCGTTGCGCTGACGGTGCGGAGTCCGCGGCCGGGTCAGGGCGAATCTTGTTTGACGGAGTGTCCAAATCCATACACGTTGACCTTCCGTTCGCCGTACTGGCTGGTGACCAGCAATAGATAGTCTAGTGTGAATCCCGGCGCGACATACTTTTGGAAGTACTTGATGTGATCATAGTCAATGGCCACCTTGGCCGGGAGGATAAGCGGGATTGGGGAGGTGCCCGGTTGGCCGAAAGAGATGAGCAACTGACCGGCGGGATCAAAGACCTGAATGGCGTCGAGTTGGGCGTCGGCGATATAGACGCGACCCTCACGGTCCACAGCCACTCCTTTGGGCCGAGCCAGTTCCCCGTACCGGTTACCGTAACGACCGAACGACCGGATGAAGGTTCCGTCGCTGTCATAGAGTTTGACGCGGAAAGCGCCGGTATCGCACACATACAGGCGCCCCTGCTGATCTTGCGCCAGGTTGGTTGGGGATAGCAGTTTGGCTTCTTCATTCGTAGACACTCCCGCGGGAATGGTCATGACCGGCGCCAGTGTTTGCTTGTCGAAGACGCGGACGCAGTGTCCCTTCAGGTCGGCGACAAAGAGGCGATTGGAATTCACGAGGACATCGATGGGGCGCATGTCCACTGAGTCGGTCTCCGAATCCGCGCTTTCCTTTTTGTCTGTGACGGGCTTCCCAGGTGCGGGTTCGGCGCTTCGCTCGGAAGCCTTCTGTCGGCGTTCGGCTTTCTTGCCGATGGTTCCGAGGAGGTCTCCGGTGGGGTTGAACACGAGAACCTGACCTCGCTCGGAGTCCGCGACATAGCGGGTTCCGTCCGGAGCGATGGCAATGTTGATGGGCTTGAGGAGGCGGCCCGGTCCCGCAGGCACAAAGTAGTCCATGGCGGGTTTTTCGAGGTCCAAAACGGCGAGACCGCCCAGCATGGTATCGCAGACGTAAATGGAGTTGCTGTGGATGGTAATCCCGTAGGGTTTGATGATGGGGCGCGGACTAAGCGGGCCCAGGATAAATTGAGAGAACCGGCTTTGCGGATTGATATCCCGGGAGGTGGAGAAGGTCTTCAGGAACTGAATGCGGGGCGGATCCGGGGGTGGCGGGTAGAAGACCGGGGCAATTGCGCCGGTGCGGTGGGTGGCGCACCCGGCCAGAAGGCAGACGGCGCTGATCGCAAGCAAAAAAGGTCGAATTATGTGTCGCATCGTATGTTTTGCCCCCATTTCCGGCGGTCCCAGAATAACCTAAAGGCATCCGCCGGTTTCCCGGCGGATGCCCATGGATAACGATCGTCGCGGACCTCAGCGCAACCTACGCTGGGCACGATTACCTACTTGTTGTGGCAGGTCAAGCACAACTTGCTCCCTGCGCCATTGACGATCAGCAGGGTCGAGTCGGATCCGGAACTTCCCTTCTGCCGATGCACGTCATGGCAGGACGAACATTCCATTTTGCCGTCGGTCAGCATGACCTGCGAAATGGTCCTGGTCCCCATGTTGGGAACAGTTGCGGTAGTGGGTTCATGCAGATAGCCGTCCGCGCTCACGAGTGAGGAGTCATAGGTGAAGGAGATCGGGTGATCATTGCTAAGGTCCTTCGAGAGGAGGCCGTATCCCGCCGTTGTGTAGGTTGTTCCATTGGTAGTGCCGCCGAAATTGTCAACGGCAACTGTGCCGTCATGGCAACTCAGGCAGACTTTCGAGGGACCGCTAGGGGCCGCGGAAATGGTTCCGGCCGCATTGAACGTGGCGCTGGTATACATTGTGTACCCGGCATCCGAACTTGTTTCATGGCTCCACAAGGGAATCAATTGAGGTGTTTTGGCGTTGTGAGCGACATGGCACACTCCGCACAAGGTCCCGGCACTCCATAGTTCGGTGCTGAAGTCGTGCGCTGAACCGGCAATACCCGCCTTCGCGATCGACGCCCCTGACAGCACCAGTGTTCCCGCGACCATCACCGACATCCACTTCATCCTCTTATTCATTTTCGACTGACCTTTCCTTTGAAACGAGTTCTTACTCAAAAAAGCGTCCTTCCGTCAACAGCGCGAGGATCTCTCCCCGTGCTTTCCGGAATCCCAAGAGTGATTCCGAAACTATGGTTATATATTCGCAGATGGATGAGTGTGTGGGCAATGTCACAAAACTACGAATAGCGGGATGTATTTGGCTTTACGGGCTTCTGCGGGTAGAGGCAAAAGAGCATGACCAGACCGACCAGCGTCAGTACAAAACCGGCGTAGACAATCATGACGCCCGGATCCCGCACGACCTGCAAGGAGGTCCAGGTGAGATCACGTTCATCATACCCTGACTGGTAGAAGGTGTAGCCCCGATGAGACAGGGGTGAATTGACCGCCAAGGTGCGGATCAACGGTTGCGGGTGATCCTTGTCCAGAATGGCCACGGTGCTGCGGAAGGTTTTGATGGGGGGCGGTGCCTGCGGTCTGGAGGAATGCCGGTAATACAAATTGGCAAGTGGAGCCGATTCGGCGTGCTCGCCATTCATCTGCAGGCCGAATTCCGGATGACGTGCAAACAGCCAGTTGGTGGTTGTTTTTTCCGGTGTTTCGACCACAACTTGAATGGCGGGATTTCTGGGGGCAAGTGAGCGGGTCCTGATTTCCCGGGCGGCGGTGTCCATGACGAAATCAGGTACGTAACGGAGAACGCGGACCTTCATGGTGTTTGTGGATGAGGCGGGTTCGTCCTCCGGCTTAAGAATCTGTTCCGTTCCCGGAATGGCGGGGACGTTGGTGATCACTTCCTTCTCAGGCCATCGCACCGTCAGTTGACCCCATTGGGATACGGACTCGTTCTCATGTTGAGCGGCGGTAGTGGATTCGACCGGGTAGCGTTCGATTTCGAACGTCTCCAGGCGGATAGAAAAGGGAAGGGGGCGGGATCCCTTATTGCTCTCAAACCCGGCGAGGGTTTGGCCTTCCCTGAACTGGATATGACCGCTCACTCCCCAGATCGAGCGGATCAGGGCGCCGGCGAGGATGAGGAGGAAGCTTGAATGGAGGATCAGGGAGGCGATGGCGCGACCCCGCAGGGCGCCTGAGGAGCGGATCATCGCCTTAAACCTGCGTTGGCTGCAGACGACAAGGCAGGCGGAAAGGGTGCAGAGCAGCGCGGTGAACCAGCCGGCACTGAAGACGTGGGTGAGGCCAACGGCCGTCAGAATCGCCATACGCCCGGCTGCGTCCGGATGCGAGACAAGATACTGGTCAACCTGTCCATCCTGTGGCAACACGGTTCCTGCTATACAGGCCAGGATCAAGAGGAGGACGACGGCGGCGGAAAACTTGACCGAAGCCAACAGGTCCAGGACGGTATATGGCCGGGACTGTTGCGGTGGGGCGGGGGTGGCGGGTGTTAATTCCTCGTTCATTCCATAGACCTGTCTGTCAAAAGAACGGGGCTCCTTTGCGGGAGCCCCATGTGCCTGACGTCCCTCCATCACAGTGCGTGACGGAGGATTAATGGCCTTTTCGCGTTAGGGTGTCAACCAGATCACGCTGTTGGAGGCGCTCACCGCGGTGCCAACATCCACACTACCCAGGGTGGCGCTGATGATGACGGGGTTGATGTTGGTGTTGGCCGGAACCGTCCAGCGCACCGTGTAGGTGCCGTTGTTCAGGTTCGATGTGCTGCCAAGGGTGCCGGCCGTGGCGTTAAACACGACCGTATCGCCCCCTGATACACGGTTGTTGTTGTACACGTCACGCGCCTGCACGGTGATTGTGCGGTTGGTGCCGCTGGCGACTGAGTTGGTTGCGGCGAGCGGACTGATAGTGGAATGGGAGGCATCCACGGTGCCCGGGATGAGCACAATGGTGGAGAAGGGCGAACCGGTGAAACCGCCCACCCCTGTGCCATTCAACGTGGCCTGGATACTGGCGACGCGTTTCGACGTCGAAGTTGGCGCCGTCCAGGTTGCCGTGTAGGTTCCGTCGCCGACGTCGGTTACGCTGCCCAGTGTCCCGACAGAGGCGTAGAAGGCCACAGAGTCCCCGCCCGTGGTGATGTTTGTGCCACCTTCATCCTTGGCCTGCACCGTGATGACCTGTGTGCTTGCCCCGTCGGCAACATTGGTTGCGAGGAGGGGGCTAATCGTTGAGAACATGGCTCGGCGGGTCCAAGTTCCGCCAAGGGCGGTTGCCACCTTGTTGCTTGCCACGGCGATGAGGTAGCGCGCCCAATCGGGATTGTGCACGCCCATGGATTCATCATTACGGACGAGGTAGAGGTTGTAGCGGGCTTCCCGGATTGCCAGTGGGATGACAGACTGTTGCGCCGAAGATGTCCCGGTGTTGGTTTGCGCGGACGGTACACCCCACTTGGAGAGATCGCCGACGCTCTGGTATTCCCACTTGATGGTCCAGCGCGCAGGGGAGTAGCCGGTCAGATGGGTGTTGGTGATGGAGGAGGGGCAGTTGGTGCTGAGGGCCCAGGCGTGCAGCATGTCGCGAACCTGCAGGAGGCTGTTGGAAATTGAAGCCTGAGTGCTTTCAATGACTTCATACATGTTGCTGTCCACGCCGATGTCATGACAACCGGACAGGTAGCACCCGTTGGTCTCGACATGGAACTCATGGGGCACGTGGCACAGGGTGCAGGAGGCGCCCTTGGTGTTGATGCCATGTTGAGATGATCCGGTGCCCAGAACCGGGCGCGGGACCGTGTTGGTGTCGGTCGTTATGCCGATGGTCGCCGAATTCATGCTGTATTGATGCGAGACGTGTGTTGAACTGTTCAGGACCGTTGTCAATTCCGACACGCGTTCACGGTGGCACTGTCCGCACAGCATCACATCGGGGTTGTAGTACGACATGTGGTTGGTCCAGGCCAGGAAGAAGTTTGTAGCACGACTTGCACCGAACGCCATTCCGTTGGCACCCCACAAGGGGCCATACGTGTTGGTGAATTGCATGTAAGGAACAGTGTAAGCATTCGTGGAGTAGAGAGGATAGCGGAGATGATATCCGCCATTTTCCAGATGCTGATTATGCGGGTCGTGGCAAGTGACGCACCCGACACCGGCTTCGAGCACTTGATTTGTTGTGGGGAAGAGGACGCTGGTGTTCGGGCCGCTGATCGGGGGGGCCTTCACCAAATCATGTTGGACTCTGCCCGAATGGCAGGGACCGCACTGCGCCATGCGACCTTCGCTCGTCGCGATGTTGGTATTGGCGTAGGTGGAAGCGAAATGCATGTTCGTGCCTACGCGGCCATGGTAGTAGGTTCGACCGGCTGACCCGGCCCACTCGTCGTACTGGGGTTGGTCAGCGCCCGTGTGGCAACCGCCGCAGACCATCGGGGACTGTGACACGGCGGGCGTGAATTGGGCGCCAGCGTGTCCGCCGGCGGGACCATGGCAATTCTCGCACTGGACGCCACCCTTCCAAGGGGTGTTGGTGGTGTTGTAACCCGTAGGATATCCATAACCGAGGGTATGGCAACTCAGGCAGGCGGTATTCGTCGCCTGGTTTGGTGACTGCGCGGCGAGAGTCCGTAACGCGCTGGCGTGGGGGGTGTAGGACCAGCTATTGACGGTGTTGGGGTGGCAGGCCTGACAACCATTGGCGACGGATATGTACTGCAACTCCGGTCCGACAAGGCGGAAGTTGGCGGCGATGGGGCCCGGGTTGGCCAGACGGAAACACCCGACCAACGCATTGGTGAGCGGGGAAACCGTGAACCAACTGACCATGCCGTTGGTGCTGGCTTCGACCTGGAAGGGACCCTGGAGTCCAACCCAGGAGACAGCCGTGGTCTGCGCTCCGACGGCGATACTGGTGACATGGATGTACGGATCGATACCGCCCTCGCTCAAATGCTTCATGTCATAATCGCGGGCCAGAATCGTGCCGGTCGACATCATCATGCCGATGGCCACCGCTGTTGCCAGCGTCTTACTTGCAGCGTTCATCTTCATCATCGTGGACTCCATGTTGATTCCCTTTGTTTAAGACTCACTGAAAAGATCACTTCTTCGCGGCGGGATTCGGATGCTCGATCTTCTTGACCGCCTGTTCGAGGTCAAATCCGACTTTCTTGCCATCCTTTGCGGTGTAGCGCGCCGGATTCCAGGAAGGCGACTTGTCGTTGTGGCAGAGCAGGCAACTCTTGGTGGCCGGATAGACCATTCCATTTTTGACCGATTCGTCGCGGCTTTCCATGATGGCCTTGCTCTTGTAGTTTTTGCCCGGTCCGTGACAGGACTCGCAGGTGACGCCATCTTCGGGGGTAAGTTTATCGGTCGCAACGGTTTCGGTCCAATTGTACGCCGTCGAGTGACACTTCAGGCACTTGCCGCTCGTCTGGGGATCGGTGACGCCAACCTTGGCGCCAGCGGCCTTGGCTTCCGGAGTACCCAACGTTGCGAACGCCTTGGCGTGGGGGCCGGACTGCCACTTCGCCAACTGGTTGCCGGTGTCGTCCTTCTTGTGGCACATGCCGCAACTCTTGAGGCCAACGTACAGAGTCGCATCGGCACTCTGGGCGCGGCCGATACCGGCTCCCAACGACATTCCGGTTACAATCAGGCCAGACACAACCAACTTAGCGAATACTTGCATGTAACGGTCTCCTTCAAAGTGAGGCTTCGTTGTTCCTTCAGTACCATCCACTATCTCATTATTGGAACAATGGCGACAATGGGACACATATCACATTAATGGAACTTTTCTATGACGGCGCCAGAGGGGGGCGGGCGGGTCAGTCGTGTGTGGGGTGTGGAGGATTGGAATGGCACAATCATTTTGTTGATCTGAGTCTTGGGCACCATTATAATTCAGGGCTCACCAGTAGTGCGTAACACGAAAGCAGACGAGTTGTTTTTCAACGATGAGTGCATTGATTGAGAATGGGATATTGCCGGAGCGGGGGCCTGATGTGGCTCCTCGGGCGAGTGGTTTTGTGTTCAGGGTGTTGACGTCCCTTGGGTTTGCCCTTGGGGTTGTGACCTTGCTGGCACTGGCTTGTCTGGTTGGGACGATCCTGCCGCAGGGCGATCAGGTCGCCGGGTTTGTGGAGAAATATCCGGGGGCACAAGGATGGGTGCGTGTGCTGGTCGCGGCTGGATTCACGCATGTGTTTTCCTCGTGGTGGTTCATCACGTTGCTGTGCCTGCTTGCGGCCTGTCTGGCCGCGTGTTCGGCGCGGCGGTACCTGACCATACGGCTTTGTTCGGGCGCCAAACGGATTCGTGTCATTGGTTCATTCCTTGCCCACGTCAGCATGTTGCTCATCCTGACGGGCGGGGTGATACGGGTTGTGTGGGGTGAAAAGGGCGGGCTTGCTTTTCGGGAAGGGGATACGGTTTCGGAGTTTGCGGTTCAAGACGGAGTTGTGCCACTAGGGTTTTCCGTTCATCTGACGCGATTCGCCATTGAGTTGTATGACGCGCCGAAACAGGCAGAGGGTGATCATGCCGTACTGGCGGTTCAGTGGCCGGAGAAGGGGTTACGGGCGGAGATTCCGGTTGAGGTGGGGGTGGTGCGGGCCATTGCCGCTCCGGGGGCGGCGGCGAACGCGGAGCCGGACTTCCGGTTGACCGTTACCCGCTATGTTCCTGCGTTTACGATTGACGCCTCTTCAGGCGAGGTGCGGAGCAGTTCGTCGGAACCGAACAATCCCGCCATTCAAGTGTCGGTGCAGGGTGGGGGGCAAACCAATACCGAATGGGTGTTCGCCCGGTTCCCTGAGTTCACCTCCCGCGCGAAGGGGGCGGATGGGGTGGGGATGCCATTGCGGTTCAGGTTCCTGTTCCATCCCGGCGCGGTGAAGGGAGGGGGGGCGATCAAGGCGTTCAAGAGCACGCTTCAGTTCATTGATGGCGGGAAGGTGGTTCTGGAAAAGACGATCGCGGTCAACTCGCCGGTTTCATACAAGGGGTACACGTTTTACCAATCGGGCTACAATCCGGAGGACATGAAATGGACTTCACTGCAGGTGGTCCGCGATCCCGGGGTGCCGCTCGTGTACGCCGGGTTCGTCTTGATGATGGCGGGGTTGACGGTGGTATTTTGCGTGGGCCCCTGGCTTGATTCGCAACGGAAGAAACCGGGAGTAGTAACATGAGCGCATTCTTTAGTGACATGACCGCATTGTTTAACGCAAGTCTGGGGGCCTATTTCGGGGCGCTTGTTTGTGCGGTGGTATACGTGATGGCGCGGTGGCGTTTTTTTACCATTGCCGCCGATGTGCTCATTGGCGCCGGCGCCCTGATCCAGATGGTGTATCTGGGGGTAAGGTGGGAGCAGGCGGGTCGGGCCCCTTTCAGCAATATGTTTGAATCGCTGGTGCTTTTCGCCTGGACGGTGGCGGTGGGTTACCTGGTGTTACGGATCTGGGCGAAGATTCCCTGGCTGACGGCGGCCTCGGCGGCGTTTGCGGGGTTGGCCCTGGCGCATGCCAGCACGTTTGAATCGGCGATCAAGCCGCTGATGCCGGCCTTGCAGAGCAACTGGTTGTCCTTCCATGTAATGACGTGTTTTCTCGGTTATGGCGGGTTCGCGATTTCGGCGCTGGTCTCGATTGGTTTTCTGGTATCGGCCCGGAAGGGAAGTTCAGCGCAGGAGGAGACCAAGGAGACTCTGGAGACGATCCTGACGCAGACCATTTCCTTTGGATTTCTTTTTCTCACGCTGGGTATTCTGACCGGTGCCGTGTGGGCGAACTCGGCCTGGGGCACCTACTGGTCCTGGGACCCCAAGGAGACCTGGTCGTTGATCACATGGTTTGTCTATGCGGTCTTTCTGCATTGCCGGTTTATGCGCGGCTGGCGCGGGCGGCTGGCGGCATGGATCTCGATCATTGGATTTCTCTCGGTACTGTTCACCTACTACGGGGTGAACTTCCTGCTGTCGGGGCTTCACAGTTACGGGCGGAGCTGAGGGGTTGGTCTTTCCAAGCGGCGGGTTTTCCAAAACAAGGGAGCAAACAAATGAGCGGCAAACTGATGGTGGCGGGTGTGGTCGCGATTACGCTGGTGGCGGCGTCAACATCGATGGGCGGCAAGTGTGTGGCGGCGCCGGATACGGTGGCGGCCGGTGCGGCGGGCAGGGAAGTGGCTTACAAGGGGACGGTACTGGAGACGATGAATGCCAGCCGGTACACCTATGCGAGGATTGATACGGGCACGGAGAAGATCTGGGTGGCCGGACCGATGGCGGAAATCAAGGTTGGGGATTCGGTCTGTGTCGGGGCGGGGATCCTGAACAAGGAATTCCACAGCAAGACGTTGAACAAGACGTTTGACGAGATCCGCTTCGTGGATGCGATTATGAAGGGGAACGGGGATTCCTCCTGCAAGACAGGCGCGGTGGCGGCGGTCAAAGGGATGCCGGAGGGGCATCCTGCGGTTGGCGGCGGGATGGGAATGCCGGGTGGCGCGGCGGCGGGGTCTGTTGTGGTGGGGACGATTGACAGGGCGGAGGGTGGCAAGACGGTGGCGGATGTGTGGGCGGGGAAGGCGGACTTGTCAGGAAAGAAGGTGGCGGTTCGGGGCAAGGTGGTGAAAGCCAACGCGAGCATTCTGGGGCGGAACTGGTATCACCTGCGCGATGGGTCCGGAACGGACAAGGGCGACAATGATCTCGTGGTGACGTCGAAGGACTTGGCGAACGTGGGTGATGTGGTGACGGCGAGCGGAGTGGTAGGGATCAAGAAGGATTTTGGCGCTGGTTACAAGTATGAGTTGATTGTGGAAGACGCCACGTTGACGGTGAAGTGACGGTGTTGGACTGCGACTCACCGGGACGGTTGGCGTTGACTGACCCGTTGCAGCCGGAACCAAAATATGGAGTTTGAACAGAAGTCGCAAAGCCCGCGAAGATGAGGTCTGCTTTGAGGTTTGATTGGTGGACGCCGACGTTCCGGCGGCGTCAGACACCTGTCTGCTACTTCCTTTGCTCAACGTCGCCGGGACGGCGACGTCCACCTTGCTGTGAACATGGAATCGTTCCGGCTAAGAGCGAATTCAACCAACTAGGGTTGATGCGGGCCCTTGGACTCGGTCTGGGGCGGTGTTTCAGGTGTATGCGGGGGATGGGGCGCTTTCTTTCCGAGCAACCATGACGGGTTCATCGGGTATTCGCTGGGGTCGAAGACCACCCAGTAAAAGTGCCAGACCAGGATTGCCAGTGCGGCAAGAATTGCCTCATAAAAATGGATGACCTGTGCCACGTCGTGCCAGACTTTCGGCAGCAGGCGCAGGACGGTTTCCGAGTAGATCAACATGATGCCGGTGACCGCCATCACGACTGATCCCCAGACCAGTGCCCAGTACTCCGCCTTTTCGGCATAGTTCCAGCGGCGGGGCGGGGGCGGTGTCTTGCGCAGTCCGATGTTGTGGGCAAAGACGGCAAGGGCGTCGGTGGCGTCATTCCAAACGGGCCATAGATCCTTCAGGTGGCGCCGGCCCTGGCGGGTGCCGACGAGTGCGACCAGGTGAACCAGGAAAAAGACGGTGAACGCCCAGCCGCAGATGCGATGGATCATGCCGCGCACATAACTGCCGTTGGGCAACACATGAAACGGCCAGCTCCATACGGCATCCGGCCACTTGTGAACGAATCCGGTATACACCAGCAGGATGAACAGCACCACCAGCACGTGATGCTGGACGCGCATTCCGGGAGTGAGGCGAAGTTCTCCATTGGAAGCCCTTACGGCGCGCAGGTGCTCGCGGGTTTTGCGGAGGTAGTCGAGAAGGACGAAACCGGCCATCCCTCCAATGACCAGGACAATCAACGTGATGTAGGCCCAGGAAACAAAATTCACCACCCATGGCTTTCCAGCCGCGGCGCCGGGCGGGGCATGGACCTTGAAGAAGTCGGCCCCCATGCGGGTGCCGATGCCCGGATGACATTTGCCGCAGGTCTGGGGCAGGTTCTGGGGATTAATCGAGGAGCGGGTGTCACTGGACGGCAAAATGTCGTGTACGCCGTGGCAGGATGCGCAATTGGCCGCGGTAGGGTTACCACCCTTTGACTCCAGTCCGTGGAAGCTTTTCGCATAGGTGTCCGACACATTCGGCGGCAACCGGTACTGGGTCACAATGCGTTGCGCCGAGTGGCACTGGTTACAGGTTCCCGGGATGTTGGCCGGGGAGACCCTGGAACCGGCAAGTTTCACGGAGTCAATGGAATGTTCGCCATGACAGTCGGTGCAGACGGGGGCATCGCGCACACCGGCCTTGGCGGCCTGTCCGTGAATGCTGCGGGAATAGGTTTGATTGACATTGTCATGGCATTTTCCGCAGGTCGTGGGGACAGTCTGCCAGTAGAGTTTGGAGGTGGGGTTGGTGGACCGGTGGAGGTCATGTGACCCATGGCAATCCGCGCAGTTGGCGGCGTTCATCTCCCCTTTTTCCAGCAAGGCAATGCCGTGCACGCTCTTCTCGTAAGAAAGGCCGGGGCCGTGCTGGCGGAGGTTGAACTTCTCCATCTCCGCGGCGTTGTCGTGGCAGCGCCCGCAGGTCTTGGGGAGATTGGTGCGGAAGACGGGTGATTCGGGGCTGCGGGAATTCATCAGGTAGTGGTTGCTGCCATGGCAATCCTTGCAGGAGGCGGCCTCCGGCACGCCCTTGTGGATGGCCTTGCCGTGATCGCTGTTCCGGTAGATCTCGGTTTCGACACGGTGGCACTGGGAGCAGGATACCGGTTTGGCGACGAAGCGGTCCGGATGCGGCACCTCGGTGATGTCCGAATGACAACTGACGCAGAGGTGCTTGGCGTGGATGGATTTTGCAAATCCCTTGGCGTCCACGAACAGGGCGACTGCCTGGCCGGCCGCGTTGGTTTTCACCAACGTTTTATCCTCGTGACAGGTGAAGCAGTCGCTGTTGTCGAGCGCCTTGGCCCGCTGCGTCAGCAGCAGGCTGGCGAACAGGCCGATCAGGAGCGCGTAATGTCTAAGCAAGTTCATGGGAACACCTCGTCATGGTTAATGCAGGAGACGCGTGGTCATGGCCACGGCGATCAACACGAGCAAAATAAGGCCGATGCCGAAGAACATGTAGCCGAAGGTGCGGGCAATGTCCTTCCAGCGCAACCACTCGTCGCGCACGCGATGCTCCTCGAGTTTGCCGGTCGCCAGGAGCCGGTCGTACCACTGCTTGCGCTCGTGCAGCATTTCCGCCTTGGAGATGCGTCCGGAGAAGATGACGGTATCCATGGGGAACTTTTCGATCCGGAAATGCGTATTGAAGAAGTGGAACGTGAAGATGAATCCGGCGGCCAGCAGGGCCTCGTCGGAGTGAACGATCATGGCGATATTGATCACCCAGCCCGGCAGGAAGCGGGTGAAGAAGATGGGGAACCACATGATCAGGCCGGAGGCGCCGATCATGGCGACGCCCCAGAATACGGCGAGGTAATCGAACTTCTCCCAGTAGGTCCAGCGTTCGAACTGCGGGCGGGGCCCCTTGCCGAAGAACCACTTCTGGTGGGCGATAAATTGCCGCCAGTCGTTCATGTTGGGAATCATGGAGTCGGGGCCGGTGAGGACGGTGACGAGCCGCTTGAATTGGAAACGTCCGGTTTCGGGATCCAGCACGTTGTGGCGTCCGTTCCAGCAAGCACGCGCGCGATCCGTGAGATGCAGGCCGAAGTAGAGGAAGGTGATGATGGCGGCGAAGTGATGCAGGGAGCGGGCCACGGGGGCACCTCCCATGACGTTGAAGATTGTCTTGGCCCACGCGGTGTAATGGAACTTCAGCGGCATGCCGGTGATGACCAGCAGGAGAAAACTGGTGACGACCATGATGTGCAGCATGCGTTCGAACGGTGAGAACCGTACGAACCACTGGTCGTCCACCTGGGTGCTGATCTTGGCTTCCCGGAAGGTTTTCGAATCGTGGAGGTAGAGGTAGCCGGATCGGAGCAGCCAGAGGGCGGTGTGGAGCCCGAAGAAGGCGAAGGTGCCCACCAGCAGGCCGGTCATGGATAGAAAAACGAAATGGAGCAGGGGGTAGTGCTTGCGGTCGGTGGGGTCGGCGTGGGGGAGGTATTCGGTGAACTTGGCCGAGGCTCCCTCGTGGCATTGCCGGCAGGTTTGCACGATGTTGTTGGTGGACAGGCGCGACAGGGGGTTCGAAGGAGGGAGGACATCATGGTGCCCGTGGCAGTCGTAGCAGGCGGCCACCTTGGGCGCCTCATGGGAGGTGCTCAGGGCGATGGCCTTGCCGTGGTAGGTCTCCATGTAGTTTTCGAGGCGGTCCTGATGGCACTTGCCGCAACGCGCGTCACTGGCGGCCTTGAGGTGTCCGCCTTCCTGGGTGTTGATCTGGTGGGCGGTGTGGCAGTCGGTGCAGACGGGGCCCCGGGCGTCTCCCTTGGCGAGGAGTTGCCCATGCACGCTCTTCATGTAGGTCTTTTCCACGCCGACATGGCATTTGCCGCAGGTGTCGGCGATGTGGGCATGATTGATCGGGGAGTCGCGATCGACACTGCGGCGGATGCTGTGGACGCCGTGACAATCGTTGCAGGACGGGGCGATGATGAGGCCCAGTTTGAGCAAGGCCCGGCCGTGGATGCTTTCCATGTACTGGGCGGCGGCTTCGGGGAATTTCATCCGGTATTCGGAGGTGAGATTCGGATTGCTGTGGCAGAGGGCGCAGGTTGCCGGCAGGTTGAGTTTGAAGACTGGCGAGTCGCCGCGTTTGACGGGTACGATGTTGTGGGAGCCATGGCAATCGGAGCAGGTGGCGGCGCCGGAGGCCCCCATGTTGCGGCTGACCCCGTGGATACTGGAGGCGTATTCCTTGGCGACATCGTCATGGCAGTTGCCGCACTTGGGGGCGGCCAGTTTGTCCGGATGGGGCAGGTCCTTGATATCCGCATGGCATTCGGTGCAGGTAAGACCGGCATGCACGGATTTCTTCAGGCTGTTTGTGGTGACCTGCAGCGAGTTGGTCTTGCCGGCGACGATCCGGACGAGAGCGGGGTCGTCATGGCAGACCAGGCAGTCGCTGTTGGAAATGGAGGATCCGAACGCCTGGATGCCAGAGAGGAGAAGAATTGACGCCAGCGCCATCCAGAGGCGGCGTTGGACGGTTGTGAGTGTTCCATTCATCCGGGTTTTATTCTCCATTCAAGCGTTGACGATCAAAGAGGCCCCAACTACAGGCCGAGTTGGGCATCATTAATAGCATGGAGCCGATCGTTCCGGAACAGGATAAATCTACAGAAAACAGGTGTATTTATGCGCGGCGACTGGATGCGTTTTCTCCGCACATTCAGTTGGCATTCAGGGAGCAAATCCCTTAGTGTAGCCATGAGAAGGCAGAAGCAACTGGACTTGTCGGAGTGCGGTGTGCGAACGAAGGAGGGGCGATTGAGTGTGGAAGAACAATACAAGTTCAGCAGACTTCTGAAAAACACCATCAGTTTGGCGGGCCTATTTCTGGGGGGCTGCGCGCTGGCTACCGGATCGGTTTTGATGGTTATTGACGCCACGCGCGATGATCTTTCGCCGTACTTCGGGCTGTTGATCTATCTGCTGGTGCCGGCGTTCCTGGCCGGTTCCGCGTGCCTGGTGGTGGTGGGTATGTTCTGGACCTGGCGCCGAACGCAACGACAGGGCTACGTGCCGCGCCTGCCGGTGATTGATCTTGGCGACCGGCGAACGCTCTCCCGCATGGCGGCCTTTGGCGTGGCCGGGGTCGTCTTCGTGGTTATTTCCGCGGTGGCAACCTACCGCACCTATCACTATACGGAGTCGGTGCAGTTTTGCGGCATGGTGTGTCACCAGGTGATGAAGCCCGAATACACGGCCTTTCACCTGTCGCCCCATGCGAACACCTCCTGTGTGGAGTGTCATATCGGGGCGGGGGCCAAGTGGTTCGTCAAGGCCAAGATCTCGGGGTTGTACCAGGTGTATTCGGTTCTGTTCCACAAGTACCACCTGCCGATCGAGACGCCGGTGGAAAACCTGAGACCGGCCAAGGAGACCTGTCTGGCCTGCCACTGGCCGGCGAAGTTTTTCGGCGCGGTTTTACGGACGTGGACCTACTACGGGAATGACGCGAAGAACACGCCATGGACGATCAAGATGCTGCTCAACATCGGCGGCGGGGACCCGGCCCACGGGCCCATCCGGGGAATTCACTGGCACATGGAAGGCGTCAACACGGTCGAATACATCGCGACCGACCGGAAGCGCCTGGTCATTCCCTGGGTTCGGGTGACGGATCAGAGCGGCAAGGTGACGGTGTACCGGACCGAGGATGATAAGACGAAGATATCCGACGCGCAGGCGGCGGCGTTACCGGTGCGGCGGATGGACTGCATTGACTGTCATAACCGTCCTACGCATCGCTACCGTGCTCCCAACGAAATGCTCGACATCGCCATGTCGGAGGGAAGGATTGACAGTTCCCTGCCGTCCATCAAGGCGACGGCTGCGAAGTTGCTGTCGGCCGTTTACACCACGGAAGCGGAGGCGTTGGCGGCCATCGACAAGGAATTGCGGGCGAAGTACCCGGGTGATGCGCGGATTGAGCCGGCGATCCGGGAGGTGCAGTCCATCTACCGGGGGAACTTCTTCCCCGAGATGAAGGTGCGCTGGACGGAGTATCCCAACCATGTCGGCCATAAGATCACCCCGGGTTGCTTCCGGTGTCATGATGACCGGCACGTCAGCGATAGCGGGAAGCGGATATCGAAGGACTGCAAGACGTGCCATACCATTTTGGCGCAGGGGCCCGGCAAGGATCTTCCGGATTTCACTTCGTCCGGTTTGGAGTTCAAGCATCCGGAGGATATCGGAGACGAGTGGAAGACGGAACGGTGCGACACGTGTCACACGGGAAGCCCATGATGGCCTGCCGGCGACGTCTTGGTGTGTCCAAGGGCGTTGCCCACTTCGCGGAGCAACATGACAGGAGATAGGGGTTTTTCCAGAAACGCGGCGGGTGCTTTGCCGAGGTGACGGCCCACGGCGTCCGATCCAAAGGCCAACCCGGTGACTTTGTTGACGCCTGTGAGGAAGATTACCGGGATTGCGGCGGTGGCGGGATCATTGCTCAGTTCGTGGAAGATCGAGAAACCGTTCTGGCCGCTCTGCAGGATCACGTCCATGAGAATAAGGTCCGGGTGGGCCGTGCCGGCGATGCGGAGGGCCTCGGTGTCGGTGGACGCTGTGATGACGCTGTACAGGGGTGAGAGGACCAGTCGCGTGGATACGAGTTGTTCCGGGTCGTCATCCACCACGAGGACGGTGGGTTTATGATCTGTCTTTTTCACTAGTACGAACTTTACGCATGTCCAGCGATGTGACATACTAAACATTTCTACGATAAGTTGGACATGGATGTCCTGTGGGGGTCCGGCAAGAGAGCGGTGATCATGAGTGTGAAGCAACGAAAAGGGGGCGTAGTCCTTGATGTGCGGCATCCCCTTATCCTGCATTTGGCGGAGATGACCGAGGAAGTGACGGGGTCGAGACTGATGGTGGTCTACCCGGTGGAATCGGGGTGGGGGCAGGTGCTCCTCGAGGGGAAGGGGCAGAATGTGACGTCATTCTGCAAGGTGGTAGGCAGTTCGGCGGAAGGGGCGAAGCATTGCCGCACGTGCCATATCCTGATGTCGGTTGCGGCGTGCAACGGGGGGCCTGCGGAGCAGCGATGTCATGCGGGCGCCTCGGTGCTGGTATGTCCGGCCTCCTGCGAGTCGAATGAGTGCATGGCGGTTCTCAGTTCGTGCCTGTTCTCGTCGAATGACGCCTGGGGAGAAGTCCGGAAACGGGGAGAGAAACTTGGGCTGGATCTCAAGATGCTGGAGAAGACGTTTCGCGAACTTCCGCGGATGACCGCGCGCCAGATTGAGATTCTCCGGATGGCCATGAAGACGATGGGGTATGCGATAACGGTGGTGCGGCAGAATCAGAAGTTGACCGAGCGCATCAATGAGTTGCAGTCGGGAGCGGTGGCGGGCCCGGATCTGGGGCGGTTTCTTGAGGAGACGACCTGGGCGAAGGACTCGCTGGCGCAGGCGGCCGGGTCGGCCGGCAACCGGCCGTTGCTGGTGCAGGTGGTTTGTGAACTGGTGCGGCAGCGGCCTGATCTTCCCCTCACGGTCAAGGAATTGGCCGGTGCCGCGCGCCTGACTCCGAATCATTTCACCACGTTGTTTCGTGAGCATGCGGGGATTCCCTTTAATGAATACCTGACCGAACAGCGGATCGCCCGTTCCAAGAAGTTGCTGAGGAACCCGACCATCAGTATCAGTGAAATTGCCAGGATGGTGGGGTATGACGACCCGGGTTACTTTGCCCGCCGGTTCCAGCAGAAGACAGGATTGTCGCCGCGGGTGTGGCGAAACCGGCAAGCGGCCTTGAAGACGTCGGGTACGGCGGATGACCCCGGCACCGAGGAAGGTGCCAACGCCAGGGGCCGGGTCTCCAAAGGTATCGGCAGGGCCTCCGTACAATCGTAGGTCTATCCGCTTTTTCCATTCATCGCGAGATGTCAAAATCTAGGATTGATCAAGTGGCTTGGATACGGGAGATGAGATAACTAATGTCCGGAAATTCAGGAATTGAAGAGATGGTGGGTGAGGTCCGGCGGATCATCGGGGATTCGCTGAGGCAGACCTCCCTGTACAGTCATGTGGAACGTTTCGGGGCGACGGCAGGGGGCGGGAAGATGATTCGTGCGCGTCTACTCCTGCGTGTGGGTAGCGCGGCGGGGGTTCCGGGTCCGGTGCTATGCCGTGCGGCGGCGGCGGTGGAAATGCTGCATGCGGCCAGTCTGTTGCATGACGACATTGTGGATGGGGGAACCTGCCGGCGAGGGGAGCCGGCGCTCTGGGTTTCGGAGGGCACGCGTGCGGCCGTGCTGCTGGGTGACCTGATGGTGAGTCTGGCGGTGGAGGGGATACTGGAATGCCTGCCTTCGCATCTGCCGATTCTGATCAGCACGTTGCGCGAGATGTGTGATGCCGAGGCGGAGCAGGAATTTGAGGGGCCGGAGGCGGCAAGTCGCTCAACCTGGGAAATGTGTGTGAGCATAGCGCGCCGCAAGACCGGGAGTCTATTCGGGTTCGCGGCGGCCTGCGCGGGTGGATCGCAGACGAAGTTGGTGGCGGCCCTGCGCGAGTCCGGCTATGCGGTGGGGACCGCCTACCAGTTGGCGGATGATTTACTGGACACCTGTGCGGATCCCCGGTTGGCCGACAAGAGTCTTGGCACCGATGCGGCGACGGGGAAAGTGACGGCGGCCACCGCCTTTCTGGGTGAGGAAATTGATCCCCTGGAGCAAATGGCGATGCTTTTGCGGGAGTCGGAACGTGTGTTGGCCCCGTGGCCGGAGATTCAGCAGGCGTTGCACGGGTATGTGCAGGACGTGGTGGGGCCCCTGATTGCCCGTTTTTCGGAGTGTAGTGCGCTGAAGGTTCCTGCTTGAAACAACCTGTGGCGGGCGAGGTGCAGGCGGCGGTGGAAACCCTGATCCGGCAGGCGGAAGGCGACCTCGTGATGTTGAAGAAGATGCCGGCCATGCACTATTTCTAAATCGGAAGGTGGACGCACCATGGGAACATTCAAACTCGAGACCGCTTCCCCTTCAGCCGCGACGGATCTGCGGCCTGCCGAGGTGGGTGGCCTGACGAGCACCGTGCTCCTGCAGAATGCCCTTTGGTTTACCCGGATCCGCTGGATTGCCGTTGGCGTATTAGGGGCGTTTGGGGCGGCTGGAATGCTGCTGGGGGCGGCGACGCTTGCGCCGTTCGGGGTGAATGCGCCCGGCTTGTGGCCTTTTTGGCTGACCGGTATTCTGGCCGGCTTGAATCTGGCATCCATCCAGTGGATCGGCCGTCTGACGCCCCGTTCACCCTGGGGTGTGATTGCTTCGAACATCTGGTTTCAGGTGGTTACCGATCTTCTGGTGCTTACCGTGCTGGTCTACCGTATCGGGGCCACGGATACGGTCGTATCCTTCGCCTACCTGTTTCACATCACGCTGGCCTGCCTGTTCTTCGGGCGGCGCGACAGTTTTGTGGTCACCCTCCTGAGTGCGATCCTGTTTG
>CAZHRU010000004.1:2715-61328 GCA_964535015.1 uncultured Verrucomicrobiota bacterium | reverse complement strand
ACTACGATTCGTTCACCTACAACCTGGTGCAGATGATGGCGGCGATCGGGGCGGACATCCGGGTGTTCCGGAACGACGCGATTACGGTGGAGCAGGTGGAGGCGATGAAGCCGGCCGGGGTCGTGATTTCGCCCGGGCCGTGCACGCCGGTGCAGGCGGGCATTTCCGTGCCGTTGATCCGGCGGATGAGCGGCCGGATTCCGGTGCTGGGCGTGTGCCTGGGGCATCAGTCCATGGCGGTAGCATTCGGGGCCACGGTGTCCAACGCGAAGCGGATCATGCACGGAAAGGTTTCGCAGGTGAGTCACGACGGCGCGGGGTTATACAAGGGGATGGCCAATCCCTTTCCGGCGGGGCGGTATCATTCGCTGGCGGTGATCAAGGAGACGTTGCCGCCGGAGTTGGTTGCGGATGCGTTCAGTGAGGATGGCGAGATCATGGGGATGCATCATGTGACGCATCCCTCCTATGGGGTGCAGTTCCACCCGGAATCGGTGCTGACGCCGTCAGGGAAGCGGTTGTTGAGGAACTTTGTGGAGAGGGTGGGGCAGGGGGGGTAGGGAATGGTTAATGGTTGAGGGTTGATGGGGGATGGTTAACATGGATGGACCCAGCCTACAGCCTCTGGTGAGGCATTACGGCGGGCGAGGCAGGATAAACAGGATGGGAGGGTGGGGTGAAAGAGTATCTGCAGAAGTTTGTTGGGCGGCAGAATCTGAATGAGGCGGAAGCGGCGGCGGCCTTTGATGTGATCATGGAAGGAGGGGCGACGCCGGCGCAGTTGGGGGCGTTCCTGATGGCCTTGAAGTTGAAGGGGGAGACGATCGAGGAAATTGCCGGGGCGAGCAGTTCCATGCGGCGGCACTCGGTGTTTGTTGATCCGCGCGGCAAGCCGGTGGTGGATACCTGTGGAACGGGCGGCGATTCGTTGGGGACGTTCAACGTTTCCACGACGGCGGCCTTTGTGGTGGCCGGGGCGGGGGTCCCCGTGGCGAAGCACGGCAACCGCTCCATCACCAGCAAATGCGGATCGGCGGATGTGCTGGGCGAATTGGGGGTGAATTTGGACGCCACGGCGGACGTCATGGAGGAGTGTATTCATGAGGTCGGGATTGGGTTCCTGTTTGCTCCGAAACTGCATCCGGCGATGAAGCACGCGATGGGGCCCCGGCGTGAACTGGGGTTCCGGACGATTTTCAATCTGTTGGGTCCGTTGACCAATCCGGCGGGTGCCAAGGGGCAGGTGCTGGGGGTGTTTGCACCGGAGTTGACGGAGGTGTTTGCCGAGGTGTTGCGACGACTGGGCAGTACGCGGGTGTTTGTGGTGCATGGGCACGATGGCATGGATGAGATCACGGTGACGACCACGACGCGAGTCAGCGAGTTGCGCGACGGGGTTATCCGAACGTACAATCTTGATCCGCTGCAATTCATGGAGGACTATGCGAGTCCGGCGTCGTTGCTGGGTGGCGATGCGGTGGAGAATGCGGCGATCACGCGGGCAATTCTCGGGGGAGAAAAGGGGCCCCGGCGTGATATTGTCTGTTTGAACGCGGCGGCGGGGATTGTGGCGGGCGGCAAAGCGAAAGATCTGAAGGAAGGGTTTCGGCTGGCGGGCGAGGCGATTGATAGCGGGCGGGCGCTGAAGGCGTTGGCGGGGCTGGTACAGCGAAGTAGAGGATAAGAGTCGGCATCCAGCAAGAAAGCCGGGGAGGGAGTTTTACATGGATGGGCAGGATAGACAGGATGAGGAAATTCCTTTGCCAAGAACCGGGAGTTCGGGAGAGCGGGAATGAATGTGTTGATGCAGATTATGAGGGAACGGCGGGATGCGGTGGCCTTGGCCAGGAAGCAGGTGTCCCTGAATGATTTGCTATGGGAGGCGGAGGAGCGGACACATCACAGTCTGGTGGATCGGTTGCGGCAGGTGGCGACGCCCCGGATTGTGGCGGAAGTCAAGAAGGCCAGTCCGTCCGCCGGGTTGCTGCGGGCCACGTATGCTCCGGGGCGGATTGCGATGGGATATGAGAAGGCGGGTGCGGTTGGGATTTCCGTGCTGACGGAGCCGCTTCATTTTCAGGGTAGTGAGGCGGATTTGCGGGCGGTGCGGAAGGCGGTGTCGCTTCCGGTGTTGCGCAAGGATTTTGTGGGGGATGCCTATCAGTTGGCGGAGGCGGCGGCCTGGGGAGCGGATGTGGTGTTGTTGATCGTGGCCGCCTTGGAACCGGGGCGATGCGAGGTGTTGTACCGGGAGAGTCTGGAACTGGGGTTGGAGGTGATTGTCGAAGTTCACACGCGGGCGGAATTGGAGGTGGCGTTGGCGTGTAAAGGGGCGATCATCGGGGTCAATAGCCGCAATCTCAAGACACTCAAGACGGATCTGGCGATTGCCCATGAACTTGTGGCGGCGATACCGGAGGATCGGATCTGCATTGCGGAAAGCGGGATCAAGACGGGCGCGGATATCGCAGGGTTGCAGGCGGCGGGATACGACGGGTTCCTGATCGGGGAGTCGCTGTTGCGGCAGAGATCGCCGGGGATGGCGTTGGGGAGACTGGTGAAGGGATAACATGGATGGACAGGATAGGCAGGATGGGGAAGAAAATGGGAATCGTGAAGATATGCGGGTTGACGACGCTGGCGGATGCCCGATGGGCATTGGAGCAGGGAGCGGATTGCCTTGGGTTTGTGTTGTACCGTCAATCGCCGCGAGGCATTACGGTGTCGCAGTTGCGTGAGATTCTGCGGGGATTGCCGGGCGAGGTTGCCGCGGTGGCGGTGGTGGTCAACGAGACTTCTGAATTTCTGGATGGACTGGTGCGGGAGTGCCGGTTGCGGGCGGTGCAGTTTCATGGTGATGAGGCGGGGGGAACCGTGGCGCCGGGGGGTGTGGCCACCTGGCGGGCGACGCGATGTCAGGAGGGGCGGTGGATGCCGGACCCGGCGGTGTGGCAGGCGGAGCGTTATGTGATGGACGCGGCGGCGCCTGGGTATGGTGGCAGCGGGGTGAAGATTGACTGGGAGGCGGCGGGTACGTTGGCGCGGCGGTACTCCGCCTTGTTGGCGGGCGGGTTGGGGCCGGATAACGTGGCTGAGGCGATTTCCCGCGTTCGGCCGCTGGGGGTGGACGTAGCCAGTGGAGTGGAGCAGGCGCCCGGGCGTAAGGATCCGGGCAAGGTCACGGAGTTTATCCGGGCGGCGCGGGCGGCATTCGGGGGCAGGTGAGTTTCTTTACCACAGATAGGATACAGAGGAGAGGTTGAGATGACGAAGCGACAGGTGATGAAAACGGTGCCGGATGCCGGGGGGCATTTCGACGGGTTTGGCGGGCGGTATGTGGCGGAAACTCTGATGCCGGCGCTGATCGAGGTGGAGAAGGCCTATATGGCGGCGCAAGCGGATCCGGCGTTTGAGGCTGAGTTCCGAGGGATGCTCAGGCACTACGTGGGGCGGCCTTCGCCGTTGTACTTCGCGCCACGGCTCACGGAGGCGTTTGGGGGGGCCAAGATCTATCTCAAGCGTGAAGATCTGAACCACACCGGAGCGCACAAGATCAATAACACACTGGGTCAGGCGATTCTGGCGCGCAGGATGGGCAAACGCAAGTTGATGGCCGAGACCGGGGCGGGCCAGCACGGGGTGGCGACCGCGACGGTGGCGGCACGTTTCGGGATGGAATGCGACGTCTATATGGGCGAGGAGGATATCCACCGGCAGGCGCCGAATGTCAAACGTATGAAGTTGCTGGGGGCGCGGGTGGTGCCCGTGTCGAGCGGAACGAAGACGTTGAAGGACGCGATGAGTGAGGCGTTGCGGGCGTGGGTGGCGGCCGTGGATACCACGTTCTACGTGATTGGCACGGTGGCGGGGCCCCATCCGTATCCGGTGATGGTGCGGGATTTCCAGAGTGTGATCGGGGTGGAAGCGCGCGAGCAGATTCTTGAGCAGGAAAAGCGGTTGCCGGACATGGTAATTGCCTGTGTCGGCGGCGGAAGTAATGCGGGGGGGATCTTCTATCCGTTTCTGGATGATTTGGAAGTGAAGTTGGTGGGGGTTGAGGCGGCGGGGCTTGGGGTGGCGACGGGGATGCATGCGGCCAGTATTGGCGCGGGCCGGGTTGGTATCCTGCATGGGAGCAAGTCCTATGTTCTGCAGGATAACGAGGGACAGATTCTGAACGCGCACTCCATCAGTGCCGGGTTGGACTATCCGGGTGTCGGGCCGGAGCATGCGTACTGGGCGGATTTGAAGCGGGCGAGTTATTCGGCCATCACGGATGCGGAGGCGGTGGCGGCGTTCCATGAACTGGCCTTGCTGGAGGGGATTATTCCGGCGCTGGAGTCGAGTCATGCGTTGGCGGAGGCGCGCAAGCGGGCGGTGGAGGTTGGGAAGGGCGGGGTGGTGGTGGTGTGTCTGTCGGGGCGGGGCGACAAGGATCTGGAGAGTGTGCTGGAGTATGATGAGGGGAAGGGGAGAGACCTTAGACTTTAGACCTTAGACCTTAGACCTTAGACCTTGGACAGAGTCCAGATGGAGAAATTACATGAATCGGATTGAAGCGACGTTTACGAGATTGAAGAAAGAAGGGCGGAAGGCGCTGGTTGGATTTCTGGTGGGGGGTGACCCCACGGTGGACGTTTCGGAGGCGCGATGCCGGGAGGCGTTGGACAACGGAGTGGATATTCTTGAGTTGGGGGTGCCCTTCTCGGATCCGACGGCCGATGGGCCGGTGATTCAGGCGGCGGGGCGGCGGGCCCTGGCGGCGGGGATGACGTTGGGCAAGAGTCTTGAATTGGTGCGGCGGTTGCGGAAGGACTATGACGCGCCGATCGTTCTATTCGGGTATGTGAATCCGCTGTTTGTGCACGGGTATGAACGCGTGGCGCGGGAGGCGGCGGAGGCGGGGGTGGATGCCTTGCTGGTGGTGGATCTGCCGTTTGAGGAATCGGGTGAATTGCGGGGGCACCTGGATCGGTATGGGGTGGATTTCATTCCCCTGATTGCGCCGACGACGGATGCGGCGCGGATGGCCAAGGTTCTCAAGGGGGCGCGCGGGTTCGTGTATTATATCATGGTCAAGGGGGTGACGGGGGTGCGGGCGGCAGTGGCGACGGGAGTGGCCGAGCATTTGGGATTGCTCCGCAAGGCCACAGCGTTGCCGTTGGTGGCTGGGTTTGGGGTGAGTAATGGGAGTCAGGCCAAGGTGGCGGCCGAAGGTGCGGATGGCGTCGTGGTGGGGAGCGCCATGGTGGCGGCGGCGAATGAGGGGCGATTGGCGCCGCTGGTCAGGGAATTAAGCGCGGCGTTGGGAGGAAAGGGCAAGGGTTGACGGTCAGGGGGCGACCAGTTCTGTCAGGGATTCGAAGTGAGGGGTGCGGGGGAACATGTCGAAGACCTGGGATTGGCGGAGGGAGTAGCCGGATTCGATAAGCCAGGCGGCGTCGCGGGCCATGGTGTCGGCGGCGCAGGAAATGTAAAGGATACGTTGCGGCGCCAGTTTGATCAGTTCCTGGACCATGGCACGGCCCAGTCCGGTGCGCGGGGGATCTACAATGACGGTGGTGTCTGTTGTTTTGCCCAGGTGGGTCAGGGAAGTCTTGTTGGCGCTACCGGTGATCCATTGGATGTTTGAGAATCCCAGTTTCCTGCCGTTGTGGTCGGCGGCCTTGAGGGCAGGGCCATCCACATCCAGGCCGATGACCTTCGGTATTCCCTGTTGGGCGGCGGCGAGGGCGAAGATGCCGACGCCGCAATAGAGATCCACGACGCGTTCGGGGTGGTCGTTGGCGAGTAGACGACTGACTTCCGCGACGAGCAGGCGGGCGACGGCAGGATTGGTCTGGTAGAAACTGTTGCGCGGCACACTCAAGGGGCCGATCGGGGATGCCTCCATCAACCAGACATCGTTCTCGGCCGCGCGGCCGCGCCACCAGACGGCTCCGTAGCGTTCGGTCCAGCGGAAGGTGATGGTCATGCCATCGCGCAGGCCGTGCATGAATGAGGAGGAGGCGCGGCGTTCGGCGAGGCAGTCGTTCAGGGGCGGCATGGCCAATGGACAGGCGGGGATATCCACGATAGTGGTATTGTCATCCATGAAATAACCCAGCCGGGTTTCCTGTGGATCCTTGGTGACGTGGAGGGCCATCTTGTTGCGGTAGCCGAGGGTGAGAGGGGAGGCGACGGCAGGATTACAGCGAGCGGAGGCACCGGGGGATTGGCGTTCCAACAGGGAACAGAGGTGGTTCTGTTTGATGCGCAGTTCTTCCGCGTAGGTCATGTGCTGATAGCAGCAACCGGGGCAGACTACGGTGCCGGCGGTGGGATGGCGGCGGGTGCCGGTGGGGATGGCGAGGGCGAGGGGGCAGGCGGTGGGGGTTCGTGCGGGGCCCGGCTCCAGGATGGAGAGCGCACGGGCTTCGCAGAAGTCGCCGCGGTCCTTGGTGATTTCCGCCTCGATGGTTTCGCCGGGCAAGACGCCGGGGATGAAGCAGACTTTGCCTTCGTGGCGGGCGATGCCGCGGCCGCCGAACGCGACTTGGTCAATGTGGAGTGAGGGCATGGGGAGGGTTCAGGGTTCCGGGTTCATGCCGGTGAACATGGATTTACAGGATGCACAGGATGATCGGAGCCCTCCGCCTGTTTGGATTGGCGTTTGGAGCCGGCGTAGAGTTTGAAGCCGAGGAGGCGGCATTCGATGTTGCCGCTGAAGAAGAGAACTTTTCGTGACGAGCGCAGGCCGGTCATTTTTCCGAGATCCAGATTGCCGGTGAAGACGTAGCCGTGATAGCCCTGGCATCGTTGTTTGAAGAAGTCGCCGATGCGGCGGTAGAGGGGTTCCAGTGCGGCGACATCGCCCATGCGTTCGCCGTAGGGCGGGTTAAGGATGATGACACCGGACGTTTCGCCGTTTGGCGGGCAGGTGTCGGGAGTTGGGGGGATGGGGGTATCGGCGAAGTCGCAGACTTGGAATTCGATCAGTTGTTCGACACCGGCGGTGCGTGCATTCTGGCGGGCGGCTTCGATGGCTTCGGGGCGGTTATCGGAGGCAATGATGCGTCCTTCCAGTTTTTGTTTAGGCATGGCGCGGGTTTCCGAGCGGATGCGTTGCCACAAGGTGGTATCGGCATCCTTGAGATGGAGGAATCCATACTGGCTGCGGAGGAGTCCAGGGGCGCGGCCCTGGGCCTGGAGGGCGGCCTCGATGGCCAAGGTTCCGCTACCGCACATGGGGTTGATGAAATGACTGTTTCCCTGCCAGCCGGTGGCCATGACCACGGCGGCGGCGAGGGATTCCTGCATAGGGGCCTCCAGGGGGATCTTGCGGTAGCCGCGCCGGGAGAGGGACTCGCCGGAGGTGTCGAGATAGAGAGTGGCCTGATCGCCGACCCAGTGGAGGAAGACCACGGCACCGGACCGTTCATTGCCCGAGTCCGGGCGGCGGCCGAGTTTCTCGCGGAAGCGGTCGGCAATGGCGTCCTTGCATTTGACGTTGGCGAACCGGCTGTCGCGGATGGCGGGGGTATCCACGTGAGAGGCCACGGTGAAGTAGCCGTCCACAGGGATGAGGGTTTCCCAGGGGAGTTCGTAGAGGAGGCGATAGAGTTCATTGGCGTCGCGGGCCCTTCCTTTGGAGAGTTGGAGAAGCACGCGGTTGGCGGTGCGGAGCGACAGGTTCAGGCGCATGATGTCCGGCATGGCGCACTGGAGTTCGAGGCCGGACTCCAATTCCCGGAGGATGGGAAGAGCGAGGGCGGTGATTTCCTGTTTGAGAAAGGGGGTGATGCCGCGGCCGCAGGTGACCAGAACGGTAAACGATTCGGTGGAGGGTGTTGTCATGAAGGGGGGAGGCGGGCGGGAGGGTTAGAGTTTCCGATGCGACAGGGCGGGTACGCGCCGACGGGTCTGGTCGAGTTGATGGATGTCGAGGGTGACGGTGACGGCGTTGTCGCCATCCTCGATCATGGTGATAACATCACCCCAAGGCCCGATGACCATGCTGTGTCCGTAACTTTCGACTTTGGTACGGGGGTTGGTGCCGCACTGATTGGGGGCGACGACGAAGCACTGGTTTTCGATGGCGCGCGCGCGCAGGAGGACTTCCCAGTGATCCTTGCCGGTACGTTGGGTGAAGTTGGCGGGGATGAAAAAGAGGTGGGCGCCCTTGGATGAATAGTGGCGGAAGAGTTCGGGGAAGCGCACGTCGTAGCAGATGGCGAGTCCGCACTGCCAACCGTCCAGATCCGTCATCACGGGCGCATCGCCAGCCTGATAGGTGTCGCTTTCGCGGATGACCTGACCGGGTTCGATTTCCGCCTCGAAAAGGTGCATTTTCCGGTACCAGGCGTGGACGTCGCCGCGACGGTTGACGAGGACGCTGGTATTGTACAATCCCTGGCCGGCCGATTCGATGATGCTGCCGGCGAGTACCCAGGCGTTGTGGCGATGGGCGATGGAGGCCATGAAGTTGACCAGAGGTCCGGAGATGTTCTGGGCATGGTCGCGGTAGTCCTGATTGCTGCCCCGCATGGCGAAGACTTCGGGGAGTGCGATGACATCGGTGTTGCCGATGCCGGAAAGGAGGTGCTTCAGTTTTCCGAGGTTGGCCTGCAGGTCGGCATCGGCGCTGATCTGGACGAGGGTAACGCGAAGATGGTTGGCGATGGTTGGCATGGCAATGGCAGTAGAATCAAGGATTAAGGGGACGGAATCCAGAAGAAAATATCACGAGGACACAGGGAAACTGTGAAAATCGCGAAACACGCGAAAGGGAGAGTTGTCGGTTTGGTCTACACGGTGAAGGCGATGGCACCGTAACCGACTACCCATTGTCCGCGGCTTTCCGGGAATTGGTCGCCGCTGTTACGGTATCGCAGGAGGGTGGCTTTGAGGCAACCCTGTTGCTGGGCGTACTTCATGGCGGTGATTACGGGGGCGATGCCGCAGAATACCTGTTGGGTATAATTCCATGATTTCAGGATGCCGGTTGTGTCCATGGCGGTCACCTTTTTCAGGGTGGCCTGATCGATTTTGCGGACCAGTTCGTAATTCGGGTCATGGAGCATGTCGGAACTGGCCACGACGAGGAGGGATTTCTTGCGGGAGAGTTTCTGGAGTGCGGCAGCTAACGCATCGATGAGGGCGGCATCGTGACTACCGATGAGGGCGATGACCAGTGGGGTTTTGGGGAGGACTGTCTGGAGGAAGGGGATCTGGTTCTCGGCGGAATGTTCGCCGATATGAGGGCGGTAGTCTACGGTGATACGTGGGTCGGCGCTGACAAGGAAGGCGGCGGCCTCGCTATCGAGCGGGGTCTGGCCGAGGGGGGTGGCAAAGGAGGTGCCGTCCATAAGGGCGATGCCGCGAAAACTGCCACGGTGGCCGAATCCGAGGACGATCGCGACGTCGGGGGCGTGGAATGATTCGATGTTCTCCTGGACGGCCTTATAAGCGGTGGCGGCGACAGGCCCCGAATACTGGTAGCCGGCATGGGGAGAGATGATGGCGACGACACGGCCTTTGATTGGAGGGACAATGGAATCCTCGAAACAGGTCTGCAACGCTGTTTCCAGTTCAAGGCGGTCCGCCGGGAACCATTTTCCCGCTCCCAAGGCGGATCTTACTACATGTTTTACGTCAGGCATAAACGCTCCCCCGCATTGTGCCAACGAAGCCATATTAGGCTGTAAGGGTCAGGTTGACAAGATGTTTACGTTTTTCTTTTTGCCCCTTTTCAATCGGCGGATGCTCTGGCACGATGTTCGGCCATGAAGACCAACCTGGAATCGGCGTCCAGCGTGATGAAAGCGTGCTGGACCTGCGCGTATCAGCAAATCGGGGGGGCCGCCTTCCTGGGGAGGTGCACCTATTTCTCCGTCAAACTCAACCAGTCCAACAAGGCGATTCCCGCGTATCAAGTGGACAAAGGGTGCAGGTACTGGGAGATTCGTCCTGTGAAGTCGGGGTAAGAGATGCGCCCGGCGGCAAGTTCATTCTTGTGGTGGGGTTGTTTTTGGGCGATAGTTACGGGGCAGAGGGCACAACTTCCAGTGGTTTTCAGGAAAGGGTACGTATGAGCAGTGGATACAATGAACCCAATGTAACGGACGGAGTGCGGCATCTTCATCGGGCCCTGGCCAGTCTTCAGGAGGAGTTGGAGGCGGTGGATTATTACCAGCAGCGGGCAGACCAGTCCACGGAGGAGGCGCTCAAAGCCATCCTGCTTCATAATCGCGACGAGGAAATCGAACATGCCGTGATGTTGTTGGAGTGGCTCAGGCGGAGCGAACCGGCGTTTGATGCGGCGATGAAGACGTATCTTTTCACCACCAAGCCTGTGACAGAGATTGAAGCGGCGGCGGGTGGACGGGATGGTGGAGTCGATCTCGGGGTGGGGCCCCTGAAGTGAAGCGGGCTGGACGGTTGGAGTTGTGATGTGTGTAAGGAAGCGATGCTGAAAGGGAGGAACTGCAATGACTGACATGCTGCGACGTTCTTTTGCTCCGATTACCGATGAGGCGTGGAAAGAGATTGACGCGCAGGCGGCGCGGGTGCTGAAGGGAAATCTTTCGGCGCGCGGTCTGGTTGATTTCAGTGGGCCGCATGGATGGGGAATGGCGGCGGTGAATCTGGGCAGTGTGCGGGTGGGAAGCAGTGAGCCGGTCAAAGGGGTCAGTTGGGGGAAGCGGGAGACCCAGAATCTGATTGAAGTCCGTGCGCATTTTTCGCTCAAGGTATGGGAGTTGGACAATGTGTCGCGCGGGGGGCGGAGTCCCAATGTGGATCCGATGATCAGTGCGGCGAGGAAGGTGGCGATTTTCGAAGAGACAGCCATCTATCAGGGGTTTGGCGATGGGGGGATCAAGGGGATTGGTGAGGCATCGAGCCACAAGCCGGTGTCGTTGGCGGGAGGCGATCCGGATGCGTTCACGGAGGCGGTGGAAGCGGCGGTGCTTGCCCTCCAGAAGTCCGGCATTGGCGGACCGTATGCCCTGGTGCTGGGTACGGATCCCTACGCGTTGGTCAAGGTGGGTGATCCGCAGGCGTATCCGCTGAGGAAGCAGGTTGATGCGATTGCCGGCGGGGGCGTGTATTGGAGTCCTGCCTTGCAGGGAGGGGTGGTGTTGTCCCGGCGCGGCGGTGATTTCGAGATGACGGTTGGGCAGGATCTCTCCATTGGGTACAAGGGTCAGGACAAAGAGAGCGTGGATTTGTATTTCACGGAATCCTTTACATTCCGGGTGCTGGAGCCGGCGGCCGCGTGTGAGTTAAAGATCAAAGCCTGACATGTATCTTGAGTTTTTCCAACTCAAGGAGCCGCCGTTCAACATCACGCCGGATCCGCATTATCTGTTTCTTTCCCGGCAGCATCGCGAGGCGTACCATCATCTGATGTACGGCATACGGGAGCGGAAGGGGTTCATCCAGCTTACCGGTGAGGTTGGATCGGGGAAGACCACCTTGTGCCGGGCGGTGCTCGCGGAACTTGGGCAATCGGTGAGGACAGCCCTGATTCTCAATCCCTGTCTGACGGAGACGCAATTATTGCGGGCGATATTGCACGATTTCGGATTGACGACCGGACGGTACGACATGCTCAAGTTGGTGGAGACCTTAAACGAGTTCCTGCTGGCGAAAATGGAGGCAGGAGAAAATGTGGCCTTATTGATCGACGAGGCACAGAATCTCTCTCCCAAGGTCATGGAGCAGGTGCGGCTTTTGTCCAATCTCGAGACGACGAGGCAGAAGTTGATTCAGATTGTGATGATCGGGCAACCGGAACTGGAAGAGAAACTGGCGGATCCGGCATTGCGTCAACTGCGGCAACGGATTACCGTGCGCGCCCATCTTGGTCCCCTGGATGAGCGTGAGATTGGTCCGTATGTGGCGCATCGGTTGGCGATGGCGGGTGCTGGGGGACGGATTATCTTTGAACCCAAGGCCCTGCAGTTGGCGTATCGGTATTCAGGGGGGATACCGCGGCTTATCAACGCCGTCTGTGACAATGCCCTGTTGGCAGGGTATGTGGCCGGGCAGTGGCGGATTGACGCGGTTTGCATGAAGCGGGCCATTGCCCAACTTGAAGGTAAGCGGTAATGTGATGCGGGCAGTGGGTTGTGTGCGATTATTGAGTTGATCCGACTTGCGGGGGCAGGAAAGGCGAAGAAAGGGTCGTGGCGTGATGAGAACAGCCTATTTCATGCTTAGCCTATTGGCGGTGTGGAGTGCTTTGGCCGCAGGGAGCCCGGAACGGTTGGCGGTTTCTGTGGGGGTGTCCGCCCAGGAACCCCTTGTGGTCATCAGTCCTGACGGCAAGACCGTTGACGGGATGGCCGTGGAGGTATGCAATCATGTGGCACGTCTCAAGGGGTGGCAGATTCGTTACGTGCCCGACACGTTGGCGAACAATCTGAGGCGGTTGGAGCAGGGGGGGCTTGATCTGGTGATGCCGGTTCCCTGGCCTGTCCGTCAGCCTGCCCGGGTCGATGTGACGCATACGGGGATGCTGGCTTCCTGGGGGCGGATCTACGTGACGCGGACGGCCCGCATTCAAACCCTGCACGACCTGGCGGGGATCAGCATTGCTGTTGTCCGTGGCGATCCGCACTATGAGAACTTGCGGACGCTGTTGAGTGAGGCGGGGGTGCGGTGTGAGTTTGTCGAGATGCAGCGGTACAGCCAGATCCTGGAGGCCTTGGATCGGCGGCAAGTGGATAGCGGGTTGATTGACGGCCGTTACGGTGCCCGTCATTCCGGAGATTACGATGTGCGGGAGTCGCCGGTGGTCACGACGACGCTGGATTTTCGGGTGGCGGCGCCGAAGAACCGGAATGGAACCCTGATAGAGGCCTTGGACTATTGGCTCAATGTATTGCGGGCGGACAAGCGGTCGCCCTATCAAGATGCGTTGGCCAAGTGGGTTCTGCCGGGCAGGGGTGCTGGCCTGGTGGTGGGTTTGCTAATGGGGTTCGGACTGATTCTGGGGGTGGCCGGCTTATCGGTTGTGGGGTTCCGAATCTATCAGCGTAGGGTGAGGGAGGAGGAGCGACTCAATGCCAAGAATCAGGAGTTGAAGCGGAATCTTGATGAGGAGGCGCAGAGGGAGCGGGCCATCATGGTCTGGAAGGACTGGTACTGCACCCTGTTCAATTACTCCCATGATGCGATCCTGGTATACGGGTTGGATGCCAAGAATCAGGCGGGGAAGTTCGTGGAAGCGAACGAAACCGCGTGTGCGGTGCTGGGGTACACGCGGGAAGAGTTGCTGGCCCTTTCACCGAAGCATGTTGAGGCGGGAGGCGGTGGGGGGCGTCCCGCGCATATGGCGCTGATGGAGCAAAAGGGCGTTCCTGCCGCCGTCTCGGAAGTGATTGTCGAGATGGTCTTCCGGACCAAAACCGGGGCTGAGATTCCGGTGGAGTCGACGATCCGTCTATTGTCATTCGAGGGGCGCCCCGTGGTCATGTGTGCCGCCCACGATATCACCCGCCGCCGGAATGCGTTGCAGGCGTTGAAGGAAAGCGAGCGGCGATTTCAGGACTTCTTTGCCCGGTCGCCGATAGGCGTGGTTGTTTATGACGCGGGTCAGCATCTCACGGACGTCAATCAGGCGGCGTTGGCGATGTTCGGGTTCAGTGAGCGGGCGCAGTTCAGCCGTTTGAACCTGTTTGCGGTGCCTGAACTTACGGAGGAGTCCCGAACGGTTCTGCTCAAGGGGGGGACGGTGCGGTTCGAATGGACGTTGAGTTTGGAGGGGGGGCGGGAAGGGGAAAAGATTCCATCGAACCGGACCGGGCGGTGCCGTTTCGATGTGCTGGCGACAAACCTGGGATTGGATCAGGACTTCAATCCCAAGGGGTTTCTTTTCCAGATCCAGGATGTTACCGAACGACGGAGGACCGAGGAGGCGTTACGACAGAATGAAAAGGTTCTGCGGCAGGCGCAGAAGATGGAGGCCATTGGGACCCTGGCAGGAGGCATTGCCCATGATTTCAACAACATCCTGACCCCGATCATCGGTTACGCAGAGATGGGGTTGTTGGTGTGCGAGTCGGATGCCACCCTGCGGTCCAGTCTTGAGGAAATCCTGAAGGCCAGTCATCGCGCCAAGGAGTTGGTGCGTCAGATCCTGACCTTCAGCCGGCAGTCGGAGAATGAGTTGAGGCCGGTGCGCCTCGGCACTATCGTCAGTGAAGTCCGCACGTTGTTGAGAGGCTCCATTCCCTCCAATGTGGAACTGCGGTGTGAGTTGAAGAGTGAGAAGGATATTGTCCGTGCGGATCCGACGCAATTGCACCAGGTGGTAATGAATCTATGCACCAACGCCATCCATGCCATGAAGGAACAGGGAGGCGTTCTGGAGTTGACGTTGGAGCCGGTCAAGATTGACGGCAAGACGCGAGGGGCGCTATCGCGTCTGCGCCGGGGAGACTATGTGGATCTGACGGTGCGTGACACAGGCATCGGGATGGATAAACAGACCTTGGAGCGAATATTCGAGCCGTTCTTTACGACGAAGCGGAGCGGGGAAGGGACGGGTATGGGGCTGGCGGTGGTGCACGGAATCGTCACCAGTCTGAACGGGACGATCAAGGTGGAGAGTGAACTTGGCAAGGGGACGGCATTTCATATTGTCCTGCCGCTGATCGCGCAACATGTTGATTTGTCGGCGGCATCATCGGCGCCGTTGCCGCGCGGGACGGAGACGATTCTTTTTGTGGATGATGAGGTGGATATTGTCACTATGGTGGACCAGATGCTGTCGGGGCTGGGATATAGGCCGGTCTTGTGCCGGGGGAGCCACGAGGCGCTGAGTCTGTTTCAGAATAATCCCGACGCCTATGATTTAGTCATCACCGACCAGATGATGCCTGGGATGACCGGTTCAGAAATGGTGAGGGAAATGCACAAGGTGCGGAAGGATCTTCCGGTGATCATCTGTACCGGGTTCAGCAAGACAGTGCCCGAGCATGAACTGGTGGAAAGCGGGGTTGGGGAGATGTTGATGAAGCCGATTGTGCTTCGCCAGATGGCGGAGGCCATTCGGAGGGTTTTGAAGATCAAGATGCCGGGTTAACCTTGTTGGCGGGGATTGTGGCATCAGAGCCAGCGTCCGGTGCGCTGGCCGGTCAGTTGCCCGCGGCTGAGGACCGGAATTCCGTTGACCAGCACATCGGTGATACCCTCGGCAAAGCAATGTGGGTTGGCGTAGGAGGCGTTGTCACGAAGGTGGGCAGGATCCACGACGGTGATATCGGCAAAAGCGCCGCGCTTGAGGGTGCCCCGATCTTTGAGGGCGAATTGGGTTGCCGGCAGGGACGTCATTTTCCGGATGGCCTCGGGGATGGGGACGGTTTTGCCGTCCAAGGCGGCCCGCAGGAACCGCGGGAATGATCCATAGGCGCGGGGGTGGGGGTAGTCGAGGCCCAGGGGGCCCCATGGGGCTCTCAGGGAGGCGTCGGAGCCGATCATCACCCAGGGTTCAGCGAGGATTCTCCACAGGTTGTCCTCGCTCATGCCCTGGAAGAAGGCGGTGGTCATGAGGTTGTCGGTCTCGATCAGGTGCAAGGCGGCATCCACGGGTTCCATGCCAAGGGCGGAGGCGGCCTGTTCCAGCGGCATCCCGCGGAACGGAGCGTGAGTTGATCCGATGACGATGGAGCCCCAGGAGCGATCAGAGCGGGCGGTGAGAATATCCTGCCGGAGGCGCAGGCGGGTGGCGGGGTCACGAAGTCTGGCGAGTTCGGATTCGCGTCCGCCCTCGGTGGCCCAGTTGGGGAAGATGACGTCCAATTCGGTGCAGGAAGAGATGTAGGGGTAGCGGTCTGCGGCCACGGGAATACCCTCGGAGCGGGCTGAATTGATCAAGGCGAGGGCCTTATCGATCAATGGCCAGTTGGGCCGTCCCGATGTCTTCAGGTGGGAGATCTGGACCTTGACGCCGGTGGAGCGGCCGACGCCGATGGTTTCTTCGAGTGCGGCGAGGAGGCCGCTACTTTCGCTACGCATGTGCGAGGTGTAGATGCCGTCATGGCGGGCGACGGTTGCTGCCAAGGCGTGGATTTCCTGCGAAGCGGCATACATGCCTGGCGGGTAAATGAGGCCGGTGCTGAGGCCGCGGCCGCCAGCATCCATGCTTTCCTCCAGCAATCTGACCATGGCGGAGATTTCATCCGGTTCGGCGTTACGCCCCTCATATCCCATGATGCTGGCCCGCAGGACATTGTGTCCTATCAGGGCTACGACATTGACGGCGGGGCGGGTTGTTTCCAGGAGGGAGCGGAACTCAATCATCCGTTGCCACCGTCCAGGGTAGGTGTGGGTTTGCCAATCAGAGGGGAGGCGTGCGGGGCCGAGGCAGGGAGCCGCAGAGGCGCCGCAATTACCCACGACTTCGGTGGTGACGCCCTGGAAGAGTTTGCTGGGGGCGGAAGGTTCGATCAGCAGATAGGCATCCGAATGCGAATGGGTGTCGATGAAGCCGGGGCAGACCCAGCAGTCTTTGGCCTCCAAAATGGCGCCGGCTTCCGCCGGATTGAGATTCGGGGCGATATCAACGATCCTGTCGTTGTGGATGGCGATGTCGGACTGGAAAGCCGAGGCGCCTGTACCGTCCAGAAGGGTGCCGTTTCTTATGAGGATATCGATCATTCGGCAGGCAGGGTGCTGGCAGGTAGGTCAGGAGAGGTTGCCGGTTTGCCGGTAAGCAGCGTCATGATTTCCTGCTGCACGGGGTCAATTTCGCTCAGTTTGAGTTGGGGGTCGGTGATGGCGAATGTCTCGGCGGTTTTCTTGTGTTCATAGATGATCAGGCGGGTTCCATCCCCGGCAGTCCGGACTTCGCGTTCCACGAAGACCCGCTGGCGTTCCAGCATGACGGCGAGGATATAGATGGCATTCCGGCGGGCGGGGTCGCCCTGTTCGATGAGATCGCGCAGGAGGTTTTCGGCTGTCTCCTTGCGTACCCGGTGGTCCGGTTCCTGGAGGGGAGTCTTGAAGATGCCCCGCCAAGAACTGTATCCGGGTTGTCGGGCGGACTCAGCAGCCCAGCAGGGGTCGCAGAAGTCGCCGCGGTTGTAGTCGGCCGCCTCGAAGGTCAACCGGGTGTGATAGGGCTGTCCATCGGCGAACGCGGTTTGGCAGGCCGAACACTGCCCCGCCCTTGGGCGGATATTCCATTCCTGTGCCATGATAAATTAACCTGACTAAGTCGATCGGCTATTGCTTGTTGGAGGTTGCCGATTTGAAGGCGCTTTCGGATTTGTCCTCCGTCTCCTTGGTGATGCTTCGCGCCTTCATGAGTTGGTGGACCAGTTTAGAGTCTTCCGGGATTCCCTGTTCCTTTTGTATGTTGGTCGGGTAGGCCATGGCGACGGTCACAAAAATGATTGTCTCCTTCTGGCTACGCGCCTTATGGGTGTGGGAAAAGAGGTACTTCCCGAGCAGGGGGATGTCGCCGAGGAGGGGGATCTTCGAGGTTACCTCCCGTTCATCGGTTTCGGTCAACCCGCCGATGGCGGCAGTCTTTCCGCTTTCGAGACTGAAGACGGTTTTGATGGTTTTCGTGGCTTCGACGGGGAAGGAGTTATTGTCCGGAGAGACCTTGTCGCGGACAAAGCGGCTCAGTTTGGGATTGATGCGCACCGTGATGTTGCTGTCGTTGTTGATAGTGGGGGTTACATCGACGGAGACACCGAACTCGAAATAAGGTTTTGCCTCGTCGAGGGAATAGGTGGTGGTATTGGCTTGTCCTTGTTGGCCAGCCGTCACGGTTCCCTTGATGTTGGGTTCGTTTTCGCCGATGTGGATGGAGGCGGTCTCTTCGTTGGCGACAACGATTTTAGGATTAGAGACGATGCTGACGCCGTTCATTTGTTTCAGGGCGCTCAGGATGATGGCGAAATCATCCGCAGTGAGGACGGCGGTACGGATGTCGGAGGCGGTCTTGGTGAACGAGTCTTCGATATTCCGGCTGGCGACGGCTGACTGGTTGATGGTGTCGACGACCGAACGGGTGGGTGTTTTTACCTCGCGGGTGACGATGTTTCCGGAGCCCGGGGGTTGTTCCTCGGAGAGGGTGGTTGTTTCGTCATAGCGGGCGCCTGTGCTGTCGAAACGATCATTGACCGTGTCATTCTTGGATCGGGAATCCGTTCTGGCGAGGGTGTCCGAGCGGCCTTTCACCTTGTCGCGGTTTTCCTGCATGGACCAGGACATGCCGCCGACACCGACGTTGTATCCCTGAAGGACCTGCCAGTTGATGCCGAGGTCCTTGATGGCTTCGTCGGTGAGTTCCATGAACTTGGCCTCGATGTAGACCTGTTTACGCGGGAGGTCGATTTCGGAGATTACCTTTCGGATTTCGTTGAGGCTGGCGACCGAGGAGCGGACGATGAGGGCATTGGCATTCGGGAAGCCGGAAACCGAGCCGCCTTTGTCCACCATGGAATTGACGACGGTGATGACGTTGGAGACGGAGGCATAGTTCAGGAAGATGGGTTGGGCGATCATCGGTTCCGGGGCGCCCTGCGGTTTGGAGATAATGCTGAAGATTTTTGAGCCGGGTGTCTTCTCGAATATGGTCAGATTATGCATATCCAGGATGGAGGCGAGGGCCGGTCGCCACTCGACATTCTGGAGGTTGACGGTGACCTTGCCGTGCAAGTTTGTTGAGGTGGCGATGATGTTGGCGCCGGAGATGCGGGTGAACAGGCGGACGACATCCTGCAGGGGGACATCATCGAGAGCCACGGAGATAAGGTCGTCTTTTCCGTCGGAGGTTTTTGCCGCCTCGATGGCGATCACTTCGGGTTCGGTGCTGAGCGGGGTCGGCGGGGTGTTGGTTGGTGTTACTGTCTTGATCTGGTCAGGTGTTACCGTGGAATTGCTGACCGCCCCTGTTGTTTCGGGTGTTGATGCTGCCGGTGGCGTTACGCTGGGTTCGGACGGGACCGCCTGGGCGATGGTTATTGGTCTTGGCGCCCGGGATAGTGCGGCAAACTCGACATCGGGAGTTACGAGTGTTCCCGCCAAGGCCGAAAGTGCCTGAAGCAACAACACGGGTGCAATCCACGCGATCCAGGCTAGAGAGCGTCTTTTCATAATGTCTCCTCTGTTATCAGTCCTAAGATTATCAATACGCAAGCACCCGATAGAAGCGGCTTGTCACGCCTCCGACGGTGTAATCGGTGCAATTGGTCAACATATTCAACCCGACAATATTTGTGCATCCGGGGAGAACCTGCCACGGATCCGCGAGGGTATTAGCATACTGGAGGGCGTAATACCAGTTGAGGATGCCGAACCAAGTGATGGTGAAACTGGCGTTGGTTCCGGGCCCCGGGGTCATTGCGCCGGTGAAGGGCACGATGAAGTTGGTTTCGGCGCCCGGCATAACGGGTAGCCGGAGGATACGGTCATTGCCGGTGTCCGCCACATAGAGGAATCCGCGCTTATCCCAGGCAACATCTTCGGCGTGGTCCAGAATGTTGCTTCCGAGAATGGTGGTCCAGACGGTATTGGTTGAAGAAGCGGCCACGCGACTATTGTCGATATCGGCCACATAGAGGTTGGTGTTGCCGATGACCATGCCGCCGGGCCGTCTCAGGCGCCCGCCGGACGTTTGAGAACTTCCCATGAGTTGCAGGAACGCGCCGGTCTTGTTGAATTTCTGTATCCGGCTGGACCCGTTGGTTTGTGTGCCATCATCGGAAACGTAGAGGTTATCGGACGTGTCGACAAAGAGACCTTTGGGCGCGCGGACGAAACCGTTGGCTACGCCGTAGGGGATGAAGACCGACCATGTGCCGTTGGTGCCCCGTTTTTGGACGCGGTTGTTGTCGCGATCGGCGACATAGAGGGAGCCGGCTGAATCGACAGCCACATCGGAGGGGGAGATAAAGGATCCGAGGTTGGTGCCGTAGGAGCCCCAGGCGACCCACTGCGCGTTCGTCGCGGTCCGTCGTTGGACGCGGTTATTGTTGGAGTCCGCAACAAAGACATTGGCGGATGCATCCACATCGACTCCGCCCGGCTTGTTAAACTGCCCGACGTTGGTTCCGAAGACGCCCCAATTCGTCCATGTGTTACTCATGGGTTCATACTTTTGGATCCGGTTGTTCTGGGTGTCGGCGACGTAGAGGCGGTGGAGCGAATCGACGGCAATGCCGCAGGGGCCAATAAACTGCCCGGCGGCGGTGCCCGGGTCACCGCCGAAGACATCGAGGCGGTAGTAACTTCCGAGGACGGTGGTTACGGTTTGAGGGGATATGACGGCGGAGACGGAGTCAGGCGTCAACCATCCGCTGACGGGGGAGAAGGACACCGTATAGGTTCCCGGGTCGAGTTCAATGAAGGTTCCGGCGTTGGTCCAGGGGCCGGCACCGAGGCGCCAGAGGGCGCCGTCGTTGACGGCACTGGCCGGTTCAATGCCCACATAGAGCCCGGAGACCTGGACATAGGCGCCGGTCAGAATGAGGGTTGTCTGATTTGTCGGACTGATGGAGGTGCTGGTGGGGGTGTGCCACAAGGGGATGGACCTGTAGTCGATGGTATGGGTTGTCAGCGCCAGATTGGTGACAGTGTCGCCGCTGTTCATCCAGGTTCCGCCATCGACGCGCCACTGGGCGCCATCAGCGATGGCGTTCATGGGAAGCAGGATGGATCTGACCGATGCGTACATCACGCTATAGGATCGAGTGAGCGGGAGGGCTTGACCGGCGGTCAACACGACGGTTTCCAGAGGTGGCTGGACCCAGCCGGGAACGGCGGAGAATTCCAAGGTGTGGGCGCCGGGGTTGAGGTTGGAGGCGGTGCTGGCGGTTTGCAGCCAGGGACCACCGTCTACACGCCAAGCCGCCAGTCCGGTGGCACGCACCGCCAGGGGTTCAATACTGACGGTGAGGGATGCCTGTTGCTGGTAGGCGCGGGTGAGGGTGGTTGCCACGCCGTTGGTCAGGACAATGATCTCGGAGGCGGGTTCCATCCATCCGGTAATCGACTTGAATAGGAGTGAGTGTTCACCGGGAGTCAGGCCCTGCAGGGCTTCACCGCTGTTCTGCCAGAGGCCGCCGTCGACCGCCCACTGGGCTCCGGCGATTTTGGCGGCCTCGGGGGAGAGCATGACGCGGATGGAAGGAGGCGGGACGATGGCGCCGGGGATGATGGTGCCAACATTGCCGCGTCTACGAGCGGCGTGGCGCCATTGAGCATTCCAGTCGGTGGAGTAGGTGAAGTCCTGGAAGCCACCGGGTTGGTGGAATTCGCTCCAGGCGAACATATTGGTATCGGCTTCGCCGTCATCGAAACGGAAGTAGAGGGCCAGAGCCCCGATGTCGGCACTGGAGACGACTTTGTTGGCACCGTAGAGGATCTGGTTGTCGTCGCGAACGGTGGTCCACAGGCGAACTTCATCGATGGCGCCGGCGAAATCCTCGCCGATCCGGACGAAGCATTCGCCGCCCTTGCCGCTGACGGGGGGGGCGTTGTAGAAGGTGTTGGTGGTGGCGGCGATGCCGCCGTTGGTGTAGAGGTTGAGTTGGGCGGTGAGGCTGTTGTAACGGGCGGCGACATGGGTCCAGGTTCCGGTTGCCAGGATGGTGCCGCCCGAAATGATGAAGCGGCGTCCGTCGGGCCACACGTAGCCGGCGTAGAGACGCAAGGCGGGACCGTTGGTTTCAAGACCCATGACGTAATTGACCGCCATGCCGTTGGTCAGATTCTGTACAGTGCGTCGGATGATGATGCCCGCCCCGTCAACGGCATTGGAGGGATTAATCCATGCTTCGATGGTCCAGTCGGTGAGGCGCTGGCGGGTGGAAAGAGGGACTTCCAGATAATCGGTGGGTGAGCCCCCGAGGACCACGGCGCGGGAGGATGAGGGGTCGGTGGGGTCAGCAGGGCTGGTGCTCATGCCTTGTTCGACGTTATCCGGGTAGCCGTCATCGTCGGTGTCGATCATGTCGGGGCGACTGCGGAGTTGTTGTTCTGTGATGTTGAGGACGCCATCGCCATCGCGGTCCTCCTGCGGGTCAAAGATGCCGTCGCCGTTGGAATCCGCGGATTGAGGGCTGGTTCCCGCCTGGAACTCGTAGAGGTTTTGCAGGCCATCATGATCGGGGTCGCCTTTGGGGCCGCCAGGGCCATCCTGCATTCCAGGGGCGCTTTCATCCTTGGTGCCGTTGTCCCACGGATCAAGATGCCAGACCATTTCCCAGGCGTCGGGCATTCCATCGCCATCCGAATCATCGGCGCCGCGTTTATCGACGCCATAGACGGGGGCGACATCGTTGGTGATGAAGAGGAAGTTGTTGGTGGGCAATGCGTAACCGCGGTCGCCGAACTCATATTCCTCGCGGGTTGATCCCATCAAGCCCGACTTGGCGCGGCGGGCGAAATCCTCGGCGGTGGCTCCGCCGTCATCGAAGCGATAGTAGGCGAGGAGACTGTTACGGGAGAACGATCCGTCGCCGTCCTTGTCGTTCCAGAATACATTGGCGACCAGCGTGCCGATGAGGCCTTCCTTGATGGTGCCGTCATTCTTCAGGAGGACGTCTCTGGTGGCATTGTATTGCTTGTCGCCGTTGTCGATCCAGAAGTTGGCTCCGTTATTGCAGACGTTGGCGAGCGCCGTGCCGGGTTCGCCATCGAAGAGGGATCCGCCGTTGACAATGACTGTGTCGGCATGGGTGTAGTACTCGGAGGATTCCGAGTTAATCCAGACGTCATCGCCATTGTGCGAAGGCGCCAGGCGGCTGGCAAAGGCGGCAATCTGGGAGGCGGTTCGAGGCGTTCCCCAAATGCGTACTTCGTCGAGCATCAGTTTTCCGGTGAATGAGTCATCGGGTGAGACGGCCAGGGCGAGGCGGTTGGTGGCGGGGAACATAAAGATGGAGAAGTTTTCGTTAACGTTTTCGATGGCCATGTCAAGGACGCCGTTGATGTACAGTCCGAGGCTGTTTCTGGCGTGGTTCCAGACGGCGGCGACATGGATCCACTGGTTGGTGGGAAGCGTATTGGCCGAGACGGTCTGGGCGGGGATCAAGTCGTTGTCCTGGAAGAGAATTCCCGGAACGTTGTTTGAGAGTGAGAGTTGGTAGACTATCGGGTTGCTGAAGTCATCCATGGTGCGGAAGTTCAGGAGGTCGCCGGTCAGGTTGGTGCCGAGCAATTTGACGTAGCATTCAAGGGTCCAGTCGCGGCGTTGAAGGTCTTCGCGAGTGCCTGCAGGGGTAAAGCCGCTGGTGCTGGCGGGTTCGGGGTCGGGGATGGCGATGCCATTCGAGCTGGTGACGAGGATGGAACGGGGGATGAAGGGGTCGCATGAATGGACGGGGCTGGATTTCAGTTGGCCGGTGAGGGGGAACATTTCCCTGCTGTCCATAATGCCGTCATCGTCGGTATCATTTCCTTTATCCTGGCCGATGCTGATGCTTGGTAGAGCGCTGCCCATGGTTTCATTCCGGTTGATCCCTGTGCCGGCGCGTGGGTCCGTGATGGGACTGATCAACAGGTTGGTGGGATACCAGCGCCAGAGATAGGTTGAGTCCGGTCGGTGGTTGTATTCGTTGGGATTGGTTTCGTCGCCGGTGCCATTGATATAAGGGCGTGTGGTGAACCGGTAGCCATCCTGTCCCAGGTACTCATTGATGTTCCGGAGACCGTCATTGTCCGGGTCTCCGGCGGCGCCGTTTCTACGTAGAACGCTGCCGTTGTCACGCGGGTCGAGATTGAATTCGACTTCCCATCCGTCGGGTAATCCATCGGCGTCAGTATCGTGGCCTGCGGGGATGTTCTCGTCGACGAAATCATACCCGGTGCCATCGGTGGGGTCGGTCCACTCGTGAGATCGAAGAGCGGTGCGGTTGCCGGAGGTGCTAATGACCTCGGAGGGGTCGAGGCCGAGACTCAGGTTGGTTCCCGAGAAGCTCATGTAACAGATACGGACTACCTTCAAGTCGTAGGCAAAGTAAGTGACCTGAGGGAAGGGGATGCGGTCCTGCCACGTCCACTTGTCATTGTTTCCGGATCCCTGTCGCAGTTCGGCAAGGAGGCACTGTTCCCGGTAGTTGGTCAATCCGTCCGCATCGGAATCGGCTTTGGCGATGGTGGTGTTGACGTTTGTGCCCGAAGGGATTTTTGAAAATCCCACCTTGGGGTCAATTCCGTTGGCGGGGTCATACCAGGCGGCCTCAAAACTGTCGATGAGGAGATCGAAATCGGTATCGATGTCGAGGGGGTTGAGGTCATCGGTGGTTGACGCATTTGGTTTGGCCACGTACACGCCATCGAGGAATTGCAGCGCTTGCTTGGGTGGATAGTGGTCAATGCCGCAATACTCTTGCCAGTTAGAGAGGCCGTCGCCATCCAAGTCCACGCCTGAATCGGCTTGGCAGGGTTGGGTTCCCTCGGCGTATTCCTCGGAGTAGTACTTGGCTTCCCACTGGTCATCCATGCCATCGCCATCGGTGTCCCAATTGCCGGGGTTCAGGTAGTCCATGCCGGGGATGGTGAGGCTGATTTCTGCTTCTTGCTGGTTGGAGAGACCGTCCTTGTCGGGATCGTCGCCGCCTGTCTGGCTGAAGGGTTTTGCGGAAAAGCGGAACCAGTGATACTCCCACCAGTCCGGCAGGTTGTCGTTGTCGTTGTCGTCAACGATGGAAACAGTGGTGCTAATTGGCGCTGTTTTGATTTCGATTGCAGAATCGCCGTAAGGTTCGCCTGGGTCCACGGTGGCGTTGTTGTTGCCATCGATCCAGGCGGTGACTATGCAGGGGCCGAAGTTAGAGATTCCGGCAATGGAGACCTCGTAAGGGCCATAGGCGAGGGGAAGCGTGCCGTTGGTTATCGAAAACAGTGCGAGTGGCGGATCGACCTTGCCGTTATCGGAGATCCAGATGCCGATCTGCATCGTGCCCTGGCCGTCGCCATTACCCGGGGGTGCCGCGACATTTTCGCGCCAGAGGGAACTATTGAAAATCTGAACTGAGATTGTCTGGGACTGGGCGGGGGTCAGCCATACAAGGCCAAGAGCAATGACCAATCCTGCCGCGAGTTGTTTTCGCAGAGGCGCGCTTTTCACGGTTATACTCCTTTCCTGAATTCGGGCGGGTATTTCCGCCTGTTCAGGGTTGACTGATAATCAGACTGGTGGTGTTACCGGCGCCGTCCGTGACGGTAACCGCGTTATCGCCGGCGCTGTAGCGTCGGTACACGACACTGACGCCGGTGTTACCCGAGGGGAAATTGCCGCGACCGGAGTCGGTGACGGTCCATGAGTATGGGGCGCTTCCACCCGTGACGGTCACGACGCACAGGGCGTTGTCGGCAGACAGGGTGTTGGGGGCGGCCGTGATGGTCATCTCGTTGTCTGCGGCTCCGCTGACATAGGCGATGGCGGCATTGCCGGAGGCGTCATAGACGATGATTTCGTTGTCGCCGATGGCGGAGGAGATGTAGACGGCCTGAGAGTTGCCGCTGAGAGTGATGGTGCCCATGGACGTATTGGAGACGTCCCATGTGTATCCCCCTTCACCTCCGGACGCTCTGAAGATGATGCGGCCGCCGATGGAACTGATGGATGCCGAGGAAGGATTGATGTTCACGACCTGCGCCGAGGTTGAGCGCGGGTCCTGAACGAAGGGGTGTGACTCGAAGTAACCGTCCAACTCGCTGGTGCTCGGGTCATCGCAGCCGGTTGGGAGAAAAGGCGCCAAGGCCAGAAGACTCAGGGTGCCGATTAATTTCCGCAGGGTAGGCTTGATCATAGTGTTCTCCATTTCTCAGTGCCTTATTCAGGGCGCACATCTATTTTCACCAGTGAGATTCCGTCGGCCTTGATTTCCGTGATTTTCCAACGATACACGTAGGAATTGAATGTGACGGAAACGGCGTTGCCTGTCTCCACGAGGCGTCCGCCGATCATGGCCAGGTATTTCTGGGCGTTTGTCTGTTTCTCGCGCCCGATGAGACTTACGCCTTGGATATTGAGGAGTTTCCTGGCGGCGTCCCAGTCCGGCAGGCTGAGTTTTTCGGATTCGGGGGGCGTAGGGGTGCCGGGGCCTGTGGCGGGTGTACTACGGATGGCGACGGGTTTCCTGGGGAGATATCCCACTGGCCAGAATGGATCACGTTTCCGGTCCAGATCGGGTTCGCCCGTCTGAGCGGGCATTCCGGTTGGCCCCAGTACAGGCGGGAAACTGTTGCCATTGCCCGGATTGGGAGGGGTGGGCATTGGCAACAGTTGTGCTTGAAGGAGGCCAGCGAGGGAGAGGAAGGCGATGAGGGATGGGAGGCATTGCCGGGGTGATCGTGTCATGAGCCACCTCCCCGCTCACCCGTGGTGCTTCTTCCTTTTTCGGCTTCAGCTTCGATCGGCCATTCGATCTTAAGGTTCAACCGGTGATGTTCCGGGTCATCGGCCTGTCCGGTGATGCGGATATCGGACACGCAGAGATAGGGGTTAACTGTCTCCAGGTTCTTGATGAAAGACGAGGCTTGTTCGTAGGAGGCGCGGGCGGAGACTTGAACGCTGTATGACTTAAAGTAGACGGGGGCGGGGGTAGAGCCTTTCTTGCTTGGGCGGGGAAGTTCGCGGATGCCGATTTCCAGGACCTCGTCCAGTTTAAAGTTCAAAGCGCGGGCCTGAGTTTCCAGTTCCGTCTGGACGCCGACCAGATAGGCGCCCAGGATGGCGTGCAACACGTTGGAGGCGATTGTTTGGTCGAGTTCTTGCGAGACTGATTCGAATTCCTGCTTGAGGGTGGGGGCGAACTTGAGTTCGCGTTCGGCCTTATCCAGATAGTCTTGAGTGGTTTGCAGGGTGGATCTGAGTTTTTCTTTGGAGGTATTAAAAGGGGTAATCAGAAGTTGCATCACGGCGTAGAGAACGGCCACGACACCAACTCCGATCAGGATAAAGACCTGGAGACGTTCCTTCTTATTCTCTGGGAGTTTCATTCAAACGACCTTGGGTTGAACTTACAGACGATTTCGAACACGCGGTCCATTTTGCTCAGGGGGTCCTGCCGGAATGCGCCTGGCGGGATACTTACCGACTCGATAAAGGAATCAAAAGGAGGTTGCTTGAACAGGGCCTGCTGGAATTCGCTGACGCTGGATTCCGAGTGGGCGGCGCCGGTCTTGCCGGCCAGGCGTAACTCGAAAACACGGGCGGGGATGTTGTTGGACCGTACGAGGATGTCCTGGGAGATATGGATCTCCGTGAGTTGGACCAGGGGCGGGGTGATGGCCTGCAGGCTTTCCAACTGCAGGCCCCAGTTAATCCTTGTTGTTCGCCACGTCTGGATTTCCTTGAGTTTAGTGGACTTCTGGATCAGGTCGGCCCTGAGTTGTTTGGCGGCGTCATGCTTGGGTTCCGTGAGTATTCGTTTTGCGGTGGATTGTTTGACGCTTTCCTCGAGGTTCCGATAGGATGAATATACAGCAATGAGCCAGAGGACGAGGCCGACGAGGATCGTGCCGCCGACAATCTTGAGCAAGGTGGTCAGAGACACCGGACTGGCGCTACGTTGCTCTGTTTCCAATATCAGGTTGATGTGCATCAACGGCTCCCTTGAGTGGCAATGGCTGATCCCATGGCGGCCGCGAAACGGGATTCCTGTCCTTTCAGCCGGTCAGGAATGGCGCCAGGCTGGATACTCGTACAGTCAAACGGGTTCCAAACGATGGGTTCCCGGCTGGTGACACTCTGAATTTCCTTTGCCCAGGTCTTGAGGCCGGAGAGGCCGCCGCTGGCATAGAGGCTGGAAATTTGGCTGTTTTCGCGGCGTTCCACAAAATCCCATGATATGGTGAGTTGCTGGAGGAACGGCTCCATGGTTTGTCTCAGGATCTGGCTGATATCAAACGATCCGTCGTTCAGAATGCCCAAGGCGACGTTTTCGTCAACGCCCAGGGAGGTCTGCAAGCGCTTGAGCAGGGCGTCCGACCCCATGTCGAACTTTCGGATCAGGGACATCACTCCTTTGTTGAAGAAAGCCACATAGGATGAAGAGGCGCCAAAGTCGATGGCCGCCACGATATCGTTCTTATGTTTGGCGCCTGGGCCAGCGCTGAACGCCGTCATGCTGGCGAGGCCCGATATTTCGACGGAACAAGGGGCGGGAATCCCGGTTGGGAACAACTGGCACAGCGCCTTGGCGGTCTGGCCAGGGAGACCTGCTGCCAGCACCTTGTGTTCGGCGCGACCCTCAGACACCTGTTCATAACTGACCCGGTAGTCGGCATTATCGCCAAGGCCCATCAGTTCATTAACATGGGCGTCGGTCGATTTGTCAGAATGGATTGGCATTGTCAGCAGTTTGACGATTGCGCCCGGAGCCGAAGAGGCAATGGCCACATAGCGTCCCTGAAGTGCGCGGGGAATGGAGAGAGGGGGGGCGGATTCTGTGGCGGTGGCGGGAAGCGTTATGCGGGGCAGGATGTCGGCGGCGACGAGTGTGAGTGTGCCGTTGACTTTCTTGAGTCGGATAGCCTTGGTGGAGGAACTTCCGATGTCCAATCCAAGGACATCCGCGTAGCCACGCTGGAAGAGCTTTGACAGATCGGTGATTTTATTCATTCCGTCCACATCCTGATACGGGGCGCCACAGTTGCGCAATACAAAAACAACATGATTCACTTAAACAGAAGATTCCAAGATGGGCAAGCCAAAGTGCTTCGTGAGACCAACATAATTCCTCGGCAGAGGAGCGGTCACGGCGCCGGATTCTCCTGGTGGTGGACATCATGGGGCACAAACTGTTTTGACGACTGGCGACTTCAAGGGTAAGAAGCATGAATCATGCCGGGTGTTGATGACGGGAAGGGTGAGGTGCAAATGTCGGTTCCGAAGTGGCCGGATAGATTGGTGAAGTGGTTTGAGAAGGGGCACCGGCCGATGCCTTGGCGTTCTGATCCGTCGCCGTACAAGGTGTGGATCAGTGAAGTGATGCTTCAGCAGACGCAGGTAGCCACCGTGATCCCCTATTTTGACCGGTTTGTGGATCGGTTTGCCGGGTTTGAAGAACTGGCCGGGGCCACGGTGGAGGATGTGCTTCGATGCTGGGAGGGTCTTGGTTATTATTCACGAGCAAGGAACCTGCAGGCGGCGGCAAGGAAGATTGTGGGGGATTTTGGGGGTGTTCCTCCTCACACATCGGATGAACTGAGGGAATTTCCCGGTGTTGGCGCCTACACGGCGGCGGCCATTGCCAGCATTGCCTTTGGTGAAGCGGTGCCGGCGGTGGATGGCAATGTTCTGCGGGTGTTTTCACGTTTTTGGGGACTCGAAACGGCTTTGCGTGATGCCGCTTTAGCGGACGAGATCCGGCGGCGTCTGACTCCCGTGATCCGCCGGGTGAACCCTTCGCATTTCAATCAGGCCATTATGGAGACTGGGGCGTTGATCTGTCGGCCAAAGAACCCGAAATGTGAACTTTGTGTGCTGGCGGGGCGTTGCGTTGCCCGGCGAACGGGGCGCACCAAGGACCTGCCGGTGGTACACGTTGCCCGGGCGGTGCCGAACCATGAAGAGGTTGCCGGGGTGGTATGGAAAGCGGGGCGTGTTTTGATTGTGCGGTGTCCTGCGCGCGGGTTACTGGGCGGTCTATGGGTGTTCCATGGTGGACGATGCAAACGCGGGGAGGATCTCACAAGGACTCTGGAACGGAAGGTTCTGGAGGCGACGGGATTGAGGGTCCTTGCCGGGGGCCATGTCCTCGAACTACGTCATGCCTATTCGCATTTTTGCGTGAACCTGACCGTATTACGGTGCCGGTGGGTCGAGGGGCGGGTGCGGTTGAATTCCTCGGTGGGCTTTCGCTGGATTCGTCCTGGCGAAGCCGTGAACTATCCCATGTCGCGCGTATATCGCAAGGTGGCCGATGCGTTATGCAATGGTCCGGCTTGGGTCAAACGATTCCCTCAAACGATTGAGGTTGCAAAAATGGTTGCAAAATGTTGAAGTGATGTACTATTTTATCGGCTGCATTTCAAAGATCAGGGGTATGAGGAGGTAAAGATTATGGCGGTACCGATGCGGGTGAAGTTGGATAACGAAGTGGTGGTGGTGACGGGAGCGGGAGGGGTACTGTGCAGTACTATGGCTGAGGCGCTTGCCGAATGTGGCGCCAAGGTGGCGGTGACTGATTTGCGGGCCGATGGTGCTGAGAAAGTCGCCGCCAGTATCCGGGCGGCAGGAGGGAAAGCGGCGGCCTTTGCCTGCAATGTGTTGGAAAAGGCCAGTTTGGAGCAATGCAACGCTGAGATTGAGAAGACGTTCGGTCCGGTGACGATCCTTGTCAATGGAGCGGGGGGCAATCATCCTAAAGGGACGACGACACGGGAGTTCCTGTTGCCGGAGGATTTGAAGGGGGCTGTGGAAGGGGTCACGACCTTCTACGATCTGGACCCGAAAGGGATTGAGTTTGTTTTCAACCTGAACTTCCTTGGCACCTTGCTGCCGACGCAGGTTTTCACAAAAGGCATGGCCAGGGCGGGGCGTGGGTGTGTGATCAATATCTCCTCCATGAACGCCTTTACGCCGTTGACGAAGATTCCTGCGTATAGTGGCGCCAAGGCGGCGGTCAGCAACTTCACGCAGTGGCTGGCGGTGCATTTCTCCAAGGTGGGGATCCGGGTCAATGCGATTGCTCCCGGGTTTTTCCTGACGGACCAGAACCGCACTTTGTTGACCAAACCGGACGGGACATTAACGCCGCGGGGGAATACGATCATTGCGCATACCCCGATGGGGAAATTCGGGAGTGCCGGGGATCTTATCGGGGCCTTGCTGTGGTTGTCGAGTGAGCAGGCCGCCGGTTTTGTCACGGGGACGGTGATACCCGTGGACGGTGGATTCAGTGCGTTCAGTGGTGTGTGATCGGTACAAGGTGTGGACACAATCAACTAGAGGCGGGGAAGTCCGCCGATGACGAAAGGTAAAAGACGATGACGCAAAAGGCAGATATTGGACTGGTTGGGTTGGCGGTGATGGGTGAGAACCTGATTTTGAACATGGAAAGCCACGGGTTCACGGTGGCTTGCTACAACCGGACTGTCAGCAAAGTGGATGAATTTATCAATGGGCGAGGCAAGGGGAAGAAGTTTGTGGGGTGCCACAGCATCGAGGAGTTGGTGAGCAGTCTGAGTTCTCCGCGCAAGATCATGTTGATGGTGAAGGCCGGCAAGCCGGTTGACGAATTCATCGATCAGATTCTTCCTCATTTGTCGCCAGGAGACATCCTGATTGATGGTGGCAACAGTCACTATCCGGATTCGGTGCGTCGCACCCAGTCGCTGGAGAAGAAGGGCATCCTGTTTATTGGAACAGGGGTCTCCGGGGGAGAAGAAGGGGCGCTCAAGGGGCCGTCGATCATGCCGGGAGGCAATGCCAAAGCGTGGCCGCATGTGAAGCCGATTTTCCAGGCGATTGCGGCCAAGGTGGCGGATGGGTCGCCCTGTTGCGACTGGATTGGCGATGATGGGGCGGGCCATTTCGTCAAGATGGTGCATAACGGAATTGAGTATGGCGACATGCAACTCATCTGCGAGGCCTACCAGTTGATGTCGGTGGGATTGGGCATGTCGGCGGCGGAGATGCACGAGATTTTCGCGACGTGGAACAAGGGAGTGTTGGACTCGTATCTGATTGAGATTACGCGCGACATTCTGGGGGTGAAGGATCCGGAGACGGGCAAGCCGATGGTGGACATGATCCTTGACACGGCCGGGCAGAAGGGTACCGGGAAATGGACCTCGCAGGCCGGTCTCGATCTGGGGGTGGCCATTCCGCAGATCGCGGAGGCGGTGTTTGCCCGCTGTATTTCCGCCATCAAGGACGAGCGTGTGGCTGCCAGTGCCAAGTTGAAGGGGCCCCGCAAGCTTTACAAGAAGGACAAGGCCAAGTTGGTAGCGCAGATCCACGACGCGCTGTATGCGTCCAAGATTTGTTCGTACGCGCAGGGTTATCAACTGTTGCGGGCGGCGTCACAGGAGTACAAGTGGAAACTCAACTTTGGTGAGATTGCCCTCATGTGGCGTGGAGGTTGCATTATCCGGGCGCAGTTCCTGGATGCCATCAAGGCGGCGTATGACAAGAAGCCCAAACTGGCCAATCTGCTGTTGGATGCCCACTTCAAGAAGACGGTGGCCAAGGCGCAGAAGTCGTGGCGTACCGTTATCAAGACGGCGATTGATCTTGGGATTCCGGTTCCGTCCATGTGTGCGGCGTTGAGTTACTACGACTCGTATCGCAGTGAACGCCTGCCGGCGAACCTGTTGCAGGCGCAACGGGACTATTTCGGGGCGCACATGTACGAGCGGACCGACAAACCCCGTGGCAAGTTTTTCCACACGGATTGGACGGGGCGTGGCGGTAAGACGGCTAGTTCCACTTACGTGGTGTAATGCCTGTCGGAGACCGCTGAACACCGTGGGTGCCGTAATGGTTCCCACGGTGTTTTCTTTTGGCGGCAGGCGAGGATCAATCGTCGGTGCTGGTGACGGCGTCAGTCGCGGAATCGGGTGTCAGCGGGGCGGGTCCATTGGAGACGATAACCTGGCTGGCACGGAGAACGAAGGGGCCCAGGAGGTAACCCCGACGCGTCTCCTCAATGATGGTATTTTCGGCATGCTCCTCGGAGTGGACATGGGCGACGCATTCGTGCAGATGCGGGTCGAACGCCATGGACTTAGTTGCGATGGCGATGACGCCGGCTCTTTCCAGAACCTGTTCCATTTGTTTCAGGACGCCGGAAAAGCCTTCGATGACGGTATGTTTCACATGGTGTTTGAGGGCGGACCGTAATCCCAGTTCAAAGTGATCGACGACGGGGAGGAAGTCCTGGAGTAAGGATTCGCAGGCGCGACGGGCTTGTTCTTCGCGATCACGGGCCATGCGTTTGCGGAAGTTGTCGAAGTCGGCCTGGAGGCGCAGGAGTCGGTCCTTGAGGGCGGCAATTTCCAGGTCACGCGGGTCGGGCAGCGGCTCGAGTTCGGGGAGAGCGGCTTCGTCTGCCGGTGTGACGGGGCCAGATTCCGGGGCGGGTGCGGGAGTCTGGTGGGACGCCGGTTCCTGTGCTGGTGATGCGTTGTTCTTATCCTTCTTCTCATTGTTCATAATCTGAATCCTGGTTTGCCTGTTTTGGTGGGCGAGGGGGGACTTGAACCCCCAAGCCTTGCGGCACAAGATCCTAAGTCTTGCGTGTCTGCCAATTTCACCACTCGCCCGCGCAGGTGGGGTAGATAGCATAGCGGTGGGATCGGCTCAAGATTGGATTTGACGTGGGTGTGTCTACTTGGCAAAATGGCCAAGTAATGATGATTAGGGAGGAGTGACCCATGGGTAGTCGGCGGCAGGACTTATACGTTGAGCGGGCCAGGATCATGAAGGCGTTGGCGCATCCCGCCCGTTTGAGGATTGTGGATGAGTTAAAGGCGGGGGCCCGGTGTGTACGTGAGATCCGGGAGTGGGTGGGGTCGGATATTTCCACCGTATCCAAGCATCTTTCGGTTCTCAAGAATGCGGGGATTGTGGCCGACGAGAAGCGCGGGGTTCAGGTGTTTTATCGTTTGAAGTGCCCTTGTGTGACGCAGTTCTTTGTTTGTACGGAGGAAGTCATTCGATCGACGGCGGCGACGCACAACCGGTTGCTAGGGGAGACGGCGGTGGTGGCCAAGGGGGTGACAGGATGAAGCGGGAACTCCGGTATCTGGCATGGCTGGTGGCGGCATTTCTGGCCCTGTATTTCTTGCCTGTTGACTCACAGCGGTTTCAAGGGGCGGTGGTTGAGGCGTTCCGTTTGGTCAAGTGGTATACACGCGAACATGTGTTGCTGTGCCTGGTTCCGGCGTTTTTCATCGCCGGGGCGATCTCGGTGTTTGTGAACCAGAACGCGGTGATGAGGTACTTCGGGCCCAAGGCGAACAAGGTGCTGGCCTACGGGGTAGCCTCGGTTTCGGGGACGATTTTGGCGGTGTGTTCGTGTACCGTGTTGCCGCTTTTCGGAAGCATTTACATGCGTGGGGCAGGATTGGGCCCTGCCATTGCGTTTCTTTATTCGGGGCCAGCCATCAATGTGCTGGCCATTCTGATGACGGCGCGGGTGTTGGGGGTTCCCTTGGGGATTGCGCGGACGGTGGGGGCGGTGGTGTTCAGCGTGGTGATCGGCGCATTGATGCATCTGTTCTTTCTCAAGGAGGAGCGTGCCAAGGCGGCGCAGACGTCGGAGGTGTATCTGGAGACGGACGACAAGCCGGTGCGGCCGCTCTGGCAGACGGCGGTCATATTTCTCGGGATGGTGGGGATACTTGTTTTTGCCAACTGGGCACGTAGTGGGGATGTTCGAGCGGTCTTTCTGTGTTGTCCGAACGGTCTGACGGTTTACAGTGTGGAGGGCCAGGTTTTGGAGAAGACTCCGGAGCATATCCGGGTGCTCACCGAGGAAGGTGCCGTGAGGATCTTACCCGTGGCCGAGATCCGGCAGGTTACGCCGGCGCATCCTGAGCAACTAGGCAATCGGGTCTATCAGGGGCGTTGGTTCCTGGTTGCAGGGCTGTTGCTGATGCTGGTCTTGATGGTGCGGCGCTGGGTTGGACGGGAGGAACGTTTAGAGTGGGTGAATGCGAGTTGGGGGTTTGCCAAACAGATCATGCCTCTCTTGTTCATGGGTGTGCTGGCCGCCGGTTTCTTCCTTGGGAGCGCTGATGCCAAGGATGCCGGGATTGTTCCGCATCGTTGGATCCAGGCCTTGGTGGGGGATGATCCGACTGTGTTCTGGGGGTACGTCCATAGTGAAGGTGGACTTGTGCCGCGGTGGCTTTTTGCCGTGTGGCCGATTTGGACCAATTTCTTTGCTTCGTTCGCCGGGGCGTTGATGTATTTCGCCACGCTGACCGAAGTGCCGATTTTGCGCGGGTTGATGGATAGTGGGATGGGGCAGGGACCGGCCCTGGCGCTTCTGCTGGCGGGGCCAGCCTTGTCATTGCCCAGCATGCTGGTGATCAATTCGATACTCGGCCCGAGGAAGACCCTTGCGTATGTCGGCTTGGTGGTGTTGATGGCGACGATTACGGGACTGGTTTGGGGAATGGTTAGTGCGTGAATGGTGGAGGGCATGGAATCATGAAGCGAATACAGATACTGGGAACGGGATGTCCGAAATGCAAACTGTTGACGGCCAACGCGGAGGAGGCGGTGAGGGCGTTGGGCCTTAACGCGACGGTGGAGAAGGTTGAGAAGATCGCGGACATCATGAAGTTCAACGTCATGTTGACACCGGCTTTGGTTGTGGACGGGCAGGTCAAGAGTGCGGGCAAGGCGTTGGGGGTGGATGAGATCCGGAAGTTGCTGGATTAGGGGAATAACAAAACGAAAGAGGCAGACGATGAGCAAGAAGAGCATAGGATTCATCGGGGGTGGCAGAATTGCGACGATTTTTTTGGGTGGATGGGCCCGTGCCGGGGCCGTGCCTGAGAAGGTGGTTGTCTTCGACTGCAACCAGGACGTTGTGACAACACTCAAAATCCGGCACCCTAATATTCGAGTCGGAACTCTCGCGGAAGCCACGGAACAGGACGTGGTGTTTCTGGCCGTGCATCCGCCAGTCATCGGTGGACTACTTCCGCAGATTCAGCCGGGTTTGAAGTCCGATACTGTCATGGTGTCGCTTGCGCCGAAATTCAGCGTTGCGAAGTTGACGGCGATGCTCGGCGGCTTTTGCCGTATTGCACGGATGATACCGAATGCCGCGTCCATCGTCGGCAAGGGTTACAATCCCACGGTGTTTGGTGAAGCATTAGGGGAACAGGAACGCGCGGCTCTGTGCAAGTTGTTCGGAAGTCTGGGCGAGTGCGTCGAGGTGCCCGAAGCGCAACTTGAGATCTACGCGGTCGTGACCGCCATGGGCTTGACCTTCATTTGGCCGCAACTGGAAATGCTGGCGTCGTTGGCCGAGACATCAGGACTTTCGCGTCAAGCGGCGTGGGATGGCATCGAGAAGATGTTGAGGGGTGCTGTGGCGACGATGCGCGATTCAGGGCTTTCGCCTGCCGGGGTGCAGGATTTAGTGCCGGTCAATCCGTTGGCCGAAGAAGTCAGCGCCTTTGTGGTAGCGGCGAGGCCCAAGTTGGAGGGGCGGCTGGCCCAACTGCGGTCGTGAGGTCGTAAACGGTTATGGTTCGGAGTGGATCGGTTCGGTTGACGTCAAGAGGGTGGTATGACAAACGAGAGCGACGGTAAAGGCGAAGGTTCACTGTGTGGGTGCGGTGGAGGGAGTTGTTGCGCCGGGGTGGGTAAGTGGATCTGGATTGTATTGGCCTTGGGTGTTGTGGGGGTGTTGATCGCCAAGAACGCAGGGAAGAATCCGGGGGCGAACGAGACGGCGGCGGTCTTTGAGGCGCCCGGAGGGAAGGACTCCGCCGCCGAAAGAACCACGCAAGGGGTGTCCCTGCCCCGCCTGGTTGATCTCGGGGCAACGAAGTGCATTCCGTGCAAGATGATGGCGCCCATTCTGGCCGACCTCAAGAAGACCTATGCCGGAAAGGTGGACGTTCAGTTTGTTGATGTCTGGGAGAACCCCAAGGCGGGAGAAGACTGCGGGATCAAGTTAATCCCGACGCAGATATTCTATGACGTGGCCGGGAAGGAAGTGTTCAGGCACGAAGGATTTTACAGCAAGGAAGACATTCTGGCGAAGTGGAAGGAACTTGGAGTGGAGTTGGGGCAGAAATCAGGCGTCAGGAGTCAGAAGTCAGAATGATGGAATGGATCTTTACGGTTCTGTCGCATGCGGTAGAGGGGTCGGCGGGCATTGCGTTGGGTGCCGCCTTGATTTGGGGTGTGCTCAGCATCTTGTTGAGTCCCTGCCATTTGGCGAGTATTCCGTTGATCGTGGGTTTTATTGATCAGCAGGGGCGGATGAGTACGCGGCGGGCCTTCACCATTTCCCTGCTCTTTGCGGTTGGCATCCTGATCACCATAGGCGTGATTGGGGCTGTTACGGCGGCGGCGGGGCGGATGATGGGCGATGTGGGGCGCTGGGGAAACTACGGGGTGGCTCTGATCTTTTTTACGGTCGGGCTTTATCTGTTGGGTGTGATCCGACTGCCGATGCGGGACGCGGTTCAGCCGGGTATGAAAGGGAAAGGGATGTTGGCGGCATTGATTCTGGGGTTGGTGTTCGGGCTCGCGCTGGGCCCCTGCACCTTTGCCTATATGGCGCCGATGTTGGTGGTGTCGTTCAAGGCGGCGGCAACGGACCTTGCATACGGGACCCTCCTGCTCCTGTGCTACGGGGTGGGGCACTGCGCGGTGATTGTGGTGGCAGGAACCTTCACGGAAGTGGTGCAGCATTACTTGGATTGGAATGAGAAGTCCAAGGGCGCGGTGATTCTGAGGAAAGTGTGCGGGGGGCTGGTGCTTTCCGGTGGTTTTTATCTGATCTACACTGCGCGTTAAGCGAAAGGGAAGGTATGGGTAGCGAAAAAGGGGCGAATGAGCGGAAGTTGACGAATATGTTTGAGCGCTATCTGACCGTGTGGGTGGCGCTCTGCATTGTGGGTGGAATCCTGTTGGGAAAACTGGCGCCGGGACTGGCCAAGGCGCTGGATGGAATGTCCATTTATGTAAATGATGCCCCGGTGGTATCCATTCCCATTGCGATCTGCCTTTTCTTCATGATGTACCCGATCATGGTGAAGATTGACTTTGCCTCGGTTGTGAAGGCTGGCAGGAGCGGCAAGCCGGTCTGGTTGACGCTGTTCGTCAATTGGGCGATCAAGCCGTTCACGATGTATGCGATTGCCCTGCTGTTCCTCGGGTTTCTGTTCAAAGCCCTGATCGGGGACGAAGCGACGGACTTGGTGAAGATGCCGTTCGGATTGGATCTGGCGGTTGGGGCCACGCATGGAGCGGGCACGGTCGTGTTGCATGAGGGAGTCAAGATGTTGCAGGTTCCCCTGTGGCGCAGTTACTTTGCGGGTTGTATTCTGCTTGGAATCGCACCCTGCACGGCGATGGTGCTGGTGTGGGGATATCTGGCCAAGGGCAACGACGGGCTGACCCTGATCATGGTGGCCATCAATTCCCTGTCCATGCTCGTGCTCTACGGTGTGCTGGGCGGGTTCCTGCTGGGCGTGGGAAAACTCCCGGTTCCGTGGCAGGCGTTGTTGTTGTCCATCGTGATCTACGTGGCGCTGCCGTTGGTCGCCGGATATTTGTCCCGCCGGTGGATCATCCAGGTCAAGGGCGAGTCTTGGTTCACGGAGAAGTTTCTGCACGTGCTTACGCCGATCACGATTCTTGCGTTGCTGACGACGCTCGTCCTGTTGTTCAGTTTCAAGGGTGAAACGATCATGAGCAATCCGTTGACGATTCTTTGGATCGCGGTGCCGCTGTTCATTCAGACCCTGCTGATCTTTTGGTTGGGGTATGGGTGGGCGAAATGGTTGAAACTGCCGTATCGTGACGCGGCCCCAGCGGCGATGATCGGGGCGTCCAACCACTTCGAGGTGGCGATTGCCACGGCGACAATGCTATTCGGGCTTTCCTCCGGTGCGGCTCTGGCAACCGTGGTGGGGGTGTTGATTGAAGTGCCGGTGATGTTAGGGTTGGTGCGGATATGTCTGCGAACGCAACATTGGTTCCGGGGAGGGGCGGGATGATGATCAAAGCAACGCCGCATCCTAATTACCCGGCCGAACCGGGGCGGTACCTCAGGGGGAACGATGCCTCTCCGGTGGCTGTGGCGATTATTCTCAATACCGATGAGGACAAGATCCCTCTCGATCTGGAGAAACTTGTACGAGCCGGGGCGGAGAGCGGGGCGGCCCTGGCGGGCACCGTCCAGACGCCCAACATTGGTTTTGAGAAGATGATCTGCAACCTCGTCGGCAATCCGAATATCCGGTACCTCATCCTTGGCGGGCCGGAGTCTCCCGGTCATCATACCGGGGACTCGCTGAAGGCGCTATTCGCCAATGGGGTGGATGCGCGGAAGCGTATCTTGGGGACTGACGCGGCTCATGCGGTGCTTCACAACATTCCCGCGGAATTCATCCTGCGTCTTCTGCAACAGGTGACGCTGATAGATCTGCAGTTCGAGCCGGAGCAACAGATCCGCCAGGCGGTACGGTCCTGCTATCAGGAACAGCCGACGCCGTTCAAAGGTTACTCGCTATGGGATCCGGGCCCGTTCGACGGGCCGGCGCTGGATGGTCGAATCACCTGGCGCGTGACCCAGCCGTGGTCGGAACCGGACAATGACGCAGAGCGTGCGGCTCTCGATCGCGCAAAGGCGCTGATGGAAAAACTGAAATCCAGAAAAGTTGACCAGCGATGAAGATTCTTTTCCTATGCACGGGAAACTCTTGCCGGAGCCAGATGGCGGAGGGGTGGGCGCGGACGTTGAAGGGAGACGTGATTGAGGCGTATTCGGCTGGGATTGAGACGCATGGGTTGAATCCGCAGGCGGTCAAGGTTATGGCTGAAGCCGGCGTGGACATCAGCGGGCAACGGTCGAAAACGACAGATGCGGTCAAGGATATCCCGTTCGACTGTGTTGTCACAGTGTGTGGGCATGCGCATGAGACCTGTCCGGCATGGTTGAGCGGCAAGGCGAAGGTTATTCATGCGGGGTTTGAGGATCCACCGGCGTTGGCTCGGTGCGCCAAGACGGAGGAGGAAGCCTTGGGGCATTACCGGCGGGTAAGGGATGAGATTCGACGGTGGGTGGAAAGGATGCCCGGGAATCTTTGCGGGAACTGAGGGGCGGCGTCGCGGGAGCTCCGCCCTCCAGAACTGCTCGAGCCCCAGCCTGATGTAGGCCAGGGCAGGGGAGGGAACACCGAAGGGGGAATCTACTCCCCGTCCCTCCACTAGTATTATACCGCAAAACGTCTACTTGAGAAAGTAATTCCGTTCGATGATGACTTCGCCGATCTGGATCGCGTTCTGCGCGGCGCCCTTCCAGATGTTGTCGCCGGCGCACCACAGGATCAGACCGTTATCGGTGCTGAGGTCCTTGCGGATACGCCCGACCAGCACATCGTACTCGCCTGAGGCATCGATGGGCATGGGGTAGACGGCGTGTTTGGGGTCATCGACGACGCGGACGCCCGCGGTTTTGGAGAGCAGGGTCCTGGCTGTTTCTGGCGACAAGGGTTTTTCGAATTCCGCATGGATGGCGATGCTGTGACCGTTAAGGACCGGCACGCGAACACAGGTGGTGGCCACCCGGATGGTGTCGTCGCCGAGGATCTTATGCGTCTCCTTGCGCATTTTGATCTCCTCGGTGCTCTCACCTGAGTCGTCCTTGAACGAGCCGACGGAGGGCAACACATTGAAGACAATCTGGTGGGGGTAGACTTCGTGGACCAACGGTTGTCCGGCGGCCCAGGCCCGGGCTTGGGCTTCCAGTTCCTTGACGGCGGCGCTGCCGGTTCCGGAGACGGCCTGGTAGGTGCTGGCCACCAGGCGCCGGACTTTGGCGGCCTTATGCAGGGCGGTCAGCGGCATCAAGGCGATAATGGTGCTACAGTTCGGGTTGGCAATGAGGCCCTGATGGTTCTTCATGGCCTCGGGATTGATTTCGGGGATGATCAGGGGGACCTTTGGATCCATGCGGAAGTCATCGCCATTATCGATGACGATACAGCCGCGTTTGACGGCTTCCCAGCCGAGGGTTTGGGAAGCGCCCTTGGCGCCTTCGGTGCCGGCGAAGAAGGCGAAGTCCATCCCTTCGAAGGCTTCCGGCCGGGCGACCTTGACGGGGTAGGGGACGCCGTCGATGATTTCCTCGCGCTCGCTACGGGCGAGGATGGTGAGGGACTTGACGGGGAAATTCCGTTTCTTCAGCAATCGGACCATTTCGGTTCCGACGGCTCCAATTCCTACGACACACACATTGAACTGCTTCATCATGTCACCTATGAGTTGTTTAGACGCGTTCGGCCACCAGATCGCCGACCTGGGTGGTTGAGAATCCCATTTTGCCTGCTGCCAGACTCTTCAGTTTATTGGCGGTCACATCCATCACGGCGTTTTCGATGGCCTTGGCCGCCTTGGTTTCGCCGAGGGTTTCCATCATCATGGCACCCGCGCAGACGGCGGCCAGAGGGTTGATGACATCCTTGCCGGTGTATTTGGGGGCGGAGCCGCCGATGGGTTCAAACATGCTGACGCCTTCGGGGTTGATATTGCCGCCTGCGGCGATACCCATGCCGCCCTGGGTGATGGCGCCGAGGTCGGTGATGATATCGCCGAACATGTTGCCGGTGACGATCACATCGAACCATTCGGGATTCTTCACCATCCACATGCAGGTGGCGTCCACATGGTAGTACTCGCGCTTGATATCCGGGAATTCCTTTTCGCCCATTTCGTGGAAAGCGCGTTCCCAGAGGTCATACACATAGGTCAACACGTTGGTCTTACCGCAGAGGGCGAGGGTATTCTTCTTGTTGCGGCGGCGGGTCAATTCGAACGCGTAGCGCAGGCAGCGGTCCACTTGGAATCGGTTATAGACACTGGTCTGCATGGCGACCTCGTTGGGGGTTCCCTTGAGGGTAAATCCGCCCACGCCGGTGTAGAGGTCGCCGGTATTTTCGCGGACGACGACGTAATCGATGTCTTCGGGCCCCTTGTTTTTCAGCGGGGTTTCCACGCCGGGGTAAAGTTTCACCGGGCGCAGATTGATATACTGATCCAGGTCGAAACGCAGTTTCAGGAGGATGCCTTTTTCCAGGATGCCGGGTTTGACATCGGGGTGGCCGATGGCGCCCAGGAAGATGGCGTCATGCTTACGCAGGTCATCCGCGGCGGAGGCGGGCAGGACCTCGCCGGTGCGGAGGTAGCGGTCGCCGCCGAAATCATAGGGCGTAAGTTCGAGTTTGAACTTGAATTTAGCGGCGGCAGCCTGAAGGACTTTCACGCCCTCCCGGACCACTTCCGGGCCAGTCCCGTCACCGGGCAAAACAGCGATCTTGTAGGTCTTGCTCATAATGTATTCCTTGTAATCACGTGATACTTCCTTGATTTCAGAGGCGTGGGATGATACCTGAAGAACTGCGCGGTAGTCCAGCGAAACCTTGGAGTTTCATGTGAGTTTCAGAAACAGGGTGGATATAGGTTGTTTTGTGCTGCGTCAGTCGGTGCGGTCGTTTATGCGGCATCAGGGAGCCGACAAGGCGGCGGTTCTGGCTTTCAACAGTTTCTTTGCGTTATTTGCGGTCTTGCTTCTTGTTTTGTTTGTGGTGGGGCAGATCATGGCCTCGTCGCAGGTGGCGATGGGTGCGGTGGAGCGGGTGGCGGGTCAGTTCTTTCCGTTGGGGAGTGAGAGTATCATGCGGGAAGTGCGGGGACTGGCGGTGCAGAGGGTGTGGGGATTGGTCAGTCTGCCTATCCTTTTCTGGACGGTGACACCGTTGGTGGGGGCCTTTCGCGGGGCCTTCGATCAGGCGTACGGGCGAGAACGTGATCTGCCGTTTTTCAAGGAAAAACTGTGGGATGCATTCGCGGTTCTGCTGATACTTGTACTTTTGGTCGCCCTGGTGGTTTCCGAGATCGCCTATGCGATAGTGATTTCCATTTTGGCGGGGCGTCTTCCGGTGCTGGTGCGCTTGGTCGATGTGGTTGTGCCGCTGGTGGTTACTGTCGGGTCGCTGACCTTGTTGCATTATGTTTTTATTCCATCAAAACCCGCCATTCGCTGGGTTCTGACGGGGTCGCTGGTGACCGCCGTGTTGCTGGCCCTGATCGGACCGGTGATGACGGCCATCATGAAGTTCAACCCGGACTTTGGCGTCGCCTTTGGGTCGATGAAAGCCGTGTTCATCCTGTTGCTCTGGGTCTACTACGCCTTTGCCGCCATTCTGGTTGGGGTTGAGGTCAGTGCCTGTGCGTTGAGGCGTGAGGCATTGTTGGTGCGCGAACTTTTTGAGGAGCCGCACAAAGTTGACCGGAATATCAGGCGATTGGGACGGTTGGCGGAGTCGCACGTGCGTGGCGATGTGCTTTTTCGCGAGGGGGATTACGGCGACAGCCTGTATTTTGTGGCGGGAGGAGAGGTGGCGCTTATGCGGGGCGGGCAGGTGCTACGGGTGATAAAATCCGGCGAGTATTTTGGTGAAATGGCCATGCTGTTGAAGGTTAATCGTACGGCGACGGCGACGGTTTGTAGCGATGAGGCGAGGTTAGTGGCCATTTCGGCGGCCAACATGGAGACGGTGTTATCGCAGAATCCCAAAATTGTGGTGACCTTGCTGCGGGAGATGGCCGAGCGGTTACGGGCGACGGACGGCCTGCTCAACGAATAGTCAGATTGGATCGGGATTTCCCGGGAGTTTGTTGTCAGAGAAATAGGTGGGGGGTGGTTCTGCTGCGAGAGGCCAGAACGACCGGGGTGTCATCCAGTTTTCGTTGAGTTGCCGCTTGTGAGGCCGGTGAGCCAGGGTTGTCATGGTCTCGTCAAGGAGGCGGGACTCCTCTTCCATGTAGAGCCAGCGCGGGTCGGCGGGGTGGATCAACGGGGGGCCAAGGTCGGAGGGATCCGCGAGCACCAGCGGGGCGCCTGAGTTCATGTGGTCATGCAATTCCAGTGCGGAAACCAGTTGAGGTTGGCTCAGTCTACCTGAGCGCCATCCCCGCCCAAGGACGGTTGAGTCTGCCACATGACTATTCCACAGGCAGAGCACCCGTAGCGGGATGGTTTGACTACCTGTGATCCATTCGCCAGGAGTGGCCGGTTCCGCAAAGCGGCTGAAGGGGCAAATCAGGAAGGTGCGATTGTCCATACATTCAAGAATCAGAGTGTAGATCGGGCGGTTAGGCGGGGTTGGATAGAGGAGAGCTATGTCGCCTGGGTTCCATGCAATGTCTGTACCACAGGGTGCGGATGAGGTTGCATCGGAGGGCGGGAAGGTTTCGGATTGGTTGGGTTTTGTTGCCTGTCGCAGGAGGAGGTCGGTTTCCCATTCCTGAAGCCAATGCCAGAGTCTTTTTCGGAAGGGGGCGTTATGTTTATCGGATGGCCAGTTCATCGTTGTTGCTTTCCTTCATAAAGGAGACAAGTTGTTGGTTTTCCGATGTTGCCCAGCGAACCAGCAAGGGGCGCAACTCGGAGAAGGTGGTGACGGCCAGTTGTGCGCGGATGGAGCGGTCTTCGGAAGCGAACTGTTTTTGGATGAAGGCGGCGATGGTATTGAGTCCGACGCGGTAGGCGGTGCAGAGGGAGGATTTGCGGCAGGCGGCCGCCTTGGTGACTAGTGGCGAAGAGAGGGGCAGGTTCAGGCTGCGCGCCAGCAGGGCGAGGCGTTCGCGGCGCGTCAGTTGCTGGAACGCCTGCTGGGCGGCATGCGAGGCCAGGCGGGTCAGTTCATTGTTGTGAATGGCATTGTGCGTGGTTTCCGGTGAGGGGAGCAAATCGGTGAGGGTATAGGTTTGGCCGCAGGCGCCGCGGAGCGGGGTATCCAACGGTAGCGAGGATGTGCGCCTAGCCTCGCGGCGCAGGTGTTCCCTTACGACGTCGCGGACGAGGAGGGATGCGCCGCTTTCGAGGCAGGGGAGTGGGGCTTCGGGGTTAAGCCAGCGATGCTCGTTCAGCCACTGCTTATAAGTTTTGCCTTCGCGGGTGTGTTGAATGTGGAGGTGGGTTTCGAAGAGGTGCCAGGCCTCGGCAGGGGTGCTGGCGGCGGCATTACCTGGGTCGGTGCGGGACAAGGCGGCGTATTTTCTGACGAGGGAGACAAAGCGGGTGAGTACGAACCGCTGCAGGGACTGCCGGGTATTGCCGGGGCACAAGTCCAGGGCGCAGACGGTGATCCAGGTGTTCCAGTCTTCGAGGTGAGTGATAGCAGGCATAGTGTTTTCAGTTGAATGGTTTCATGCAAGAATGTAGTAATATAAGTAATCGATAATAGCGGTTAGGTAAATAGAAAACGTTCGGAAACGGTGGATCCTGTTTTCTTTATTGGGGCATAGGCGTTGATAGGCGTCCTGTGACAAGTGGTGTTTAAACAAAGGAGAAGCGATATGACGGCGACGGTGAAGGATCAGACAGGAGCAATCAGGTTGAGAGATCAGAAGGTGGCGTTCTATCACCCCACGGCTAAAGGGGACGGGAGTGCGTTGCGGTTGGAGCCACGGGTGAACCGGATGGAATCCGATCGGCACAACTGTTTCTACCTTGAGATGGCTCCTCAGAAGACGGTGGCCAGTCGGGAGGATGCGCAGAGGAATCCGGCGACATTTGACTGGGAGCGTAAAATGACGGTCAAGTTGGGGTTTTCCGATATTTGCGAGTTGCTGGCGGTTTTGGAAGGGCGGCAAGAGAAGGCGGGCGGGGCGCGCAACGGTTTGTATCACGAGAGTGAGAAAGCGGTGACCGTGATATCGTTTACACGGAATATGGAGCGTGGCGGGCATTTGGTGGGGATCTCCCGCAAGGACAAGGAGGGTGGATTATTGGTGAGGCTGCACATGGCGTTGGGAGAAGCGGAGTCGATCGGGTTGCGATGCATTCTGCAGTCCGGTCTGTTCTATCTGTCGTTTCACAGTCAGATGTTTTCGTCATGGGACGGTCGAAAGGCATTCGCTGAGCCCTCGTTGAGTTGAGGATGGATGGGGAGGTGGCGCCTGACGTTGTCAGTGTCGCCTGCCGGATTCGTTCCGATGGATGCCAATGTTCCGTTCCGCGTCGCCGCCCAACTTTCTTCACCCGCGACGCATCCTCCTTCGCTAAAGTTACGGAGGACAAGAGGGCGCGGGGATCGGCATCAAGACTTGGAGATGCGGCTGTTTCAGGTGGCGGCCGATTCGATGGTGGCGCTACAAAGGACGATGTCGTTCTCGTAGCAGACGACGGTTTGTCCAGGGGTAATAGACATTTGGGGTTCGTCGAAGGTCAAATGGATGGTGGTTTCGGGGCCAGTCGGGTCCACGGACAGGGTGGCGGGGGCCTCTTGGTGTTGCTGGCGGATTTTAGCATGGACCCGGACGGGTGTATCCGGGGGGGTGGCCAGGGCGATCCAGTTCAGGTTGCCTGCCTGGAGTCGGGAAGCGAAGAGGTCGTTGTGTTGTCCGACGACGACGGTGTTGGTGCAGGAATCGAGGCGTAGAACGTAATAGGGGTTGGAGGTACCGCCCAGAGCCAAGCCGCGGCGTTGGCCGATGGTGTAGTGAATGATTCCCTTGTGTTGGCCGAGGACTGTTCCGGCGGTGTCAACGATGGGGCCTGGTTTGGATTCCGTGCCGTCAAAGAGGACGCCGTAGTTCTTGCTTTCGATGAAATTTTGACTTTCGTCCTTGTTGGCGATATCGGACCAGTTGAGAGTGCGGGCCAGGGTTTTGACGGTCTCTTTGGTGAGACTGCCGAGGGGGAAGATGACGTCGGTGAGTTGCGGTTGGCTTAAGCGGGCGAGGAAGTAGGATTGGTCCTTGCGGTGGTCTATGGCGCGGAGAAGTTGATAGCGGCCGGTTGTGGGGTTGTGTTCCACGCGGGCATAATGGCCGGTGGCGAAGCGATCAAAAGCGATGCCCATGGCGCGTGCTTTTTGGAGGAGCAATCCGAACTTCATGCTCCGGTTGCAGCGGACACAGGGGTTTGGGGTACGCCCTGAGCAGTATTCCTGGCGAAAGTACGTGAGAATGTCGGAGGCGTACTCGTCGGCCATGGGAATGACATGGTGGGGGATTTCGAGGCGTTTGGCGAGGGTTTGGGCGGCGGTGATGTCGCGGGCTTCGCCTGGTCCGAAACAACCGGAAAGGCCTTTATCGGGGAGGGGGATACGGCCATCCCATATTTGCATGGTGAGTCCGACCAGAGTGAACCCGGCCTCTTTGAGGAGATGGGCCGCGATGGACGAGTCCACGCCGCCGCTCAGGCCGATGGCCACTGTGATGTTCTTGTTGGAATTCATTTTGGAAAAGCTATGATTATAGTATGAGCAATGGGTGGCGGCAATGCTGATCCCCGAGGTGGTTTTTCGGGGGGGGGGGCTGGGGGGGATTTTTCGTTGACACGGCATTAACATGCATAGCATAGTGAACCCAAAGAGATTCATTCCCGTTGTAGAGGACTATCATGGACAAACTATTAAAAGTCTTGGTGGTGTTTGTTGTGGTTCTGACTGGCGTGGCGTTGGCCGTGGAGATCATGCTGTTCCTGCAGCGTGAGGAATTGAAGGGGCGCAACATCAAGTTGATGGACGGTGCCATCAAGATTGCCGCCCAAATCGAGTTGCCGCCCGAAGCCACGGTGGATTTGGCGACGCGCGATTTACCGCGGCTGCAACTCAACCGGGAGGAGTTCAAGAGTTTCTATCAGGTTGGCGCGGACGGCAAAGTGGTTGTCGAGAATGGCAAGAAGAAGACCGACGGTCCCGGGACACTGGATGCCAAGTTAAAAGATTTGGCGGCCAAGGCTGAAGTTCAGTATTCCCGTTTGAATGACACCCGGGTGGGGTTGGATCAGACCCGTGGCACGTTGAATACGACCAGTAATACACTGGTAAGCACCGAGAAGGATTTGGCGCAGACCAAGGATACGTTGAAGCAGACGGAAGACAATTTGACGGCGGCGAAAGCGGATATTGATCTGAAGGCGACAAAGATTACCGGTTTGGAGACAGAAAAGGCGGCACTGGAGAACGACGTTAACGCGAAGAAGGACGAGATTGTCAAGTTGACGGACAAGTTAAGCGACAAAGATTCCCAACTCGAGGCGACCAAGCGGTTTGTGGAGAAGTTGCAGAAAGATCTGGCTTCCATGATGCATGGATTTTCGGAATCCAATGCGCCGCCGCCGGGGTTGCAGGGTCGGATTGTGGTGGTCAATACGAATTGGAATTTTGTGGTCATGGACATGATGCCCGAGGGCCGGATGATTCCCTTGTCGGACTTGACGGTCCAGCGCAACGATAAACTGGTGGGGAAGATACGGGTTTCGGAAGTTCTGGCGGAGCAGCGTTTTGCGTTTGGAGAGATCCTGATGGATTGGCAGCAAATGCCGGTCGCGAAGGGCGACTACGTGTTTTATTGATCAGGTGCGCCAGGGCGGCGAGTGAGTATTCATGAGTGCATCCCGCTTAATTCCTTTTGTGGTTGTTCTGGTGGTGTCGTTATGGGCAGGCGGCTGTGCGACATCGAATAATTCCGATATGCCGTGGAATGTGCCCCAGCCTTGGGAGGGGACGATTGGGTTGCCGGGGTTCACGCCGTCGGATCGATGAAGGGTGTTACTTTTTTCTTGCGTGAGGATGGGGTGAAACCTATCATGCGCGCCTATCAATAAGGAGACGTTAGATGGCTAGGGCATGTGAAATTTGCGGGAAGACGGTCAGCATGGGAAATCGGATTGTGCGCCATGGATTGGCTAAGGCCAAAGGCGGCATTGGGTTGCATACGACGGGAATCACCAGGCGTCGGTTTATGCCGAACCTTCAGAAGATTCATGTGATGGAAAAGGGTGGACGCGTCCGCAAGACCGTTTGTACCGCCTGTATCCGGTCGAAGAAAGTGACCAAGGGCTGAAGGACGGGGTTTTCTTGATGGCGTGAAAGCGCGAGGCGTGTTGCCTCGCGTTTTGTTTTGTGCGTCCGGCAAAGCCACGCTCCAGAATTGGAGGCGGCGTCGCAGGAGTTCCAGGTCTTCGACCCCATCTTATGTTTTGGAGGGCGGAGCTCGGCGACGCCGTGTTAATTATGCCAGGGCGACCAGGGCTGAGCGCAGGGTTGTGGCGTTGTCGATCTGGAGAAGTTCAACCATATGCGGGCGACCGTGAGTCAAGCGCCGCACATATTGAGGGATCCATTTGCGGAACAGGATTGCGCCAGCGGCGGGGCCGTAGAGATCCACCACGCGATCGAAGTGTGTCAGGGTGAAGGCGAGGCGTTCGTGGCGTTCGGGCGGCGGGAGGGGGGGTAGGCCCTTGAGGTCGCGGGCGATGTCGCGGACGAGCCAAGGGTTTGCCAGTGCCCCGCGCCCGATCATGATGGCGGAACATCCCGTGGTTTCGAACATGTGGCGTGCGGCCTGCGGGGAAGTGACGTCACCGTTTCCGATGACGGGGATGCGGTGTGCGGCCTGAACAACGCGTCGGATTTCGGCGAGGTCGGCCTTGCCGGTGTAACCTTGTCCTCGTGTTCGGCCGTGGATGGTGATGGCGGCGACGCCGGCCTCTTCCAGACCGGGGACCATTTCATGGGCCACGAGGCGCTCATGGTCCCAACCGAGCCGCAGTTTTACCGTGACGGGGATGCTGACGGACTTGACAACGGAGGCGGCGATACGGATGGCCTGTTCCGGGTCGCGCAACAGGCCTGCGCCTGCGCCGTGGGTGGATATCTTACGTTGCGGGCAGCCCATGTTGATATCGATGAGGCGGGCTCCGCGGTCGGCGAGCCACTGGGCGGCCAGGCAGAGGTTGCCTTCATGGGAACCATAGATCTGGTGGCCAAGCGGTTGATCGGAGTCGCAGGTGGCCAGCAGGGTTTTCCGCTTCTGGCCCTTGCCTTGGAGGAGGCTCCCCGGGGAAAGCATTTCGGTGAAGGCCAGGCCGACGCCTCCGAGTTCGCGCATACCCGAACGGAAGGCCAGATCGGAATAGCCGGCCATGGGTGCCAGCAGAATGGGTGGATCCAGAGTCAGGTTGGCGATGCGCAGGGGGGAGTGGTCCGGGTTCAGGGTTCTGGGTTCGGGGGGGGGCACGGTGTTACGTTGGCCACGGTTTCTAAACTCGACGCCCATGGAGTGGTGCTACATCTGGAGGAAAAGGCGTTGTTGGTCGCGTTTGATCAAGTTTGTCCTATAGGCGGCGAGATCGAAGGCCGGGGCGGCGCCGGACTCGACGGCGCCGGTGGCAACGGCGGCGGGGACCTCGACGAAGAGGCGCCGGTCGAACGGTTTAGGGATGATGTAACCGGGTCCGAAGGAGAGTTGGGTCCCATACAGGTTGCTGACTTCGGCGGGGACGGGTTCCCTGGCGAGGGAGGCCAACGCCTGGGCGGCGGCCACTTTCATGGCCAGAGTGATGGAACGGGCCCTGACGTCCAAGGCGCCGCGGAAGAGGAAGGGGAATCCGAGGACATTATTGATCTGGTTGGGGAAGTCTGAACGCCCTGTGGCCATGATGTAGGGTCTGGTTTTCAGGGTCTCGGCAACAATTTCGGGGCGGATTTCCGGGTCGGGGTTGGCCATGGCGAAGATGGCGGGGTAGGGGGCCATGGATAGGACATCGGCGGGGGTTAGGCAATTCGCGACCGAGACGCCAACGAACATATGGGCGCCTTTCATGGCGTCGGAGAGGGTGCGGGCGCGGGTACGGGTGGCGTGTTCACGCTTCTTGCCGGTCAGATCGGGGCGATCCTCGTGTACCACGCCCTTGGAGTCGCACAAGATGAGGTTGCGAGCCCCGGCGGCCTTGAGCATTTCGCAGATGCGGATGCCGGCGGCTCCAGCGCCGTTAATGACGATTTGGATATCGGACAGCGATTGGTTGGATAGCAGGCTGTAGTTCATGGCAGCCGCGAGGGTGATCACGGCGGTGCCCCATTGGTCATCGTGAAAGACCGGGATATCGAGCATGGCATCGAGGGTGTCCTCGATTTCGAAGCAGGCCGGGGCGGCAATATCCTCGAGGTTGATGCCGCCATACATGGGGGCGATGGCGGCCACGGTGTCGATGACGCGTTTGGGGTCGGTTTTGCCTGTGTTGGCGCCGTTCAGGCGGCAATGGTTCAAAGGGACGGCCCATCCGTCCACGTCGCCGAAGGCCTTGAACAGAACGGCCTTGCCTTCCATAACGGGGATGCTGGCTTCGGCGCCGAGATCGCCCAGGCCCAGGATGGCGGTTCCATCGCTGACGACGGCAACGAGGTTCTCCTTGGCGGTATAGCGGTAAAGGTTGGCGCGGTCACGGGCGATTTCCTTGACGGGGACGGCTACGCCGGGGGTATAGGCCAGACTGAGTTCAGCGGGACCGCGCAGTGTCTTGGTGACTCGCATGCCTACTTTGCCGCCGAGGTGGTAGTTTAGGATGTCTTCGTTCTTTAGGCTCATAGTGGTCCGGGGGGGCAGGGTTCAGGGTTCAGGGTTTGGGGAATAGGTAATCTTAGATATGACATTTCGCATCACAGCCTGTTGCATTCCGTCATCATATTGTTTTGTCAGGAGGAATCGCGGTGGATACTATCTAACCCGGCAGGGCAAAACAACAGCAAAGCAGGGTGTATTAAAACAACAGCAAAGGGACTTGCATCGGCAATATCGGAAGACTAGAGTCAGACTTGTAATCATGGAGGGTGCCAATGCCTAAGTTCCGTTATGTCGCTATGGACGCCAAGGGGCGTGAAGTCGAGGGGGTGCTGGATGCGGAGAACGAATCCAGGGCCGTATCGTTGGTCAAGGAAAAGGGGTTGTTTCCGACCAGTGTGGTGGATGCCCGGACGGGCGAGCGCGGCGGGTCAAAGGCGACGGCGGCGCGTGTGAAAGGTCCGGCGGCGAAGGGGAAGGGGTTACAAGCCGAGATTAAGTTGCCTGCCTTTTTGTCCGGTTTATCCGGCATGATGCAAGGTCAGATCAAGACCAAGCATCTGATGGTATTTACGCGGCAGTTGGCCACCTTGCAGGAGGCCGGGTTGCCGTTGTTGCGGGGGTTGCACGTGTTGCAACGGCAGGAGAAGACGCCGCAACTGTACACGGCGATCTCAGGGATGGCCGAATCGGTGCAGGGTGGCAGCACGTTTGCCGAGGCGTTGGCGCAGTATCCCAAGGTGTTCAGTACGTTTTATATCAACATGGCCAAGGCGGGCGAGGCCTCGGGCGCGTTGAATACGGTGTTATTGCGTCTGGCCGAGTTCATGGAGAAGAGTCAGAAGATCCGGAACAAGGTCAAGGGCGCCATGGTGTATCCGGTGGTGGTTATGGTGATGGCGCTGATCATCTTGTCGGTCTTGATGATCTATGTGATTCCGAAGTTCAAGGAGATATTTGATGATCTGTTGCAGGGCAAGGCGTTGCCGGCACTGACGCAGATGGTGATTGGCGTGAGTAATGCTGTGGCACAGCATGGACTCTACATCCTGGCGGGCATTGCGGGGGTTGTGGTGCTGGTGAAACTGTACGCCAAGACGGCATCCGGGCGGCGGGCGTTGGATGTGATGAAACTCAAGTCTCCGATATTCGGGCAATTGGTGCGAAAGTCGGCGATAGCGAATTTCACGCGAACGCTGGGTACGCTGTTGACTGGTGGTGTTCCGATTCTGCAGGCGTTGAACATCGTCAAGGAAGTGACCAACAACGCGGTACTGGCCAAGGCGGTGACGCAGGTGCATGACAGTGTCAAGGAAGGGGAAACGATCGTCACGCCGTTGGAGTCATCGGGGGTCTTCCCGCCCATGGTGGTGGGCATGATTCAGGTGGGAGAAGAGACGGGTGCGTTGCCTGAGATGTTGATGAAAATTGCGGAAACCTATGACGATGAGGTGGATACGGCGGTAGAGGCGTTGACGTCCATTATCGAGCCGATCATGATCATTCTGTTGGCGTTGGTGGTGGGAACGATAGTGATTGCCATGTTCCTGCCGTTGGTGACGATTATCGGAAGTCTGTAAAGGGTGGTGCAACGTTGGCCTCCACCGGGACGAGCCCGGTGGGCGGCGGAGTCGCAAAGGGTGCAACGTTGGCCTCCACCGGGGCGAGCCCGGTGGGCGGCGGAGTCGCAAAGGGTGCAACGTTGGCATCCACCGGGGCGAGCCCGGTGGGCGGCATTTGGAGGTGCGTAAGGGACAGGGCGGGGTGGTTTTTGAGTGTTGGGTTTGGTGGAGTGTGTGGTAAAATCTGGACGGAGGGATTTCAATGAAAAACATCTGGAAACTGGGCCGGAGTGGAGTGGCGGTCGGTAAACGGAAGGCATTCACGTTGATCGAACTCCTGGTAGTGGTGTCCATCATCCTGATTCTGATGGGCATCTCGCTCAGGGTGATGTCGATTGTCAATCGGAGGGGGAGTACCGCTCGCACGGAATGGATTCTCCAGCAGGTCAAGAATGCGCTGGGGTCGTACTATGCCTTGTATGGAACCTATCCGCCGGTCAGCACGGTTCCTTTCATTTACGAAGGATTAATACCAACCGAAGTTATCATTCCTCAGGAGCAACTGGGATGGTCAACAGGTTTGGTGTACTACATCTTCTCAACCGACAGTCGGCACAATCAGGAGGCGGCACCCTGGCAGCATTTTCTGGAGGGTATTGGTAGCGGAATCACTCCGATCCCCTACACTAATGTAACGGTTGGTGCCTGGAACGGGGGATTCACGAACAAGTTTCACACGTTGGTTGATGCTTGGGGGAGGGAACTTAGATATAATTCGTCAGGTCCGGATTACCAGCGGTTTATTCTATGGTCTGTCGGGCCAAATGGAAGCGACGAGAATGGTGGTGGAGATGATATTGGGGTGCAGTGGACGGATTAGGATGCGACAGTCGTTGGAAGGGAAGATGGTATGAACGAAGCGGGCTATCTGAGACTGGGCAGGCGGAATGCCTTTACCCTGATTGAATTGCTGGTGGTGGTTGCCATCATTGGATTGCTGGTGGCGTTGCTTTTTCCTGCGTTCAGTTATGCGCGGCAGGTGGCAAAGAAGACCAAGGCCAAGGCGGAGGTCAAGCAATTGGATCTGGCTTTCCGGGCGATACAGAGTGATTATCGGGGATGGCCTGTACCACCCTTTGTTACTGGATCAGGACAGGACGTAGTTTTTGCTATGGTGCAGTTCCTAAACAATAGTAGTGGTGAGAACACGCGGCGTGTCCTCTATATGGAGTTTGATGCGGCCTCGACAAATAGTTCGGGTTCATTTGTTGATCCGTGGGGTTCCGCATATAGATATTTTATAGCCACGCCGGGAGACGGGATTATAACTCCATACACTGGGGTAACAATTTACCGCGAGATCGGTGTATGGTCGGTGGGAAAGGATGGGTCCTCTGCCTCTGCGGCACAGCAGAAGGACGATGTTACCAGTTGGATGCAGTAGGGGTGCAGAGTGGAGTGCGAATCTAACATGGATGTACAGGATAGACAGGATAGGGTCAGGGATCAGAAACTGGGAGTGTGGGGGTTCACGTTGATTGAACTCCTTACGGTGATTGCGATTATTGGTCTTCTCGCGGGGATCATGTTGCCGGCGATCATCGGGTTCCAGATGAAGACCAAGATCAAGCGAGCGGAAACCGAGGTGAAGAGTGTGGCAACGGCCATACGAGCGTTCCATACGGAGTATACGGCATGGCCCTTCAATCCATCGGGCGGCGGAGTTTGGAGTAACAATAATTATCTTGTGTTGCGTTGTTTGGTAAGCGGGGGGCCAGGCAACACGCGGCATATCAACTTCTTTGAACTGACCAACACGACTAGTGCTTTCTGTGATCCATTCAAGTCGAACATGGCGTACCGGATCCGTATTGATGTGACGGGGAATTATGTCAGGGTCTGGTCGTGCGGGCAGAATTGTGTGGATAATGGGGCGGGTGGTGATGATATTTCTGCGAAGTACTAGAAGATTGAATCCAGAATCCAGAAGTCAGAATCCAGAAGGCGGAATACGTGGTCAAAATGAAGAAGTGTAGAAATCTTGGGTTCACCCTGATTGAGTTGCTGGTGGTGATGGCCATTATGTTGATGTTGATGGGGATTGGAGCCGCCGGGTATTTCGGGATTCGGCGTGGCACTGAAATGAGGGGGGCGGTTGCGACGGTGCGGACGACATTGATGCTGGCGCGTCAGCAGGCGGTGACGAAACGGAAGTCCATGCGGGTGGAATTCGTTGCGAGCACAACCACCAATTATATGAAGGTGGTGGCGGCAGAATCCACCGGGACGACTGGAGAAGTGCATCGGACGGCTTATCTGCCGTTGGGAATTAAATTTTGGAATGACGCTGCTCCGGCACCCATTACGTTTTCGCCGATTGGCGGGGCGGGTGGGATGGGGACGGTGGTTCTTCAAGAGCGGGTGGTGCAGGCCGGGGGTGTGCAAGGAGTGTCGACGGTAACGGTGTGGCAGTTGACGGGGGTGACGAAGGTGCAGTAGGGGGGAGGGGGGGATGGTTGATGGTTAATGGGGGATGATAAAGGCAGAGTGGGGATGGGAGACAGCAGGAATTGAACATGGATATACAGGATAGACAGGATGATGTGAATAATCAGGGTGGGTTTACCCTGATTGAGGTATGTCTGGCCGTGCTGGTGATTGGGCTCGGTTTGTTGGCGATATTCAGTTTGTTCCCGTCGGGGTTGAGGGCGATTGAGGATGACACGGCGGATACCCGGTGCGGGTTATTTGCGAGTACGGTTATGAACGGGTTGAAGGGGAATGCGGTTGGCATTACGAATTGGAGCGAATGGTGTGATTCGGCGGTATCGGTTGATCTCCGGACAGGAGTTTTAGGTGTGGGGCCGATTGCAACGGCGGGTGTCTACGATGTGGTGTTTCCGACCAATGGTGCGGAACACTTGCGGTACCGGTTGACGATGAATACGGCGAGCGGGACTTCGTATTCGGCCAAGTTGGAGGTGGAGAACGGGCAGTATCCGGCGGGAACATTGATCTATCCGAGTACATTTTACACGGAGTTCTATTATCAGGGGAAGTAGAGGGATTCACCACGAAGTTCACCAAGGGCACGAAGGAAGGGTGAGAAGCGAAAGAACTATAACATGGATGAGCAGGATATACAGGATGCGGCGGCCAGACGAGGCAGGCGTGGCTTCACGTTGGTTGAACTGCTGGTGGCGATGTCCATGCTGGTGGTGATTGTGATGATCATTGGCATGTTTTTCCAGCGGGCATCGGTGGCGTGGGATACGGGGGTGCGCAAGGCCGAGGTGCTTTTGACGGGGCGGGCGGTGGCCGACTATATGTCGCAAGAAATGGAAATGGCCATGCCGGTAACGAATACCTGGAACGTCAGCGGGAGTTCTGCGTCGTTCATGATTCTTAGAGAGGCAACTGCAACTCTGCGGGCGACCCAGACGGTGAAGTATGTCTGGAGTAGTGGTGGGGTCGTCACACGCGAAGTTAACTCCGGCGGACCGCAACCCATGTGCGAAGGGGTTGCAGGTTTGGAGTTTGAATCCGAGACGGTGGGAGGTCCAAATCCATTGCCTTTGTGGGTGGATATCAGGGTTACGGTCACGAATGAATTCGGGCCGACGGTGTTTCATTCCCGGGCGACCTTTCCCAATCGTGGGCGGGATGGGTGAGGGATTGACTACGGACTACGGACTACAGACTACAGACTACGGACGATGGACTGCCTAGTCAGAAGGTGGGTTATTATGAAACGGCACGATAATTGCCTTGGTGATCGGAGTGGGGTGGCTTTGATTCTGGTCATTGGGCTGTTGGCCTTAATGATGGTGATGGGGGTGGCGTTTGCGATCTTCATGCGGACGGAACGGGTGGCGGCAGGCAATTTCAAGAATGATGTCAAGACCCGGCAGTTGTTGTCTGTGGCGTTGAATCGGGCGTTGCAGGATATTGAGACGACAGTGGGGACGAGGAGTTATCCGCCATGGTCGGTGACTAATTCGGTGGGGTATGGCGATGCCATCGCGATGACGAATGGGGTAGCCTGGGGAGTTCTGCCGACGGCGGTGATAACGGGGGCGACGTTGCGGGCGGGGTGGGTGGATGTTCCTGTATCTGGAGTTGAAGGACGGTACGCCTATCTGATCCTCAATTGTTCAGGGTTACTAGACGCCAACTATGCGGGTGGCATGGTGCGGGGTGCCGGAACGAATGTCCAGGAGTTGCAGATTGCCAATCTTGTTGATGTGCAGGATGAGGCCATTCTGAGTAATAAACGGGTCTATCTGACGCAGCAGGAGTTGGCGGCGGTTGGGACGAACTCCGGTGCGTTGGCGTGTAAGCCGGCGAATTTTGCGACCTATTTGGCGTATCCGAATCCGACGGGGAGTCTGGTGTATGTGGGCGGCGACGTGGCGTCCTTGGTGAACAACCAGACTAATATCATGAGAGGATTTACGAATTCGGGGTTCTCGATGCAGCAAGCGGGAACATTGTTTACAAATCTTATTGATTACGTTGATGATGATTTTACCCCGGGAAACTTGGGGAATCTGGTGGCGCCTAGTGTAGCGGAGGGGCCTTCTGTTGAACCGGTTTGGATGTTCAACGAGGTTTATGTGAGTAATTACCTTGTGTTTACATCCAGTGGTTCAAACTACACGGTGAGTGGTGCGGTTAAACTATCGGTTGAGTGTGTCTATCCTTTCATCAGCGGAGACTATGCCGGGTGCACGTTGAACTATCGCGTGGTGTTCACCAATTGTTCTTCCGCCATGTATGTCCCTATGTCTAATCCATTAACCCGTGTAAATGTGCCGCTTTCCGGAATGCCGCCCTATTTTGCATTGCCGCATTTGCCGTTTTTTCAGCAAAATGTGGTGGGTGGTGTGGTTGCTGCGTGCCCGAGCAGTAACCTTGTGATGACGGCGAATGTATATGTTTGGATTGAGAAAGCAGGCAAAGTAGTCGATTCGGTCACCAATTCCCCAATTGTGATGACGTGGTCTCTTCCTCCTCCGGTCTTGTCAGGTGGGTCAAACTATCTTACTCAGACCAGTTTTACGTACGAGTGCCGTGATCCACGATTGAATTATCGGAGTGACCAATGGTTGATGTTGACTAATGCAAGTACGTTAGGGACGACAAACTTGGCAACACTTCAGTATTTCTCCGGATCAGTCGGTGCTACTAGGGATGGCGATCTTTCTATGTATGTGGGAAACAGGAAGATGGCAAGTGTTGGCGAATTGGGGTGTTTGTTCTTTGGAAGTCCATTGGAAACGTTACGTTTGTACAAGCATGGTACTCTAAATATGGGTAATATCCATCCGGTTTTGGACTATTTTGCCTGTGATTCCATAAGTAATACTGTTTCAAGAGGAAAAGTTCATCTTGGGACACAGCAACGTGAAGTCATGATGGCGGTGTATGATGATATGCCGATTGATCTACCCGGTCCGGAGACAAATCGATTGTCCGGGGCGCTTCTGGATACGGTTGTAAATTCAATAATGGCAATGACGGCGACCAATGCGGCGATGAAGTTATCGGACTTGGGGACGGTGAATTGGGGGAGTATTTACCCGGCGGCAAGTTATCCGGGTTCGACGGATTTGCAACGGGAGTCGTTTGTCAGGAATGCGGCCGGGTTGATGGGGGTGCGGCAAAACTATTTCATTATTCTTCTGAACGTTCAAACCACCAAGGTTGTGGCCATGATGTCGGATAGGAGTGTGGCGGCGGGGATTCGTGCGGTGGCGGAGGTATGGCGCGATCCGGTGAAAAATGCGGGAAGGCCCAACCCGATTGTGGTGAAGTCGTTTATGATTTTGAATGAGTAAGGGGGGGGTGGCGGGTGATTTTGAGGTGCGGGGAAAGGGTTGTGTGCGTGTTCCCTGGACGTTCAACGTTTGCCTCCACCGGGGCGAGCCCGGTGGGCGGCATAAACAATCTCCACTGGGGCAAGGTGGCGGTGTAGCGTTTGCCTCCACCGGGGCGAGCCCGGTGGGCGGCATAAACAATCTCCACTGGGG